>CADAPN010000086.1 GCA_902789835.1 Oscillospiraceae bacterium
TTTACCGGTATTGGAAAGCTGATTCATCCATGATAAAAGATATGACAACAGGTTCGCCTTTGAAGTGCATTCTGCGCTTCTGTATTCCGCTGCTGATCGGGAATCTGTTTCAACAGTTTTACAGTGTCGCCGACAGCATCCTTGTCGGCCGTATTCTGGGCCTGAATGCCTTTGCCGGTGTCGGCGTCACCGGGGCTTTGAATTTCCTGATTATCGGGTTTGCACTCGGTGTCTGCTCCGGCCTTTCCATTCCGATCGCCCAGAGCTTCGGGGCCGGAAGGACGGATATCGTCAAGAAGCGCAGCGCGCAGCTGGTCTGGCTCGGGTTCGGGATCTCCGTCGTTATCCAGGTCATTTGTTTCTTCTGGACGGATGACCTGCTTCGTATGATGAATACACCGGCGGAAATCTTCGACGATGCGTATCGCTATATCTTCCTCATTTTCATGGGCGTCGGAGCGACCATGCTGTACAATCTCAGCTCTGCTGTGCTCCGCGCGCTCGGCGACAGCCGCACTCCCCTGCATTTCCTGGTCGGCGCGGTTGTGATCAACGTCTTTCTGGATATCCTCTTCATGAAAGTTCTGCATGCCGGAGTGGAGGGCGCCGCCTGGGCAACCATCCTGTCGCAGCTGGCATCCGGCCTTGCCTGCGTCTTCTATATCATCAAAAAGATTCCGTTCATGGACATCCACCGCTCGGACCTGCGTCCGGACTGGAAGAGCATGCGTCTCATGCTTCGGATCGGCGTTCCGATGGGCGCACAGTTTGCCATCACGGCCGTCGGCTCCATCATCATGCAGAGCGCCGTGAACGGGCTGGGCGCCACCGCCGTGGCAGCCGTCTCGGCGGCATCGAAGGTGCATAACATTGTTGCCGCCCCGCTCGAAAGCTGCGGCATCGCCATGGCAACCTACTGCGGCCAAAACCTCGGCGCCGGCGAGATCGACCGGATACGCCGCGGAGTTCTGAAAACGACTGTCGTGTCCATGCTCTATTGCGTCGCGGCCTTCCTCTTCAACTATGCGTTTGGACAGAAAGTGGCCCTGCTCTTTGTGGACGCCTCCGAGATCCGTGTTCTCCGTCAGGCCCAGCAGTATCTGGTGGCCATGAGTGCGTTTTATCCCACGCTTGCCGTCATTTTCATTTTCCGCAACGGTCTTCAGGGAATGGGATACTCCGGCGAGGCCATGCTGGCGGGTGTCTCCGAGCTGATCGCGCGCGTTCTGGTTGCATTTGTGCTGGTCGGAAGAATCGGTTTCAACGGCGTCTGTTGTGCCAACCCCGCCGCCTGGGTCTTTGCGGATGTGGTTCTGCTGGTGCTCTATTTCCGTGAGATGAGGCATATCCGTTCCATGAAAGCCGCCGGGCTGCAGCCGGAAGCCGTTCCAACAGGGTTCCGCCGGAAACTTGCCTCCGCTCATACCTCTCACTGACAGAGCCCGGATGATCCCCAGGATTTCACCGTCCCTGCAGAGAAGACTGCTTTTCCCTGCGAAGAACCCGTGCGCAACTTGATCCCGCCTGTGAACGTGGAGGGTATGAAATGGAACAACTGATTGTCTGCGCAATTCTCTCCTGCTATGCAGTTTATGTGGACTTGTGTGCCGCGATTCTGCGCAGCAGCGGTGACATCTACCAGACCGCTCCTATGACGGTCTGGGGTGTGATCATCAGCATCGCCGCCATTGTCGAAATCCTGCTTACCTTTCGCTCCCAGATTAAAGCCGCCGCCAAAGAGCTGAAAAGCCGTCGTCGTGGCTCATAAAGCATTACTCTGCACATTATGAGAAGCAGCCTTCCGTGCCTGGAGGGCTGCTTCTCACTGTTTTGTTCTTATTTGATTCTGAGCTCCCGCTCATTCTGCCGGATCAGTTGTCCGAGCGATCCCCCATCGCCCCGCTCTCGCCGTTTTCGGCCTCGGCAGGATCGCTTTCGTAGAGCCGGCCTTTTCTGATATCCCTCAGCATACGGCGGAACGCAGAGCAGGCCGTCATAGGCCAGAAGCGGGATTCCAGATCTTCGTCGACCCGGCACGAAACGACATGCTCCTCTCCGTCCCTCGAATAGCGGGCCGTAATCCGTCTCTCTTCAAAATGAATATCGATGTCCCGGTACCGGATATGCGCAAGAAAGAGCATCACTTTAAGGAAAAACATGGGGGTCGCGTAGTAGTAGGACGCATACAGGATATATGCCCCCAGCATAGCCAGGGGGATCAGCTGAAAACCCATTCTGTTCACCATCCCCTCCCGGAATCGAAGATCCCCTGCCCTCAGCAGGCTGTCGTTTCAAAATATCTGATTGCTTTTGCCTGTTTACTCCACTATAGCAGAGGATTCATTCCTGCGCAAGAGAAATCTCGTGAGGGCATACGATCCGCTTCACGAGCTTACCTGACTTTTTGTGGGCAAATCTTACTGTTTCCTGTTCTTCTCATACAGGATCCAGAGGCCCTTGAGAAGCAGGTTATCGTCCTGAATGACGGTATGTCGGCACTGCGGGACGATGGCCGAGCACAGGGACCCGGTGGCAACAACCTTACAGCGCAACCCCAGCTCCTGCTCCATCCTCTCGATCATCCCGTCGATCATCGCCGCCGTTGCAAAGATGGCGCCCGAGCGCATGGCATCCACGGTATTTGTGGCGATCACTTTCTTGGGCGGGGTCACGGAGATGTCCGGCAGCAGGCTGGTTCCCGCAGACAGCGCCTGAAGGCCGAGCTCAACACCCGGAATGATGATTCCGCCCCGATAGGTCCCCTTCTCATCGACGACGGTCATCGTGGTAGCCGTTCCCATATTGAGGACGATCGCCGGTGTACCGTAATACGCAATGGCCGCCACACTGCCCACCACCAGGTCCCCCGCCAGTGTCGACGGGTCGTCGATCCGTACATTCATTCCCGTCCTGATGCCCGGTCCGACCACCATGACGTTCAGTCCGGTCAGGTGGTATATCGCCTCACACAGCGCTTCCGTCACGGTCGGCACCACCGAACAGATGATCGCGCCCTCCAGCCGCCCGGGCGCAATGTTATAATAGTCCATCAGCTGCCGCAGCTGGATCCCGTACTCCGCAGCGGTGTATCTCGGCTCCGTATGAATCCGCAGGATATTCTCGATGCTTCCTTCTTCGATGGTTCCCAGCATGATCGCTGTATTTCCGACATCAATGGCCAGCAGCATTTCATCACGCTCCTTCCGTACAGGGAATCCGTGTTTTCTTTCTTCTCTTATTTCATTATACACGATTTCCCGCTCTTTTCAATGTTACGTCAGATTTCTGTCAACCATTGCGGCAGAGGATCATTTGTGCTATAGTATCCAAGTCAAATTTTTACGTTTTACGCGGCAGCCAGCCGCGGGAAAGGACTCAAATGAAAAACTCCGAAAAAACCATGGACAAGATTGTTGCCCTCTGCAAAAACCGCGGTTTCATTTTTGCGGGCAGCGAAATCTACGGCGGTCTCGCCAACACCTGGGACTACGGCCCCCTCGGCGTAGAGCTGAAGAACAACGTCAAGCGCGCCTGGTGGCAGAAATTCGTCCAGGAAAACCGCTACAATGTCGGTCTGGATGCCGCCATCCTGATGAATCCCCAGACCTGGGTTGCCTCCGGTCATCTCGGCGGATTCTCCGATCCGCTGATGGACTGCCGCGAGTGCCACGAGCGCTTCCGCGCCGACAAGGTCATTGAGGACTGGTGCCAGGAAGTCAACTATGAGCTGCCGAAGCCCATCGACGCCTTCTCCCAGGCCGAGATGAAGGAATTTGTCGAAGAGCACAACATCCCCTGCCCCAGCTGCGGGAAGCACAACTTCACCGATATCCGTCAGTTCAACCTGATGTTCAAGACCTTCCAGGGTGTCACCGAGGATGCCAAAAACACCGTTTACCTCCGTCCGGAGACCGCCCAGGGCATTTTTACCAACTTTGTGAATGTTCAGCGCACCACGCGCCGCAAGCTGCCCTTCGGCATCGCCCAGATCGGAAAGAGCTTCCGCAACGAGATTACCCCGGGCAACTTCATCTTCCGCGTCCGCGAGTTTGAGCAGATGGAGCTGGAGTTCTTCTGCGAGCCCGACACCGATCTCGAGTGGTTCGACTACTGGCGCAGCTTCTGCAAGCAGTTCCTCCTGACCATCGGTCTGAAGGAAGAGAACCTGCGTCTGCGTGATCATGCCCCCGAGGAGCTGTCCTTCTACTCCAAGGCCACCACCGACTTTGAGTTCCTCTTCCCCTTCGGCTGGGGCGAACTCTGGGGCGTTGCCGACCGTACCAATTATGACCTGAGCCGTCACCAGGAGACCTCCGGTCAGGATCTCACTTACTATGACCAGGAGAAGAACGAGCACTACATCCCCTTCGTCATCGAACCGTCTCTCGGTGTGGAACGCACCGTGCTTTCCGTGCTCTGCGACGCCTATGACGAGGAAGTTGTCGGTCAGGACAAGAAGGGCAAGGACGATGTCCGTGTCGTGCTCCGTCTGCACCCGGCTCTGGCGCCCTTCAAGTGCGCCATTCTCCCGCTCTCCAAGAAGGAAGTTCTCACCGGTCCTGCCATGGAGCTGTATCAGGAGCTCTCCAAGGACTTCATGTGCGACTACGACGAGACCGGTTCCATCGGAAAGCGCTATCGCCGCGAGGATGAGATCGGCACTCCGTTCTGCATCACCTTCGACTTCAACACCGTCGGCACCGAGACCGATCCCGCCGATCACTGCGTGACGATCCGTGAGCGCGACAGCATGGAACAGGTTCGTATCCCCATCGACCAGGTCAAGAGCTACATCGCCGATCGTATCCGGCTCTGATCGGGAGGCATTGAATGAAAAACGGGTTTATAAAGGTCGCTGCCGCTTCCCCTGTGATTCGGGTCGCGGACGCGGACTATAACGCGCAGAGGGTGATTGAGGTCATCCGCTCCGCGGCCCAAAAGGGTGTCAAAGTACTGGTGTTCCCGGAGCTTACGCTTACGGGATGCAGCTGCTATGATCTCTTTACACACAGAGTCCTCCTTGACGGTGCCAGAGAGGCCCTGCTCAAGGTCGCCGATGAGAGCAGCGCATATGATCTTCTGGCCTTCGTCGGTCTGCCGCTCGCTGTCGGCGCGAAGGTCTACAACGTCGCCGCCGCGCTCTACCACGGCGAGATTCTTGCCTTCATTCCCGCCGAGGGGATCGCAGACGGTTACTTCTCCGTACCGGACCCCGAAAGCGATTATGAGGTCAATCTCCCCGGATACGGTCTGGTTCCCATGTCCTGCAGTGTGCTCTTCGAGCATGAGGCGCTTTCCGATCTGCGAATTGCAGTGGAAGTGGGCGTAGGACTCCAGCGTTTTCTGACCCCCGCGGTTCGTCATGCGGAAGCCGGCGCCACGCTGATTGTTCAGCTGGGCTCCTTCCCGGAAACCGTCACCTCCCGTGAGGAAGCCGAGCTGAACGCCCGCTATGAGTCCAGGCAGTTTGCCTGCGGCATGGTATTGGCGGCCCCCGGAAAGGGTGAGAGCAGCACAGACCGCGTTTTCTCGGGACTCTGCCTGGTGGCGGAGAACGGGAAACTCCTCGCTTCCGAAGAAAAGGCGGGAAGCTTTGCGGTTTCCGAAATTGACGTGGAGCACATGATGGCCCTGCGCCGGTCTCTGGACTGCTTCGACGTCCCCTCGGACTATCTCCGTTTCAGCTGGGGCGGAGACCTTGAGGACACTTCCCTCACCCGCACCTACGCCATGCATCCCCATCTTCCGGAAACGGGAGAACAGCTCCCGGCCTATTGCCGCCGCATGCTGGACATCCAGGTCTCCGGCCTTGTCAAGCGCATGGAGTATGCTCACCTCGACCACTGTGTCGTCGGCATCTCCGGCGGTGTGGATTCCACCCTCGCCGTCATGGTCAGCGCGATGGCGGTTAAGCAGATGGGCCTTCCGTCCACCAACGTCATTGCCTGCACGCTCCCCTGCTTTGGCACCTCTTCCCGTACAAAATCCAACGCCATTGTTGTTGCCGAGCAGATCGGCGCCGAAGTCCGCGTAATTGACATCGGCAAGGCCGTGTATCAGCACTTTGACGACATCGGCCACGCTCACGACGATTACTCCATCGCCTTTGAGAATGCCCAGGCCCGTGAACGCACCCAGGTTCTCATGGACATTGCCAACAAGGTCAACGGCCTCGACGTGGGCACCGAGGATCTCAGCGAGTTTATTGACGGCTGGTGCACATACAACGGCGACCACACCAGCATGTATGACGTAAACCTCGGCCTCACAAAGACCCAGGTGCGCGCCAACGTCCGTTACATTGCTGACACCACCGAGGACCGCGTACTGAAAGCCGCCCTTTACGATGTGCTGGATTGCCCGGTCACCCCGGAACTGCTGCCCATCCACGACGACCAGATCGAGCAGAAGAGCGAAGACGCTGTCGGCTCCTACAGCCTGCAGGATTTCTTCACGCACAAGATGCTCATCTGCGGCTTTACCCCTTCCAAGACCTTCCGCCTTGCAAAGGAAGCCTATGGCAAGGACTTCACGGATGAAGAGCTGATCCGCTGGCTCACCAGCTACTGCAGGCGTCTTTTCAGCCAGCAGTTCAAGCGCAGCTGTCTGATGGACGGCCCGGCCGTGGAAGCCTTCACCGTTTCTCCGCGTGTCGGTTTCCTGATTCCGTCTGATGCGGAAGCCACACTCTTCCTCAAGGATCTGGAGCAGCTCACCGTTGCTCGGGACGACTGAATCCTCATTTCGTATCCCGTGCAGAAGGTTGAATTTGCGCGGGATATGTTTTTATCTTCATTTTATTTATTAAAAAGTTTCATGGCAGTTCCCGCATTATTCCATGATTCACTCTTGACCTTTGATCAGTTTATGTTATACTTGAATAAAGGAACAGCATTTGACATTCTGCGGATTTATCTATTATTCACAAGGAGGCACCTATGATTACAAACGAATACCTGAAAAAAGTCTATGCCGACGTCGAGAAGCGCGATGCCCATGAGCCGGAGTTCCTTCAGGCGGTCAGAGAAGTTTTCGAGTCTCTCGAACTGGTCATTGACAAACACCCCGAATGGGAAAAGGCGGCTCTTCTTGAGCGCTTCGTAGAGCCGGAACGCGTGGTGGAGTTCCGTGTTCCCTGGGTGGACGACAATGGCAATGTCCAGGTCAACCGCGGCTACCGTGTCCAGTACAATTCGGCCATCGGCCCCTATAAGGGCGGTCTTCGTTTCCACCCCAGTGTGAACCTCTCCGTAATCAAGTTCCTCGGCTTTGAGCAGATCCTGAAAAACTCCCTGACGACGCTCCCCATGGGCGGCGGCAAGGGCGGTTCCGACTTTGATCCGAAGGGCAAGTCCGATGCCGAGGTCATGCGCTTCTGCCAGAGCTTTATGACCGAGCTCTACCGTCACATCGGCCAGTTCACCGACACCCCGGCCGGTGATATCGGCGTTGGCGCCCGTGAAATCGGCTTCCTGTTCGGTCAGTATAAGAGAATCGTCGACCGTTTTGACGGCGGCGTTCTCACCGGGAAGGGTCTGACTTACGGCGGCTCTCTTGCCCGCACCCAGGCCACCGGCTACGGCCTGTGCTATTTCTCCGCTGAGGCGCTGAAGCACCTGAAGAATGACTCTTACGAAGGCAAGACCGTCGTGGTTTCCGGTTCCGGCAACGTCGCCCAGTACTGCGCCGAGAAGGTCACCCAGTTCGGCGGCAAGGTTGTCGCCATGAGCGACTCCCAGGGCTATGTCTATGATCCCAAGGGCATCGATCTCAAGAAGCTCTTTGACATCAAGCAGAAGAG
>CADAPN010000087.1 GCA_902789835.1 Oscillospiraceae bacterium
CAATTTCATACACTAAACCGTTGAAGCGGAGATAAAGGCAAGAATGCCTCCACAGAGAGTCCGGGATGCTGAGAACCGGATGAGAAACAGCTTGTCAAATGGACCGCGGAGGGTGCAGTCAAATGTGCGGGAAAGCGCACAGAGTATTCTGCAACGTGGGGGCATACGTCAGTTGCCGGGGATATGACGGTATCCTGACAAGCGCACGGGGAAACCCGTGAATCAAGGTGGCACCGCGGATTTGATATTCGTCCTTGACAGAAGCACATATTCTGTCAGGGGCTTTTTTGTTGCCCCTGCAGAGATACAAACCGATCCCGTCAGGGGAAAGAGACAGAGCAAAGGAGACAGAATCATGATCAGAGAAGCCATTGAAAAGATCGTCAACAAAGGAGATCTCAGCTATGACGAAGCCTATACCGTCATGAACGAGATCATGAACGGAGAGTCATCGGCCACGCAGAATGCGGCGTTCCTTGCCGCGCTTTCCACCAAGAGCGCGCGTGCCGAGACCACGGATGAAATCGCCGGCTGTGCGGCTGCCATGCGGGAGCACGCCACACGCGTAGACACCGGGATGGATGTTTTCGAGATCGTCGGGACCGGAGGAGATAACGCCAAGAGCTTCAACATCTCGACGACGTCTGCCCTGGTTGCGGCGGCCGGCGGGGTGAAGGTCGCCAAGCACGGCAACCGCGCGGCGTCCTCTCTCTGCGGGACGGCCGACTGTCTGGAAGCCCTCGGGGTCAATATCCGCCAGAGCCCTTCGCGCTGCATCGAGCTGCTGAATGAAGCGGGCATGTGCTTCTTCTTCGCCCAGCAGTATCACACATCCATGAAATATGTCGGCCCGATCCGCAAAGAGCTGGGCTTCCGTACGGTGTTCAACATTTTAGGACCGCTGACAAACCCGGCGAGACCGACCATGCAGCTGCTCGGCGTCTATGACGAATATCTGGTAGCGCCTCTGACGCAGGTGCTTATCAACCTGGGAATCCGCCGGGGCATGGTGGTCTATGGACAGGATAAGCTGGATGAAATCTCGCTGAGTTCGCCGACAACCGTCAGCGAGATTCGGGACGGTTGGTATCGCAGTTTCGTGATCCGGCCGGAGGACTTCGGATTTGAACGCTGCACCAAGGAGGAACTGAGGGGCGGAACACCGGCGGAGAACGCAGAAATCACCTTGGATATTCTCCGCGGGACCAAAGGCCATAAGCGGAATGCGGTCCTGCTGAATGCGGGCGCTTCCCTGTACATCGCCGGAAAGGCGGAAACGATGCGGGACGGAATTACGCTCGCCGCCGAGCTGATCGACTCCGGCAAAGCGTTGGCAACGCTGCAGAAGTTCATTGAGGTCAGCAACCGTCCGGAGGCAGAGGCGTGAATATCCTTGAACAGCTGGCGGATCATGCGCGGGAGCGGGTTTTTGAGGCGAAACGGCATACGCCGGAGGAGACGGTCCGGGCCCGGGCATTGGCTCTGCCGAAGGGGGACTTCGCGTTGGAAAAGGCCCTGCGGAAGACGGGGCTGTCGTTCATCTGCGAATGCAAGAAAGCGTCTCCATCGAAAGGCCTGATCGCCGAAGACTTTCCGTATCTGCAAATCGCCCGGGAATACGAGGCTGCCGGAGCGGATGCCATCTCCGTCCTGACCGAGCCAAAGTGGTTCCTCGGGAGCGATCTATACCTGCGGGAGATTGCCGGAGCGGTTTCGATCCCCTGCCTGCGAAAGGACTTCACGGTGGATCCGTACATGATCTACGAGGCAAAGCTCCTGGGCGCTTCGGCGGTTCTTCTGATCTGTTCGATTCTGGAGCAGGGGCAGCTGGAGGAGTATCACGGGATCTGTGAAGAGCTGGGGCTTTCCGCTCTGGTGGAGGCCCATGATGAAGGGGAAATCCGGATGGCGCTGGACGCCGGTGCGCGGATCATCGGGGTCAACAATCGAAACCTGAAGGACTTCTCCGTGGATACGGAAAACAGCCGACGTCTGCGGGCCCTGATCCCGAAGGACATTCTGTTTGTGTCCGAGAGCGGGGTGAGCACAGCCGGGGACGCGGCAGCGCTCCGGGAAATCGGCGCGGATGCGGTATTGATCGGCGAGGCCCTGATGCGGGCGAAGGATAAGAGGCAGCTGCTGAAGCAGCTGAAAGGAGAGACATGACGAAGATCAAACTCTGCGGGCTCTCCCGGACCTGCGACATCGAAGAAGCAAATCTCCTGCGACCGGATTATATCGGCTTTGTCTTCGCGAAAAAGAGCAGCCGCTGTGTCACGACGGAACAGGCCTGCGAGCTGAAAAAACTGCTCCGGCCTGAGATCCGGGCCGTCGGTGTGTTTGTAAACGAGACGCCGGAGTCGGTGGCAGCGCTCCTGAACAGCGGCGTGATCGACCTGGCCCAGCTCCACGGGAGCGAAGATACGGAATACATCCGGCGGCTGCGGGAGCTGACGGACGGCCCTTTGATCCAGGCCTTCAAGATCAGGGCCAAGGAGGATCTGAGCCGGGCGGCAGCCAGCACGGCCGATGAAATCCTGCTGGATGCAGGCGCGGGAACCGGAACGGTCTTCGACTGGTCTCTTCTCAGAAATATGGAGAGACGGTATTATCTTGCCGGAGGGCTGAATCCGGAAAATGTGCGGGAAGCGATCAGGGACCTGCACCCTTATGGAGTGGATGTCAGCTCCGGGATCGAAACGGATGCCCGGAAAGACAGAACGAAAATGGCGGCCTTTGTTGCCGCCGTTCGGGAGGAGGACAGAAGATGACAAATCCAAGAGGCCGCTTTGGCATACACGGGGGCCAGTATATCCCCGAGACGCTGATGAACGCGGTCATCGAGCTGGAAGCGGCCTATGACCGCTGCAAGGCGGATCCGGACTTCAACCGGGAGCTTACAGAGCTTTTGAACGAATATGCCGGACGTCCGTCCAGACTCTATTATGCGGCAAAAATGACGGAGGATCTGGGTGGGGCGAAAATCTATCTGAAGCGCGAGGATCTGAACCACACGGGCGCCCACAAGATCAACAACGTCCTGGGGCAGGCGCTTCTGGCAAAGAAGATGGGCAAGACCCGCCTGATCGCCGAGACGGGAGCCGGACAGCACGGCGTCGCGACGGCGACGGCAGCAGCCCTGATGGGGATGTCCTGCGTGGTGTTCATGGGGAAGGAAGACACCCGCCGCCAGGCCCTCAACGTCTATCGCATGAAGCTGCTGGGGGCAGAGGTCATCCCCGTCACCACGGGAACCGCGACCCTGAAGGATGCGGTGTCCGAGGCGATGAGAGAGTGGACCTCGCGGATCAGCGACACGCACTACTGCCTGGGTTCCGTCATGGGGCCGCATCCCTTCCCAACGATCGTGCGGGATTTTCAGGCCGTCATTTCCAGGGAGATCCGGGAGCAGATCATGGAAAAGGAGGGCCGGCTACCGGACGCTGTGCTGGCCTGCGTGGGCGGCGGCTCCAATGCCATCGGCAGCTTTTATCACTTTATCAAAGATCCCTCCGTCCGGCTGATCGGCTGCGAAGCGGCCGGCCGCGGGGTGGATACCTTCGAGACGGCGGCCACCATCGCCACCGGCCGGCTGGGGATTTTCCACGGGATGAAGTCCTATTTCTGCCAGGATGAATACGGTCAGATTGCACCGGTCTATTCCATCTCCGCCGGACTGGACTATCCCGGCATCGGCCCGGAGCATGCGTATCTGCACAACAGCGGGCGGGCGGAATATGTCCCCGTGACCGATGAGGAAGCGGTCTGCGCGTTTGAATACCTGGCGAAGACAGAGGGAATTATTCCGGCCATCGAGTCCGCCCACGCGGTGGCCCATGCCATGAAAATCGCCCCGCAGATGGGGAAGGATCAGATCATGGTCATCACCGTCTCCGGCCGGGGCGACAAGGACTGCGCGGCCATCGCGCGCTACAGGGGGGAGGATATCCGTGAGTAAGATTCATCAGGCTTTTGAAAAAGGGAAAGCGTTCATCGCTTTTATCACCTGCGGAGATCCGGACCTGGAGACCACGGCCGCCGTGGTGAGGGCCGCCGCGGAAAACGGCGCAGACCTCATCGAGCTGGGGATTCCTTTTTCCGACCCGACCGCGGAAGGACCGGTGATCCAGGGGGCAAATCTGCGCGCACTGCAGGGCGGGGTCACGACGGATAAGATCTTCGACCTTGTCCGGGAGCTCAGAGAGGATGTAAGCATCCCGATGGTCTTCATGACGTATGCCAATGTCGTCTATTCCTACGGGGCGGAGCGGTTTATCCGGACCTGCCGGGAAATCGGGATCGACGGACTGATCCTGCCGGATGTGCCCTTTGAAGAGAAGGAAGAATTCCTGCCGCTCTGTCACCAATACGGCGTCGATCTCGTCTCCCTGATCGCGCCGACTTCGGAGAACCGGATCGCGGAAATCACCGCAGAGGCGGAGGGCTTCCTTTACATTGTCTCCAGTCTGGGCGTCACGGGAACCCGCAGCGAGATCACCACGGACCTTGCGTCGATTGTGTCCGTTGTGCGCCGGCACAGCAAAGTCCCGTGCGCGGTCGGATTCGGGATCTCCACCCCCGAGCAGGCCCGGAAAATGGCGGATGTTTCGGACGGGGCCATCGTGGGATCGGCCATCATCAAAATCCTGGAGAAATACGGCAGAGACGCGGCGCCGGAAGTGGGGAAGTATGTCAGAAGCATGAAAGACGCTTTGCGGTAAAAGCAGACAAAGAGCAGACCCAAGAGAAGCAGGTTTCTCAAGGGTCTGCGTTTTTTGTATTGCCGTCGGATGCCGAGACGGCCTTCGGTTCGTCACAGAACGGAGTCCTTCCTCTGAATCTTTTTGATCAGCCAGTCGCGGAGGAGAAGGACAGGAGAGGTGGGCTCGGCTTCCACAGAAAGGAAGCTGCTGCACAGAGGCGGAACACCCTCTAACGGAATGTTGCGGACGGCTATGGCGTCATAATGGTCCCCTTTGTTGTAACGATTCAGCGCGGCGCCTCCAAAATCATTGATGTGATAGAGAACCTGATAGAAACTCGGCATGATCGTGAAATCAATTTCGGCGCCGCAGGCATCTGCGGCTTCGAACAGGGGAGAGAACTCCGGACCGTGCCCCGGCAGATAGAAGATGCCCTGATTCAAGTCTGACAGGTTGATTCTTGGACGCGAAAACAAGGGATGAGTTCGGCCGACCAGAACCGCAGCGGGATGGGACGTCAGCTCCGTTCTCTGGACTCCTGGATAATTGCTTCCCAGATCGAGCACAATCGCTGCTTCAAAGGCTTTTGACACCAGCGCGGGGCCGGCTTCGTCGTTCTCTATTCGTATCGCATCAACCGGCAGGTTTGGATAAAGCTGAGAAAAGGAATCTAGGTGGCTTTGAAGACCGGGAAGATAGTCCGGCACCGTGGAAGCACTGATGCCTAAGCGTATAGGATGTTCCAGGCGGATATCGGCGATCATGGAATGCTGCAAGTCCCGATAGGCTTCCATGAGAGGAAGCGCCTTGTCCCACAGCAGCTGTCCTTTTTCGGTCAGGGAGAGGTGATTGCAGGAGTTTTGAAACAGAGCTCCGCGGCATTCTTTCTCAAGCTCCGCAATATTCTGCCTGACGGCCTGCCGGGTCATATAGACATGGCTTGCAGCGCGGGAGTAATTGAGCTCCTCGCACACAGAGAGGAAGACCATCAGTTGCTGCAGGGTCATACCGATCACCTCATAAAGCAAGCTGAGCTTGCGGCATATGCAAGATTTTACACTCTTTCCCGCTGCTTGTAAATAGGGTAAAATGATAACAGCTGATCTTGTATATAAAAGAAAAGGAGCGATCAATATGTCAAATGAACTTTCCCGTCGTCAGTTTCTGAGGGGATCTCTTGCCACTGCGGCCGGGGTTGCACTGTTCGGAGCAGGTCTGAACACAAAAGGGGTCAAAGCTGCTGCCGGTATGTACACCCCGGGCACTTACAGCGCAACGGCACGGGGCATGGAGAGTGAAGTCACGGTCACGATGACCTTTGACGCGGATGCAATTACCGACGTCAAGATCGATGTGTCCGGAGAGACCGCCGGCATCGGCGCGGCCATCGGCGAGACCATGGAGCAGGCTATCCTGGACGCGCAGGGTTACGAAATCGATGCCGTCACGGGAGCCAGCACGACCAGCGCGGCCATTCGGAAGGCGGCTGCGGCCTGCGTTGCCCAGGCTACCGGTACGGAAGTGATCATTGAAGACAACAGCACACCTGCACCGAACAATGACTGGCTCGGCGAAGAGCCCGTGGTCGCGGAAAACGAGATTACGGCCGAGTATGAGTGTGACGTGCTGGTCATCGGCGCGGGCACTTCCGGTGCCTTTGCGGCTGCGTCGGCAGCGGAGGAAGGGGTCAGGACCATCCTGATCGAGCGCTTCTCCCATGATATGGCGAGCGGCATCCGCGACACACTTGCAGCCTGCGGTTCCCGCGAGCAGAAGGAAGACGGGGACGATGTGGATAAGACCACAGCGATCAACCACCTCTGCAACTGGAGCCAGGGTTACACCCGCCGCAGCCTTGCCAAGCTCTGGGCGGACAACAGCGGAGAGACCATCGACTGGTTCACTGACCGTCTGGCTGAGGGCGGCATGGAATTCCGCCATGAGATTGATGATCACTCGCTTCCCTCCAATTATGAATTTCTGGATGTGGGACACTCTACTCAGTACACCGCCGAGTATTATGAGCAGCTCACCATGGATAAGGTGTTCGATTATGCTGTGGCAAAAGGTCTGCAGATCGATTATGAAACCACAATGGTGAAACTGGAAAAGGATGGCGAGAGAGTCTGCGGCATCATCGCGACAAACGCAGCCGGGGAGTACGTGCGTTATAAGGCGGCAAAGGGCGTGATTGTCGCCACCGGCGGCTACGGAATGAACGCCGATATGATGGCGGCTCTGCAGCCTCATACCCAGGAAATGATCGGCGTCAACTTCAACAAGGCCGGATCCAGAGGCGACGGGATCAAGGCCTGCCTCTGGGCGGGAGCGATTATGGACACGGTCCACACCTCAATGATCTTTGACCGGGCCTGCATTAAGCCGGACGAGATCGGACTTCCGGGGCAGAGCGTGCCCGGTGCCTGGTTCTGGATGGGAAGCCAGCCCTTCCTGAAGGTCAACCTTCGCGGGGAGCGGTTCATGTGTGAATATCAGCCCTACGACTATGTTCTGCATTCTGCCTCTGGTCAGCCCGGACACACCTTTGTTGACGTCTGGGACAGCAAGTATACCGAAGACATTGAACGCTTTGCCACCCATGGCTGCAGCCGGCTGTATCCGCATGAGAACGGAACGGCCCCGGTCTTCCCGATGG
The DNA here is from genome assembly GCA_902789835.1 of Oscillospiraceae bacterium. The sequence goes on from CADAPN010000087.1 coordinate 7,360, forward strand.
AGATGATCGTCGGAATGAACGCCGATCTGGAAGCCCAGGGCTATATTGTCCGTGCCGACAGCATCGAGGAACTCGCCGAGAAGCTGAATATCCCCGTGGATACGTTTAAGGCGACGGTTGAACGTTACAACGAACTGGCGGCGAAAGGAGTCGACGAGGATTTTGGAAAGGAAAGCTACCGGCTCTCCACGCTGGATACAGCGCCTTACTTCGGCACACGCCAATGCGGCGGCTACTTTATCTGCACCATGGACGGCATCCAGATTGATGACAATCTGCATGCAATTCGCGCCGACGGAAGCCCGATCGAGGGCCTCTATGTCGTAGGCGACTGCTCCGGAAACTACTTCGCCGGAAGCTACCCCAACCTGATGGGC
>CADAPN010000088.1 GCA_902789835.1 Oscillospiraceae bacterium
ATAAATCGTCTGCGTCTCCACGATCACGGGGCTTGCGAAAAACGCCGCAAACTCATCCGGATCTCCGTGAAGCATCTCGATGATGGTCTCCAGGGTTTCATTGTCCCTCAGTTCCTGCAGCCGCTGCGTCAGTTCGTTCACGGACTCCTGCAGGGATTTGAGCAGCTTTTCGACCTGCTGCAGCGTGCCGTTGAGCGCATTCAGCGTTCCGTCCGCCGCATACAGAACCGGCGGGACCTCTCCCACCGTGTCGTCAATGCTCTCCAGCAGGACCTTCAGCATGTCCAGATCCTGAACCATGTTGCCGAAGAGATTGGTCACGGACTGCTCCAGGTTGTTGTGGACGAAATCCCGCATCTGTCCGATGCGGTAGATGATATCCCAGCGCAGGATCGTCCGGTCCTCCGCCGGAAGGCCAGCCGCCTTCAGCGCCTCATACTGGGCGTTGATCTTCTGCAGCTCTGTGATCAGATGATCGACGGACGCATACACCGCGCCGGATGCGGCCGCCGTGCTGCCGCCCGGAAGGCTGGCTTTCATCCGCTTCAGGTCCTCCATCAGGGTGTTGTTCTGCTGGATCAGCGTGTTGACTTCCGCCTCCGACAGATCCCCGTTGGAGAGTCTTTCCTGCATCTCGGCAAGCCTCGCCTGAAAATCCCATACCCGTTCCAGCACCTGCTGTTCGGTATAGGCGATGGATTCTTTCGCCGACTGGATGCGGTCTGTCCGGTCCTCCAGGCTGAAATTCGAGAGATTGTCTCCCGCTTCATGCATTCTTCTGCCCAGAACGATGTTGTTGACCTGGAGCTTCTTCATGAGCTCACAGTACTCGCCGAGCTTGTTTCCGGTTTTGGTCAGAAGCCGGATCATATCGTCCACGCTCTCGTGCGTATCAATGTCCTCGATGAATTCATCGATGCGCGTGAACAGATTGTCGATCAGAATTCCGAGATAACGCACCTGGATGTTATGCTCCGCGGTGGATGCGGCCGTTTCGGTGATCTTGTTGGCAATGGCGTTCGTCTTCGCGTTCTGCCAGAAGGTGATCGACGGCGTCTGATCATAGAGGGCCTCCGTAATGCGGTACATGTTGCGGGTCAGGTTTTCTCCCAGCACCAGGGCGCCGTAGTATTTCCCGGAGCGCACGCCCTCCATCGCTTCCTCATAGTCCGTCGGGACCCAGTTGATGCTGGTGCCGGCCGCCATCTCCTCGACGATCTCTTCCCCCTCGTTCCGGTATTCCCCGGATTCCAGGGTATATCCCTTGTCTCTGCTGACCAGCGCGATTGAGATGTTTCCGGTCCCCCCGTACGGGTCCCAGTTGGAGAAAATATTGAACCAGGCATACAGGGCGGGAATCACGCAGACCGCAATGGCAATCACAAAGGCAAAAAACTGTCTGAGGATTGACCAGAGGTCGTTTATGAAAATGGTAAAAACATTTTTCATCCGCTGATCCCGTCCGCTTCTCTACATAATGGGGCACCACGGTGCATGATTATACTATATTTGGCGTTCAATCGCAATATTGGAACTGTGCAAAATCTGTCACCTGCCAAAAAGAACTCCCCGCCGGAGGCGGGGAGTTCTGGTCTTGTCTTCTCTTATGCTTTGACCGTTCCGTCCGCATTGAACAGCGGCAGCGGCGCCAGCACGATGATGTCGTCCCGCTTCGCCGCATCGCCTTCGGCGAGGACCGCCATCTTTCCGGCGATGATGCCGCCGGCCTGGTGGACCAGCTCTTCCATGGCATGCAGCGACTCGCCCGTGGAGATGACATCGTCGATGATCAGCATCCGCTTGCCGCGGATCAGCTCTGCATCCGCCGTGTCGATGACGAGCTTCTGGACACCCATGGTGGTGATGGACTTGACATTGACCTCAAACACGCCGCTCATATAGGCCTTCGGACCCTTGCGTGCGAGGAAATACTTGTCCGCGCCGCTCTGTCTGGCCATCTCATACAGCAGCGGAATGCTCTTGGCTTCCGGTGCGATGATGTAGTCATACTCGGGAGCCAGCTTCAGAAGCTCGGCCGCGCAGTGCACGGTCAGCTCCACATCGCCGAACATGACAAAGGCGCCGATATAGAGATCATCCGATACCTTGCACAGCGGCAGGTTGCGTTTCATTCCGGCAATGTCGATTTCATAAGTCATAACAGTTTTTCCTTTCGATCCGAAGATCCATCATATTATTCCGCTGTCTTTTTCTCAGCGGTTGAATCCGATTCTTTTTCCCCGTGTGGAAACACCCAGAACTTCTGAATAAAATAGCTTGCCACAAACAGGCATCCGTCCACCGCGATCTTTACCCCGGTCGCGCCGTGTGTCGTCTCGATCCCGAGCAGCCGCACCAGAAGCGTCAGCAGCAGGGTCGACGCCGCAAGCTGCGGCACGGCGAGGCAGTAGTAGCGAAGCAGCGCCTTTCCGTAGGAGCCGCTGTTCTGAAAAACCAGGCGGTTGTTGAGGTTAAAATTGAAAAACGACGAAATCACGCGCGCCGCAACGTTGCAGACCGGTTCGGAATACGCCCCGAGCATGCCCCCGAACAGCAGCGACAGCACGAAGAAGCCGCCAGTATCCACCGCCCAGGAAGCCACGGAGCTCAGGACATACAGCAGCGGCTGTTTCCCTTTTGCCATGCTCAGCTCCGCCGCAGCAGATCTTTTACCATGATCTTGAAGATCCGCCAGGAGTCCTTCACCGCGTTGTAATGTGACCCGGCGTTTTCATCCTCATAAACCGTCTCAATGGCCTGCTCGATAAAATCGATGCCCCTGCGCTTCATCTTCAGAAGCATGTTCGTCTCATACTCAAAGCGCTCGCCCTCGATCGCGGTAAAGCGGCTCAGAAACCGTGTCGGTATCGCACGCAGGCCGGTCTGTGTATCGGAGAGCCTGATCCCGTACAGGCGGAACATGCGGGACGTGGTCTTGTTCCCGGCGACGCTCCGCGGCGGAACCCCCGGCAGATCAAAGTCTCTGCAGCCGAGGATGATCTTGTTTCCCTCCTGCAGCATCCGGTTCCCGCAGGCGATGATATCCTTGGTAAGATGCTGGCCGTCGCCGTCGATGGTGATGACGCCCTCCGTGTCCGGAAAGCGCTTCAGCACCTCGGTAAAGCCGTCCTTCAGGGCCCGGCCCTTTCCCTTGTTGCCCTCGTGATGAATCACGGAGCACTCCGGAAAAGCCTCCGCTCTTGTAAAGTGCGCCTGATGATTCTCGTCGCTGCCGTCGTCGACGATCATGATCCGCTGAAAGCCCGCTTCGCGCAGTCCGTCGACGACGCGGTCGAACTTCTCGTTCGGGTTGAGCGACGGGAGCACCACCGCGCAGCGCTTTGTACAATCCGGTTTTTCAGGCATCGCTGTTCCCTCCGGTGTCATTCCGCTTTCCTTTCTGTCAGATATCCTCGACCCAGATCACCTGCGGGCTGCCGCTTGTCGTTTCAATCACCGCCCGGAAATCGCTGGAGATCTCGTTCGGACCGGCCGGCTGCTGGGCGGAAGCCTCCGCGTGGAACTCGATGATGATCAGCTGATTGACGAATTCATAGGCCCTGAGGATCTGGCTGCCGTTGAACTGATAATAGGAGTTGTGAGACCAGGTGTCGATCATCGACTGCTGCAGGCGGTTGTCCATGTCGGTTCCCTGCTTGATATACGGCTGCAGCTGGGAGTAGGCGTACATCGGTTCGATGGTGTTGGAGCGCATCAGCAGGAACTTGTCCGCAAAGCCGTTGATGAAGTCCGTATAGCTCAGGCGGGTTGCTTCGTCCAGCTGTTTCATGAACTGGGCATCGCCCTCATTCTCGTCGATCTCAAAAACGTTTCCGTTCTCGTCATAGATCACGACGTTCGAGTCACCCATGCTGTCTTCCAGCTTGTAGGTCACCTTGGTGGGCAGGCCTTCATACTCATAGTACAGGTTCGTCAGGTTGTCATACTTGATGCCCGTCTCGATGATGTATTCCGGTCCGAGGGTCACGCCGTCCACCTCGACGCGGTAGTTCTCCGGCACGGTAACACGGACGCTGGAATAGAGCCCCAGCTCGGCAAAGTCATAGCTCTCGCCCGCTACCTTCCACGGGTACAGCTCGGGCTGAATCGCAACGCCCATTTTTGCAAGAACACCCACGACCGCGGAGGGCAGGTCGATGTCCTTGACAAGGTTTACGGTGGTGTCGTGGGTGAGGATCACCTCACCGATGATATTCGCGCCGCACAGAATGTTATAGGTCACACTGTCGCTGCGTGCAAAGCCCGGCTTCACCGCGTAGCTCAAAGGATTCTGCCGCAGCGTGGTCTGGATCAGCTCTTTGACTTCCGCGTCCGTCTTGGTCGGATGCGGCATGGTCCGGACCAGCACATCCATGCCGTCGGTCCACATATTGGTCTGGAGGCGGTTAAAATAATCTTCAATCACCGGGTCAATCTGCGTCTGGTCATAGACGCTGGCATACTCCCAGACCTCGTTGAGCACGTAAAGGCCGCAGGCACACAGGAACAGGATCCAGAGGATCAGAATTACCACATAGATCGCGGTCCAGACGCCGGAGGCTCTGTTTCTTCTTTTCGTCGCCATTATTCTCTCCGATCTCTACGGTGGTTTACTTGAACAGCCATGCGTCCGGCAGGGCACGGGAGGTGCCGCTGGCCGAGGACGGGCTGTTGATATACTCACCTTCATAGTACATAACCGTGGAGGAGCCGCCGTCCATGTTGCAGGCGTTCACCGCGCCGAAGTCAAGCATGACGTCGCGCGCGTCGCCAAAGCTGGCGCCGATCGAGTGGACCTGGCGTCCGTCGATCGCCAGCAGCAATATCGCGCCGTCGGCGCGCTGGCCGACCGCCGTACGGGGGTTGATGCCGCTTTCCATGTGGTTGCCGTACTCGCCCTTGCCGTTGATGATCAGGGCCGGGCCGAAGCTCACGCCGTCACGGATGCCGTCTTCGACCGCCTCGTCGGAGTCATAGTCCCCGACGTGGAGAATGTTGTTCTTATCCAGTCCGCAGAACGTACGGGTCGAGTTTCCTTCGTGGAAGATCTCTCCTCCCACCACCGTCAGGCCGTCCGGGTATCCGCCCGTGCCGCCGCCCTCCGGGTCATAGAAGCCGCCGCCGTTGACACCGCCGAGCGCGTCATAGCGCTTGGCAAGCTCATCCAGCGTCAGGCCGTAGCCGCCGTAGACCTCGGGCTTGCCGACAAAGACGCGGCTCGGGTCGAGGATGATGACCATCTTCCCGACGAAGCCCTTCTTCTTCACGTCCACGATGATGATGCCGTCGCCGTCCTCGTCGATGTATCCGTAGTCGTCCGCCTGCGGTCCGCTTTCCCCATCGGACTTGGGCTGGCTCGCCTTGACGGTGATGAGGCTGGTGTCGGTGGCCTCGGTGTTGTTGATGGACCAGTGCTCGTTGAAGATGGTGTCCGTCTCTTCCTGTGTCAGGAAAATCTGCGGAATAAAGTCAAAGCGCCGGGTCCACATCATGGTCATTACGAACGAGTCTCTCAGGGCGGGGGACGGTCCTTTCACCAGGATCCATTCCAGCGCCAGGCCGAAGATGCCGCCCACGATTACCGCGGCCACAATCAGGCCGAACACGCGGTCGATAAAGCGGACAAGGGCGCTGCCCCCGGATTTTGTTTTCTTTTTTTTCATAGCCGTACCTTTCCGGTGTATCAGAACATGCCAAAAACGAGCTGTTTTTCTGTCTGTCTGCTCACATGATACTTTTAGTCAAACATAGATATTTTAGCATAACTGTGATGCCTTGACAAGCGGGAATTTCTTTGTAAATTCTTAATCAGGAGGAATCTTTTGCGGAGGGGATTGTAAAAATTGCCGGTTTCCAGTATAATACGATCTGATAACTTTTTGATCCATTAACATCCATTAAACTGGTAAGGAGCATAATGATGCGTACGAAACATTTATGGCTCTCCGTCCTGACCGGTGCCGCGGTCGGCGCAGCCTCTTATTATCTGAAGAAAAAGCTTGCCGCCACCCCCGCGCCTGCCTCCGCTTCCGGCGCTTCCGCCGCCCCGGTGCAGGCTCCCGCTCCCTCCGCCGAAGAGAAGGAAGCGGTCTACAGCTTTATTTCCGGCTTCAAGGATGCCGCCACGGTTGAGTTCCGCTTCCCCTACAGCCCGGAGCGCTTCCGCTTCGCCGTGGTTGAGGACGAGTTCCTGGCGGAATCCGGCGATTCGCATGTCGGAATTCTGAGCGGAGAGGACTTCTCCGTCCAGGTGGAATACGGCAGCTACTACAGCGGCGAGGACTTTACCCTTCTTACCCAGGAGCTCAGCTCCCGCCATCCTGATCTCGACACGGCCGCCTATGGCGCGCTCACCGGTGTGAAGTTCCGCGACGGGGATCATTTCTGCCTTGCCTTCCCGATTCCGGACGATACGCACAGCTATCTGCTGCTCACGCTGGTAAAGGCGCCGGACAATGACGACGAGCTTGAGACCATCCCGGATACGGCGGACTTCCGCACGCTTCTGAATTCCGCGTCCTTCCGCCGCGTCTGACCCAAAGGAGATGAGCTGCCATGAAAAGCAACAAAACCACCGCATTGCTTATGCTTCTGGTCTTTCTGCTGGTTGTGTCGGTTGTGATTATTTTCCTGACGGGACTTGACCGTCCCACCTCCACCGCCAACCCGTACCAGAACGTCACCACGACCGCCGTGCCGACCGTCGCCGTGGAAACGCCGGAGCCGACCCCGACCCCGGAGGCCGCCCCGACGCCCGCAGCCGTGCCGACCGACGCGCCGGTCTATTACCCGCCCTCCACCTCCATGCCGTCTGAAACCGTACAGCCGGTCAAAACCTCGACCCCGCCGCCGGCCGGCGTGAGCGTTCCTTCCGGCTCCGGTTCCAACTCCACCGCTTCCGGGAATGCCGGCACCGCGGCCGCCACGCCCACTCCCGTTCCCGGCGCGGACGCCAACATGCTGCCGGCTCAGGAGCTGATTCCCATCGTCCCCGGCGCCAATACCGCCTCCGGCAACACGGACGCCGGAAACGGCGCATCCGTCATTCCTACCGGCACCAGTCTCGGCAGCGGCACCTTCCGCTCCGATTCCGGCACCTCCATCAACGTTCACGCCGACTGGACCGCGCTGGTCAGCGGTACAAACACCGTCGACATCACCGTGACGGCCTATGTCGATTCCTACAGTCTTTACACCACCGCCTCGCCGGACGTGCTGAACATCGCCGTCGACGGGCAGTACTTCTCCCTCGCCTCTCCGGCGATCGAGATTCCGACCACCACCACGCCCGTCTCCACGAAGATCAACAGCCGGACCGTCACGGTCACGCTCTCCGGCGGTGAGACCCGGAACATCCCGGTCGAAGTCATCTGGCAGTATCGCGGCACCTACGGCGGGACCTATCTCGACGCCATCGAGTGCGGCGGGAACATCACCCTCAGCCGCTGAGCCCCGAAAGGCCCGGTACATCTTATGCGTACACAGGAACAGGTAAACGAAATCGTCCGTCGGCTTCTGGAAGAATACCCGGAGGCGGTCTGCTCTCTGGATTACGGAAAGGACTATGAGCTTCTCTTCTCCGTCCGGCTCTCCGCCCAGTGCACGGACGAGCGGGTCAACATGGTGACGCCCGCTCTGTTTGCGCGCTACCCCAGCCTGGAGGCCTTTGCCGAGGCCGATGTCGCGGAGGTCGAACAGTATGTCCACTCCTGCGGCTTCTATCATGCCCGGCGTCGGCCGCAAGACCGCGAACCTCCTGCTGGGTGACCTTTACCGGGTGCCCGGCTCCGTGGTGGTGGACACGCACTGCATTCGCATCTCCAACCGCCTGGGTCTCGTGGACAATCTCAAAGAGCCCGAGAAGATAGAAACAGCCCTCCGGAAGATTCTTCCTCCGGAGAGCTCCTCTGACTTCTGTCACTGTATTGTTCTGCACGGCCGTGCCGTCTGCGACGCCCGC
>CADAPN010000089.1 GCA_902789835.1 Oscillospiraceae bacterium
TCGGCTTTGGCCTGTTTGACAAGGTCGTTGTTGGCTTCCTGAAGCAGATTCTCAAAGTAGATCAGGTGTTTGAGATCTCTCACAGATAACCCTCCATCAGATTTTTTCACGGGCAGATACCGCTTCCGGCACCGGTCCGCACATACGGTCGGGGGCGGCAAAAGGCGCACTAATCCCCCTACTTTCACGCTCTTCATTATAACGGTACGTCAAAGCCTTGTCAATTACAATTTATATAAATTGACCAAAGAAAACGGGGGAAATTACCGGATTCTTGTATTTCTTGACACTTCTTCAAGAAATGTCTAAACGAATAATCGGGCGATTCGGCGGGAGGGGGAGAAGGGCATTCGGCAAGGGGCGGGCCCATGCGCCGGATCCTCCGGAGAGCGGGGGCGGAAACATGAAAAAAGCACCGTACAGGCGGTGGGCCTGTACGGTGCCGATGAAACGGTATGACGCTGTCAGGCGGGAACAAAGGTCCCGGAAAAACTCACATGTGCTCCGGAGCGGAGACGCCGATGATGCCGAGGGCGATTTCGATGACCTGGCGCACGGCGGCACAGAGAAGCAGACGGGCTTCCAGAATACCGGGCTCCGCGTCCTTGATGCGGCAGACGGTGTAGAACTTGTGGAAGCGGGTGGCCAGCTCCGTGACGAACTTGTTGATGCGGCTGGGGTCATAGTCGCGGGCGGCGAGACGGATCTCCTCGGGGAGGGCGGCGAGCTGCTTGATAAGCTCCTGTTCCTCCGGGGTGCAGAGCAGCGCGGTATCGGCGGATACGGCGTCCTCCACGCTGTGCCCCTGGGCCGCCAAAGCGGCGATCAGGGTGCAGATTCGCGCGTGGGCGTACTGGACATAGTAGACCGGGTTCTCGCTGTCCTGGCGGACGGCGAGGTCAAGGTCAAATTCCACCGGGGACTCCGGACGGGTGTTGAAGAAGTAGCGCGCGGCATCCACCGGAACCTCGTCCAGAAGGTCCGTCAGAGAGATGGCCTTGCCGGTGCGCTTGGACATTCTCTCGGGCTTTCCGTCGCGCATGAGCTTGACCAGCTGCATCAGGACAATGTCCAGGCGGTGTTCGCCGTCGAGATCCAGGGCGTCCATGGCGCCTTTGAGGCGGGCAATGTGTCCGTGGTGGTCCGCGCCCCAGATGTTGATGGCCTTGTCGAAGCCGCGGATCTCCAGCTTGTTGCGGTGGTAGGCGATGTCCGCGGCGAAGTAGGTGTAGAAGCCGTTGGAGCGGCGCAGCACGTCGTCCTTCAGATCCAGCTTCGCGATGGCCTCCTCGCTCTTGCCCTCGGCAAGAAGCTTGCTGCCGAGAATTTCGGCGGTGCGCAGCCAGAGCGCGCCGTCCTTTTCATAAGTGAAGCCCATCTCGGTCAGACGGTCGACGGTGGCTTTGACAAAGCCGCTCTCGTGAAGCTCGGACTCCAGGAACCAGCGGTCGTATTCCACGCCGTAACGCCGGAGATCTTCCTTCATCTTCGGAATGTTGCGCGCAAGGCCGAACTTCGCCATGGCGGCGTGGCGCTCCGCCTCGGGCTTGTCGAGCCATGCGTCCCCCTCCTGGGCGTAAAAGGCCTTGGCGAGCTCTTTGATATCCTCGCCGTGGTAGCCGTCGGCCGGGAAGCCGTCATAATACGCCACATCCGGCAGCCGGTCTTCTTCCTTTTCCGGAAGATCGGGCCAGTCGATCTTCCCCTCGGCGAGCTGGTGATAGCGCGCGTCGATGGAAGAGGCAAACTTCTCAATCTGGTTGCCGGCGTCGTTCACGTAAAACTCGCGGCTGACCTCATAGCCGGCAAAGCTCAGCACGGAGGCCAGGGCGTCGCCCAGCACGCCGCCGCGGGCGTTGCCGAGGTGCATGGGACCGGTGGGGTTGGCAGAGACGAACTCGACGTTGACCCGCTTGCCCTCGCCGTCACGGATATGACCGTAGGACATGCCCTCTTCGCGGACGCTGCGAAGCACTTCGCTGTACCAGCGCCCGGACAGGCGGAAGTTGATGAAGCCGGGACCGGCGACGGAGACCGAGGAGAAGAAGCTCCCCTCCAGCGCGCAGTGCGCGGCGAGGGCCTCGGCAATCTTGCGCGGCGGAAGGTGCAGCGCACGGGCGCAGACCATGGCGTGGTTGGCGGCGTAGTCCCCGTTGGAAACATCCTTGGGAATCTCCACCGTGCCGGTGAGTTCGGCCCCGGCCGGAAGCGCCCCGGCGGCCACCGCCGCCTGATATGCTTCCCGCAGAAGCTCGTCCGCACTCTGTTTTGCCAGTTCTATCAGATTAGCCATTTGCCTTCTCCATCTCCTTGACCGATATACGGAATTTGTTCCTCGCGACGACGGTGTGGGCGAGATCGGTGATATAGTCGATCTCCACGTCTCCGCCGTTCTCATTGAAATTGGGGCGGATGCTGCGGGTGTCGATGCCGAGCATCATCTGCCCGTAGGGCGTCTGGTACGGATAGGAATCCCGCGTGCCCTCGCGGAAGACCATGCGGCCGGTGAGCAGGCCGTCCCGGTCCACCACGACCTGATTCGGCATGACCATGACACTGGTGCGTGTCCCTTCGAGGCCGGTGAGCTCGGACTCCTGATAGCTCAGGACGCCGATGCCGTCGTTGAAGAAGTAGGATCCAACGGTGTCAAACACCAGGGTGTCTTCCTCTGTCGGACCGTGGCTCTGGTGGTTGGAAATTGAAATCCAGACGTCTTTTAACATGATGCATCACTCCTGTGATCGAGATTCGTTGGGCCCGGGAGCGGCTCCGGCGGAACGGACTCCGTGGGGACCTCTTCGGCGGTGCAGCCCAGAAACAGGGCGGCGGCCTCGGAAAAGGCGCGGCTGTCGCCGCTGGTGAAGAAGCGGGTCTCCCCGCAGCCGCCGGTACGGCCTTCTTTCAGAAGGCGGGAACAGAGGGCGGCCGCACCGCTCTCCGCGGCGCTGACCAAGGTAATGTCAGGGCCGAGAAAACGGGAGATCGCGTCTTGAATGATATCGTAATGGGTGCAGCCCAGCAGCAGCGCCTCGGCACCGGCGTCCCGGGCGGGCTGAAGATAGCGGCGGACCGCGTCCCGGACCGCGGGATCCTCCGATGAACAGTGCCCGCTTTCGATGAGCGGGACGAAATCCGGGCAGGGGATCGCGACCACTTCACGCTTCGGGCAGGCTTCCCGCAGAGCGGCCTGATAGCTGCCGCTGCGGATGCTGGCCTCGGTGGCGATTACCGCGATGGGTCCGGACCCCTCCAGGCGGCGCATCCAGTCCGCGGAGGACGTGAGCACGCCCACCGTGGGGATCGGCCATTCGGCGAGAATGTCCCCGGCGTTGGAGGAGAGCGTGCCGCAGGCGATCAGAATTGCCTTGACATCGAAGGAGGAGAGAAAACGCAGATCCTGTTTTGCCATCCCGCGAAGCTGGGAACGAGACTTTGCCCCGTAGGGGAGACGCCCGCTGTCCGCAAAATAAACAAGATTCTCATCCGGCAGAAAGCGGCGCAGCGCGCGCAATCCGTTCAGCCCGCCGAGGCCGGAATCAAAAATGCCGATGGGTCTGTTGTCCATGATTCTCTCCGATCATTCAAACTGCAAAGTGACAGTATAGCGTAAAACTGTGCGTATGACAAGCACAAATTCGCCGAAAAGACTGGATTTTTTCAGGGGTTCAGCGTATAATGCAGCCTGCCACAGACAGGAGGAACAAAACATGCATGACGAACTGACCCGTGAAGACATCCAGAAGATGAAGGAGGAGCTTGACTATCGCAGACTGGAGCTGATGCCCGGCCTGATCGAGGAGGTCAAGCGCACCCGCGCCTTCGGAGATCTGAGCGAGAACTATGAATACAAGGCGGCCAAGCAGGCCCAGAACCAGAACCGCAGCCGCATGCGCTATCTTGAGGGCATGATCAAGACCGCGAAAATCATCGACGACACGTCCGACGAGGAGAGCGTAGGCCTCTTCGACGAGGTGGAGATCTATATGCCCGAGGACGACGACACCGAAATCATCCGCGTGGTCACAACGGTACGCTGCGACCCGCGCAAGGGCCTGATCAGCCGGGAATCCCCCTTCGGCAAGCAGGTGCTTGGCAAGAAGGTCGGGGACCGCTTCACCGTGCAGGTGGACGAGCACTACAGCTATGAGGCGGAGATCCGCTCCATCAAAAAGTCGGAGGACGACGGCTCGGTCCCGCTGCTGGGATATTGATACGGAGCGGTATGAGCAGAAGACGAGGAAGCAAAAAGAGAACAGACGGCGGCGGTGACGGACTGCTCACGCAGCGGCAGATCATCCAGGAATACGGCGTGTCGAAGAACCAGATCCACCGCTACTTCCCGAAGCCGCAGCTTCAGACCGTCCGGATGCGAAACGGCGCCTACTGGAACATCGGCGTGTGGCCGAGGGAGCAGGTGGAGAAAGCCATCCAGCATCCCGAAATCGCGAAATCCCTGGAAGAGAAGCGCAGTGCACAGAACGAGCAGAAGCAGATCGCGGAGATCCGGAAGATCTTCCAGACCTATTCGCCGGAAGGCTATGTGGAGCGGGCCCGGCAGATGAAGCGCAGCTTTGTCCTGCACGTCGGGCCGACCAACAGCGGCAAGACCTTTGACGCCATTGAAGACCTGAAGAAGAACATCCCCGGGACCTATCTGGGCCCGCTGCGCCTGCTGGCGCTGGAGATGTACGACAAAATCAACGCCGCCGGCATCCCCTGCAGCATGCTGACCGGAGAGGAATCCATCCAGGTGGAAAACGCCCAGATTGTCTCCTCCACGATAGAGCTCTGCGACTGCAAAAGCCATTTCAAGACCGCGGTGATCGACGAGGCCCAGCTGATCGCGGACCCGAGCCGGGGCGCCTCCTGGCTGAGGGCCATCTGCCTGGTGAACGCGGATGTGGTGCATATCTGCATGGCGCCGGAGGCCCTGAAGTACATCGAAGAGCTGATCCAGAGCTTCGGGGACCATTACAGCGTGGTGCGGCATGAGCGCCTGGCGCCGCTGCGCTACGGCGGCATCTGCACCGGGTATAAAGACCTGCGGCCGGACGACGCGCTGATCTGCTTTTCCCGCAAGAGCGTGCTCTCAACGGCGGCCCTGCTGGAGAAAAACGGCTTCCGGGCAAGCGTCATTTACGGCGCGCTGCCGCCGGAAGCCAGACGCAACGAGGTGCGCAAGTACACCTCGGGCGAGACCAACATCGTGGTAGCCACCGACGCCATCGGCCTCGGCATCTCCCTGCCGATCAAGCGGGTGGTCTTCGCGGAGACGGAGAAGTACGACGGAAAAGACTTCCGTCCGCTCACCACCGCGGAAATCAACCAGATCGGAGGCCGTGCGGGCCGCTACGGCCTGAACGAGTACGGCGAAGTGATGGTCCTCGGAAACAAGCCCTTCATCGGTGAGAAGCTGGGCCAGAGCGTGCGGAACATCCGCGCCGCCTGCATCGCATTCCCGCGGGAAGTGCTGGAGACGGAGTACCCGATTGCCCTGCTGCTCAAAACCTGGCAGAGAATGGAACAGAGCAGAGGCTTCCTGCGGGAGGATATGCATGACGCGCAGATCCTTCTGAACTGCCTGAAAGGCCTGCGGGCCCTGGAGACCGAGCGGGAACTGGTCTTCGATCTGATCACCTGCCCGGTGGACACACGGACCGAAGAACTTGTGACCTACTGGGCCGAATGCGCCCGGGCGATTCTGAGAAAAAAGAGGATCCCGGCGCCGTACTTCGGAACCGAGACCCTTCAGGACTGCGAGCTGCAGTACAAGGCCTATGACATCCGCCATCAGCTTCTGCGGCGAATCGGAATTCCGGACGACTGCACGGCGGAGCGCAGCGCGATCTGCGAGCGGATCGCGGAACTGATGCGGGAGAACAAGGACCAGTACATCCGGCGCTGCCGCGTGTGCGGGAAAGAGCTGCCGATCGGGAGCCAGTTCAACATCTGTGAAGACTGCTTTGCGCGAAGCATGAGAAAAATCTGATCAAAAAGCCTGGTATCCATCATCATAAATGCAGCGGAAGCCCCCATGTCGAGTGCTTCCGCTGCATTTATTTCGGATCGATGCCGGAGACCGAAGCGCCCGGCCGCCCGGCGGATGGCTTAGCGGCCAAGCTCCTGCAGGATGCGCACGGTCTTCCTGTCCGGTTCGCCGTCGTAATACTTGTCGATCACTTCCTGGAAAATCGGACAGTCGAGGTCGGCCATGCGGAAGAGCGTCATGCAGCTGCAGAGCTTCAGGTCGTCCGGGTAGCCGAAGATCTCGCTTGCGCTGAGACCGTCCAGCTCCAGCAGGGCGGAAGAAATCTCCTTCAGCCGCGCCCCCAGCACCGGATGCGCGAGATAGTCCTTCGCTTCGGCCAGATCCTGAATGGCGTAGAACTGCGCGGTTTGTGAGAAACCGAGACCCTGGATCTGGGGAAAGATGTACCACATCCAGTGGCTGCGCTTGCGGCCGGAGCGGATCTCGCTCAGGGCCCGGGCATAGTCGCGCTCCTGGGCTTTCAGAAAACGGGAAAGATCGGATGCCATGGTGTCGTTCCTCCTTTCAGATGCTTTAAACATGCGTATCAGATGCCCGCAATGTCACGCAGAAGGGCTTCTTTCTTGCGGATCGGCTCGTCATCCCATTCCCAGCCGCTCTCCAGAAGCCAGTAGGTGGGGGGATCTTCGACCGGTTCGCCCTCTTCCACGGCGACATCCGGCTTCATGTTGTGAAGCTTCTTGCGCGTCTCATAGGCGCGCAGCTCGCCAACCGTGAAGGGAAGGCCCAGTTCGGACGCGATGGGGAGCAGGACATTTTCCACCACGGACTCCCGCAGCTCCAGACTTCCGGGATAGCAGGCAAGGGCTTCTTCGACTTTGGCCTGAAGGGCCGGATCGGCCTCGTAGCGGGCAAAAAACTCTTCGACATGATTCATAAAAATAATTTCCTCCGGATACTTGACAAATTGGAAAAAGTCTGTATAATACTTTTTGCGTTTAGCGGGATTGTGTAAAGGTAGCACAGCGGACTCTGACTCCGTATGTGAGGGTTCGAATCCTTCTCCCGCTGCCAAAAGAATACCCTTGATTCTGTTTGGAGTCAAGGGTATTTTGCTTTATACCGTCAAAAAGCCGCTCGAAAAGTTATCAGCTTTTGGAGCGGTTTTCTGTTTTTCCTGCTTATGGCAAAAACCGGCCATTTTCAGACCATTTTTTGCTTCTTATCTTAACAACTCACTTGCAACCAACTTGCAAGTTGATTGCAAGTCCGTATGATGACTTAATAAAAGAGTCTCTGCTTGTAACGGTCAGCAAGATTGTCGATTTGATTTGCCGGAAATACTTCTAAGCGACAATTACTTTTGATCCTTGACTGGTACACCTTTTGAAAAGTGCTATTGCTTTGTGCGATTTTCTGAGTATAATAAATATTGAAATGTGTGATTTCTACAATGACCAGCATATTGAAATGTGTAAATTTCTGCAGGTTGATTCTGCTGAAAAGTGCGGGGGTGCGCTATGCTTTACCGGAAGATCCAGCCGTATATCGAAAGCTACTTGAAGTCAGACAGCAACAAAGTCCTGATTATCGACGGCGCGCGGCAGGTCGGCAAGACCTTTATCATCCGTCACGTCGGACAGCAGCTTTTTGAAAACTATATCGAGCTGAACTTCGCGGAG
>CADAPN010000090.1 GCA_902789835.1 Oscillospiraceae bacterium
GGCGACGAACAGATCCACCTTGCCGTCCGTATCTTCCCAGATCTCCGGACCGGTGGTCTCGCGGTGCGCGGCGGCGTTGGCGGGGTTGCCGAACTGATCCGGGATAAAGGCATGGGGAATCTCCTTGGCCAGTTCTTCCGCTTTGGCAATGGCGCCCTTCATGCCGGCGGTACCGTCGGTAAGAACCAGCTCGGCCCCGTAGGCCTTCATCAGCTGCCGGCGCTCCAGGCTCATGGTCTCCGGCATGACGATGATCACGCGATATCCGCGGGCAGCGCCCACGGAGGCGAGGCCGATGCCGGTGTTGCCGGAGGTGGGCTCGATGATGACGGATTCCTTCGTCAGGAGCCCTTTTGCTTCCGCATCGTCGATCATGGCCCGGGCCACGCGGTCCTTGGCGGAACCGGCGGGATTGAGATACTCCAGCTTGGCCAGGACCCGGGCCCCGAGGCCTTCCGCCTGCTCGAGATGGGTCAGCTCCAGCAGCGGGGTTTTGCCGATCAGCTGATCAACCGATGTAAAGATTGCCGACATGTTGATTTCCTCCTTCAAAATAAAAAGCCGGAAGGCCCATCGGGCCTTCCGGCTGAACTTACTCTGCAGTCTCCGGGAACGCTCAAACGGGCATGACAAAGCACGTGCGGCCACAGCGCACGTCACAACACACACAACAGGAAACGAAAGTGTTGCAGGCTTTGTACATGAGAACCCTCCGAACGGACACGGAATGAATTGCTTTCTTTTTATACTACTTCAGGGAAGATTTGTCAAGGGACCGGAGAAAAGGCGTGAAGGGGGAGATCTTTCCATGAAAAAAGATTGACAGCAAAGCGCGCGGTTTTATAATATAACGATAGAACAGCGGAGTTTACAGGTTTCGGAGGCGCATATATGGCGGAGATTGATTACCGTGCAAAAATAACACACACGGAAAAAACCGTTGAGCAGCTTTATAAAATGCAATACTATGTATATGAAAAACCGCGCATGTGGCTTCGAATGCTCATCGGTTTCGGTCTTGTTCTCACCGCGGTTGTGACGGGCGCTCCGAACTGGGGAAAAGCCCTTCTGCTCCTCGTCGGTGCGTGGCTGCTGGTAAGCCGCGATTTCCCGGCAGCGGTACGGGCCGACCGGGCTTTATCCGAACGCAAGGCCAGGCTGCCGAACATGAACTACAGCTTCGGTCCGGAGGCGGTGCACCTCAGCGGCGAGGGCAGTATGGACATCCCTTACGGCAAGTTTACACGCCTGGTGGAGGACAGACAGTTTCTCTATCTGTTCGTAACACGAAACTCCATCTGTATGATGGAAAAGGATTCCATCAAGCCGGCAGATCTCATGGCGTTTGCGAAATTTATGGAAGACAAAACCGGACTGAAATGGAGCGCGGAAAAGTCTTTCCTGAGTATGAGCATCTACGACCTGCGCCGGGCATTCAGAGACATGCGGGAAAAATAAGCCGTGTAAGGAAGAAAAGAACTTTGTCGAGACGTGCCGTCATGACAAAGTTCTTTTCTGGTTGATCCGTCCCTTAGGTGAGAGGCGTGCGGTTTATGGCGTTTTTCAGCTGCTCACGGTATTCCGTTGGCGTGATGCCGTAAAGTTTGCGGAAAGACTTGACGAAGCTGCTGTAATCGGAAAAGCCGCTTGCAAGACAGGCATCCAGAACATTTTTTCCTGTCACAAGGCTGTAGCGGAACTCCTGCATTCGAAGATCCGTTATGTAATGACGAATGCTCTCGTTGGTGTAGCTCTTGAAGCTGCGGGAAAGATGCTCACGGCTGATATAAAAATGCTGCGCAATGTCTGACACATTGAGCTCCGGATCTCGGAAGTGCTCAAGAATATATGCTGTGACCCCGGAGATGAGCTTGCTTGACGCGTTGGGAGGGACCGACTGGGAGGTGCTTGCGACATGCTCAATGGTGAGCATGAGTTCTCCGATCTGGCAGCGGTAAAGCTGGTCGCGCAGTTCTGAATCCGTGACAGAGGAAGAAGCGTTGATCCGTTCCAAAAGCTCCCGCAGGCCCCAGCGGCAGACATCTTCCGCCCGAAGAATATACAGCGACGGAGAATTGGATATCCTTCCGTGCAGCATACACTCCGAGAGCACCTGGACCATGAAATCCGCGTCAACCTGGAGAATCAGACGCTCGTAACTGGAGGAATCGGATGGGCAGATCATCGTGTGCACCGTGCCGGGGGCGATCAGCAGCATCTCATCGGGATGCAGAAGGAAACGCTTGCCGCCGGAGAGGTACTCGCAGATCCCGCGGCGCACAAGAATGAATTCATAGTAGGGGTGTGAATGTGCGATCGAAGAGCGGGTCTGCACGTTGACGTAGTAGCCGACCGAGACAAGATTGCGGCTCAGCTGGAAGTTTGCCATGTCCTGGGTCAGATGCTGGTCAACGACGGATTCGACACGATGGTATGCCATAGAAACGCCTCGCTTTCTGCCGGGTCACGTTTTGCGATAATTTCATCACAAA
Source organism: Oscillospiraceae bacterium (assembly GCA_902789835.1). The sequence goes on from CADAPN010000090.1 coordinate 2,493, forward strand.
GAAAGGCTTGCATTTGTCTGTATATTTGGTATTATAGACAAGATAGAGAATAAATCAAGTACCAGGCACCGGTTATTTTCGCTGCTTTTGTATATTTTGCATAAATCATACTGCCGATTTTTGTGATATTTTCCTATCCGGTGCGAGGGAAATCTTTTTGTATCCACTATCAGACTTGTCTGATGCGGAAATAAATCATTTTTATGGAGGAAAAACATGAAACGTACTCTCGCTGCTATCCTGTGCCTGGTCATGATCGTTGCGGTTGCCGCCGCGATGCCCATCAATGCCAGTGCTGCGAACACGGTCTACCTGACCCTCGCCCACAACATGGCTGAGGACCACGCCATCAACGTCGCGCTGACTGCCTGGGCCGAAGCGGTTGACGAAGCCACTGACGGCGCCATTGTCATCGATGTCATGCCCGGCGGCACACTCGGCTCCGAAGCCGACTGCGTCAGCCAGATCCAGGCCGGCCAGCTGGAGATGACCAAGGTCTCTGCCGGTACCCTCTCCAACTTCAACAGCGCCTGGAACTGCGTCTCTGTTCCCTATGTTTTCAACGACAAGGATCATCTCTACAACGTGATGAACGGCGAGATCGGCCAGGATCTCTACAACCTGACTGCCGATGACGGTTTCATCGGTCTTGCATGGCTCGAGTCCGGCACCCGCTGCTTCTACACCGCCAAGACCCCGATTCGCACTCCCGCTGACCTCAAGGGGCTGAAGATCCGCACCATGGACAGCCAGATGGCCATCGACATGATGAATGCCTTCGGCGGTTCCGCCACGGTTATGGGCTACGGCGATATCTACACCGGTATGCAGCAGGGCGTCATCGACGGTGCTGAGAACAACATCACCGCCATGCGCGACCACGCCGACGTGACCAGCTACTACTGCTATGACGAGCACACCATGATCCCCGACGTCATCATCATCTCCACTGACATCTGGAACGAACTCACCGAAGAGCAGCAGCAGATCATGCGCGATACCGCCGCAGACATGGTTGCAAACTATCGCGAGCTGTGGGCCCAGTTTGAGGAAGACGTAAAGGCTCAGGTCGAAGGCAAGGTTGAGTATGTCACCGACGTGGACAAGGCTGCCTTCCAGGAAGCCGTTCAGGGCATCTATGAGAATCTGGCCACCAGCGATCCCGACACCTACGCCTTTGTCGAGCGCATCCAGGCTGCGGGCTGATTCAGCGGCACAGAATCCTTTTAACTTAACATTTCATCTGTTTGTCTGGAACAGAGAGCGGCTTACCACCCAGGCGGTGATAAGCCGCTCTTCCTTTTGAGAAATAATTGGAATCTGATAGGAGATGGTAGTACTTGAAGAAAATTGAGAAAGTACTGGATACCGTTATGCGCTTCCTGATGGCGCTTGCCATGCTGACGCTGCTCGTGTTCGGCACCTGGCAGATCTTTACGCGCTGGATCCTCGGGAATCCTTCGACCTTTACCGACGAGCTTTTGCGCTACGTGCTCATCATCGCCGGGTTCATCGGCTCTGCCTACTGCTTCTACCGTGATGAGCATCTGGCGCTGACGCTCATCACCGATAAGGCCAAGGGACCGTTCAAGGTTGTCCTTGACATTTTCATCGAAATCTGCATTCTGTTCTTTGTTGTCTATGTCTTCATCTATGGCGGCTGGAAGCTTTCCGCGACCGCGACGAACGTATCCTCCGTCATGCATATTCCGATGAAGACCCTGTATATGATTGAGCCCGTCTGCGGCGTGCTGATCGTGCTGGCGCGTATTCTGAAGTACGTCGGCATGATGGCCGAAAAGAAAGGAGAGAACAAATAATGGTCGTAACCGCTACAATCGTTCTGTTTGTCTCCTTCTTTGTCATGCTGCTGGCAGGCGTCCCCATCTCGGCGGGCATCGGCATTGCCTCCGTCATTGCCATCTGCGCCTCCGGCCGCTCAGACTTCCAGGGCTTCGCATTCACGGCTGCCCAGAAGTGCTTCTCCGGCCTTGACAGCTTTTCGCTGCTGGCGCTGCCCTTCTTCTCTCTGGGCGGCAATATCATGAACAAGGGCGGCATCGCCAAGCGTCTGGTGCGCCTGGCAAGGCTCCTGGTGGGCGGAATCCCCGGCTATCTCGCGGCGACCAACGTTCTTGCCAACATGTTCTTCGGCGCGGTGTCCGGTTCTTCCGTTGCGGCTACCTCCGCCATGGGCTCCATCCTTTCCCCGCTGGAAGCGGATGAGGGCTATGATCCCAACTACTCTGCGGCGGTCAACATCTGCTCTGCCCCCACCGGAATCCTGATTCCTCCCTCCGGTCCGCTGATCCTTTACTCCATCACGGCCGGCGGTGTGTCGGTTGCGGCGCTGTTTATGGGCGGCTACTTTGTGGGCGCGATCCTCGGCATCTGCGTGGCGATTGTCGCCATCATCCTTGCCGTACGCAAGGGCTACAAGAAGTCCGAGGTGAAGGATACCGATCCCGCCTGGAAGATCTGGGTCGAGGCGATCCCGTCCCTGCTTGCGGTTATTATCGTAATGGGCGGTATTCTGGCCGGCATTTTCACCGCGACGGAAGCCGGCGTTGTCATGTGCCTGTACTGCGGTGTTCTCGCTGTTATCTACCGTGAGATGAATTTCAAGACCTTCTATAACCTGCTGGCCGACACGATGAAGTCCTCCGCCACCATTCTCTTCCTGATCGCGGCTTCCTCCATCATGGCCTATGTCATGGCCCGCACCAAGATCCCCGGCGCGATCTCCGACATGATCATGAGTGTGTCCGACAACCGCTATGTCATTCTTCTCATTATGAACGTGTTCCTTCTCGTGATGGGCATGTTCCTGGATCTGACGCCGGCGGTGCTGATCTTTGTGCCCATCTTCCTGCCCATCGCCCGCAGCATCGGCATGAGCGATGTACACTTCGGTCTTATGCTCATCACCAACCTCGGCATCGGTTCCGTTACCCCGCCGGTCGGCTCCTGCCTGTTTGTCGGCTGCGGCGTAGCCAAGGTCAAGATCGAGGGCGTCACGAAGTATATCGTCCCCATCTTTGCCGCGATGGTCGTTGCACTGCTTCTCGTCACGTACATCCCGCAGATTTCCCTCAGCCTGCCCTACTGGACGAAGCTCATTCCTTCCATGGGCTGGAACGGCTGAGCCATCCAAGCCTCGCATTCCTTTTGACGGCGGTCTGCCCCTGCCCACGCTTCGCGGCGGCAGCGCGGCAGGCCGCTGTTTTCGTTCCCCTTCAGGCAATGCCTTCCCTTGATGGCATGCCACCTGAAGCATCACTCATATAACAAGGAGCATTCATATGGATATTTGCAGAAAAATCACCGGTCTGGATCGACTCACCGGCGCGACACTCGTCCATACCAATTGCGCCGATCTCAAAATTGTTTTTGTCACGGAGGAAATCGTGCGTGTGCGTGCTTCCTTTGACAAGGAGCTCGCCGAAGAATCCTACGTCCTCATGACGACCGCGTGGGAAGACCGTCTCGACCCTCTCTTTGAGGGTCAGCGCACGCGGGTAAAGCCCGTGGAACCAAAGATCACGGAAGGGGAGAAGACCATCCTTTTTGAAAGCGCCGCGCTGCGTCTGGAACTGGATCGGGATCCCATCTGTATCCGCCTGTACGACGCAGAGGGCACGGAGCTTTACTCCACCCTTTCCGGAAGTCCCTTTACGCTCGACACCAATCATCGCGTAACCGCCTACAGCCGCATGGAAGAGGAAGACTGCTTCTACGGCTTCGGCGAAAAGGCCGGAGCCCTCAACAAGAACAAGGCTTTTCTGCGCGAACGCGCCACCGACGCAATGGGCTATGACGCAGAGCTCATGGACACGCTCTACAAGCACATCCCCTTCTACATCCGGCTCAACCGTACAACGAAAAAAGCGGTGGGTCTGTTTTATCACAACTTCTACGAGTCTGTGTTCAACATGGGCAAGGAAAAGTCCAACTATTGGCCGCGCTATACCTACTGGCAGGCCGATGGGGGAGATATCGACCTGTTCCTGCTGGGCGGCAATACCCTGAGCCGGATCGTTGACAATTACACGCTGCTGACGGGCCGTCCCGCGCTGCTTCCCAAGCGGGCGCTGGGCTATCAGGGGTCCAGCATGTACTATCCGGAGCTGGAAAAGGACAGCGACGACGCGGTGCTCGACTTCATCGACACCATCAAGGACGAGGGCTTCCCCATCGACGGATTCCACCTCTCTTCCGGCTATACCAGTGTAAACGGGAAGCGCTGTGTCTTCACCTGGAATACCGAGCGCTTTAAAAATCCACGGGCATATTTTGCCGCCATGAATGAGAAGGGCGCTCAGAACGTGCCGAACGTCAAGCCCGGCATCCTGCTGTGCCACCCGCTGTTTGATGAATTCAACAAACGGGATGTGTTTGTCAAAGACAGCGAGAATCCCGATGCCTATGCCGTGGGCTCCTGGTGGGGCGGCGACGGCGCCTTCTGGGACTACACCAAGCCCGAAGCCAGAAGAGCCTGGAAGGATTATCTCATCGAGAATGTCATCGATGTGGGAACCGACTCCATCTGGGATGACAACTGCGAGTACGACAGCCTGCTGGACAAGGACGCCAGGGTGGATTTCGACGGCAAGGGCGGCACCATAGGACAGTTAAAGCCTCTGATGTGCACCATTATGTGCCGTCTCGGCAATGAAGCCGTGGAGGAGCACAACCCGGATGCGCGGCCTTATGTGGTCTGCCGCAGCGGCAGTTCCGGCATTCAGAAATACGCCCAGACCTGGTGCGGCGACAACTACACCAGCTGGAAGAGCCTTCAATACAACATCCCCATCATTACGGGCATGGGCCTTTCGGGCCAGCCCAACGAAGGCGCGGACATCGGCGGCTTTGCCGGCCCTGCGCCGAGTGAGGAGCTTTTTGTCCGCTGGGTACAGAACGGCATCTTCCAGCCCCGTTTCTCCATCCACTCCGCCTCCAATGACAACACCGTCACCGAGCCCTGGATGTTCCGGGACTCCGCGCCCCTGATCCGTGACGCCATCCTTCTGCGCTACCGCATGACGCCTTACCTCTACTCTGCCGAGTATGAGGCGAGCCAGACCGGCGCGCCCATTATGCGGGCGCTGGTGTACGAGTTCCAGAATGACGAGAAGGTCTACGA
>CADAPN010000091.1 GCA_902789835.1 Oscillospiraceae bacterium
AGCTCGTTGAGGTCCTCCTGCTCCAACTCCTCCAGAAGCCCGTTGGAAAACACCGTTGCCGTGAAGTCCATCTCGAAGTCCTTCACATCCGCTTCCAGCTCCGCATAGGTCGGGATGTCCAGATCCTCGGTCAGCTTGTTGTCCGCCAGCGTCAGGGCATCCGGGAGGCCCGGCAGGCCGAAGCCCAGAAAGGCGTTTTGTTCTCCCAGGCTCAGAAGCCGTCCGTTTTTGCACTCCACATGAGAAAAAACTTCCTTCGGCAGCACGGCGAAGCTGAATGCGAGAAAGGGCACTTTGGTCTGAATGCTCTTGGCCTCTCCGCCGTAGATCGAGACGTCCCGTGTCTCCTGTGTCCGGTTTTCATAGTCGAAGCGGATGACCAGGTGTCCGCTCTTCCCGGCCAGGTTCTCCGGGCGAACGGGCCGTCCGTCCAGGGTGTAGCTGATCTTCACCCCCACCGGGAGCCTGTCCCGGCTCTTTCCCTCATAGCGGATTTCTTCTCCGTGATCCTCCCAGATCAGGCTGCCGTCTCTTTCCTGACGGAATTCCTCGTCTCCCTCGGTGTTTTTGATGTCGGTGAGCCTCGTCCTGTCGCGGATGCTTCCGTCTGTTCCGCGGCATCGCAGCAGGGTCTCCACCGTCACATCGCGGACCGTGCCGTCCGCACCGGCCTTGACATAGACCGTCTCTTCCTTGTCCCGGTCAGTTTCCCCCAGCTCCCGGGTTCCGAGGGGGGCTTCGGTCGGCGTCGGTTTCGGCGTTGCCGCGGGGGATGGGCTTGGGGTCGCCGTCACCTCCGGCGCCTCCCCCGACGGGAATTTCAGCGGGCTGCAGCTCATCAGGACCGCACAGCAAAAAAGAACAGCCAGAACAGCCTTCCATCCTTTTTTCATTCCGTCCGTCTCCCTTCGATATGATTACTCCGTATTCTTCAGCGCCAGATCCATCGGAACGCGCCGCAGCCGCCGGTTCTCCAGCAGGGCGACCAGGCCATAGGTCCCGAGGCCCAGCAGAAACATCTCGACAAAGATTTTGGGATCCAGATAATACGGGATCCATCCCGAGATGCTCGTCACCACATAGAACCGGAAGATTCCCCGCATCCCGTATTCCACCGCCGGCAGACTGATGAGCAGAAACACAATCACCGCCAGCGTCGTCGGCAGGATATACAGGCGGCTGATCTCCCGACCGGAGTAGCCGAGGATCTTCGCCATGGAGATTGCCTGGGCGTTCTTCTCGATCACAATCTTGCTGAGCAGGTAGATCAGGATCATGAAGATGATCACGGCAAAGCCGTCCACCAGAAGCATCATGCCGCCCATGGAGACGTCAAGCTGCCGCGAGATTTTGGTCAGGTCCTCCAGCGTGATCACCGAGCCGATGTACTTTTCGTCGATGTCGGTAATTTCCGTATCCGAAAGGTAGCCGCAGAAGTAGTCCGGATCCTCCCCCATGATGCCGTTGAGCTCCGCCCGATCCATGAAAATCGCCAGCGCTCCGTCGTAGGGGTAGACCTGATCCGCCCGGAAGGAATAGACCTCGTTTCCGTAGGCCTCCTTCAGGGTCACCGTGTCGCCGGGCAGGAGCTCATCCTTGTCCGCGAAGGCGGAGGAGATGCTCACCCCGTCCCGCAGACGGACATAGCGGCTGTCCGGATCAACGCCGTAAAGCATCACGTTTTCGATCATGTAGCGCTCGTCCGTCGTTTTCAGGGTGAAGATGCTGAACTTTTCGGCGTCTTCGTTTTCGGTCTCCACCCCGTCGGAAAACTCCATCATCGCAATCAGGCTTCGAAGCTTGTGCTCTTCATCCACCGCGTCCAGCGGGATGGTCAGAAGGTACTGATAGTTGCAGAGCAGGTTGTCCGAGATATGGGCCGTGTAGTGGTCCAGTACCGCCGGAAACAGCAGTCCGAACATCAGCAGGAAATTGGAAAACAGCACTCCCACCAGAAGCAGAAGATAATTGCTCATGTTCTGAAACAGGACCCTCATGCGAAACCGGGCAAAGAAGCGGATATGCGGACTGAGCCGGAAGGCGCGCCGATTTTTCCGTCTGGTGAGTTCCCTCCTCAGGAATTTCAGCGGCGGGAGACGGAGGCTGCGCCGCAGGATCAGCCAGTTTACCGCCGCCATCAGGATCAGCGGCACCGCCGTTGTCAGCACAAACGCGTCCGCGTTCCAGAGCGTCACATAGGTGGGCAGGCTGTAGCTGTTGTAATACATTCCGGCCGCTACATCCTTGAACACCGTGTAGCCGAGGATATTTCCGATGACGGCGCTGATGACGGTGACCAGCAGCGGCATCGCCATATAGTGCCGGACAAGTTCTCCCCGGGTATAGCCGGAAGCGCGCAGCGTCCCGATGACGCCGGCTTCCTTGGCAATGGTGTTGGTGATCGTAATGGCCATGACAAAGGCCATGATCACGATGATGATGTACAGCAGGATCATCATCATAATCCGGTCGCTGCCCATGTCGTCCCCGGTGAACATGATGGCCTGGTTCAGGTGGCGCGGGACAAAATCCTTGAGCTTGATCTCCCCTGCCAGCTGCTTCATCAGTGCGTCTGCCATGTCGTCGGCTTCCTCGTCGTTTTCCGGCGGAACCGGATACTTCCAGGCGTAGACAAAACGCATCTGCTCCCTGTCAAAGCCTTCAAATTCCTCCGGTGTGACGATCCCTGCGCCGAATTTGATGGAGTCGAACATCGAATCGCTGTTGTCGGCAAAGAGCGTGCTGTAGTCCGAAAGCGCAATCAGCCCCGTAATCGTCCATCGGTGCAGGTCGCTCTCCAGGGTGTCGCCCACCCGCAGGCCGTTGTTTTCAGCATACATCCGGTCCACGGCGGCTTCGCCCGGCACCTCCGGCATCCGCCCCTGCATCAGGCAGACGCGGTTGACCTCCGTCCGCTCCTGAAAGAGGCGCAGGGTCGAGCCGTTGTGCAGCGGCTCATCAAGGAAGAACAGGTCAAAGATCTCAATCCCCAGCGCCCTCACCGCCTTGCACCGGGCGCGGTTCATCTCCTTCTGGGTCTCGAAGTGGCCGTCTTCGATGTTGTAGGTCTCGAAGCTGTTGTTGTAGGCCGTGATCATGCTGTTGTCCGCCACCAGAAAGCCCGAGATAAACCCGATGGACAGAATCATCAGCAGGAAGATCACCGCGTACTTCCCCGCCTCTTCCTTCAGCTCGCGCAGCAGGCGTTTCCGCAGTGGATTTCTCATCTTCCGCCCCTCACCATTCCAGTGCCTCGGCCGGAAGCTTGGTTTCGTTCAGGGTGTTGTCCCGGATCATGCCGTCCCGCAGGCGAACCACCCGGTCCGCCATGTGCCGGATCTCGCCGTTGTGGGTCACCATGATGACGGTGTTTCCGTACTTTTGGTTCACGGTCTCGATGAGCTTGAGGATCTCCTTGGAGGTGTTGTAATCCAGCGCGCCCGTAGGCTCGTCGCAGAGCAGGATGTCCGGGTTCTTCACAATCGCGCGGCCGATGGAGCAGCGCTGCTGCTGGCCGCCGGAGAGCTGGTTGGGGAGCTTGTCCCGGTGCTCGTAGAGTCCGAGCGTCTTCATCAGCTCATCCACCTTCAGCGGCTTGTCGCTCAGATAGGCCCCCACCTCGATGTTTTCCCGCACCGTCAGGTTCGGAATCAGGTTGTACATCTGAAAGATATAGCCGAGGTGCTTGCGCCGGTAGCGCGTCAGCTGCTTTTCCCTCATGGAGCTGCGGTGTTCGCCGCCGATGCAGATCTCTCCGCTGTCCGCGGTGTCGATGCCGCCGATGATGTTGAGCAGGGTGGACTTGCCGGAGCCGGAGGGGCCCAGCAGTACGCAGAACTCTCCCCGCTCCAGCTCAAGGTCGATTCCCTTCAGCACCTGCACCCGGCTGTCCCCCTGTCCGAAGGCCTTTTTGATTCCGTGGATTTCAATAAACATTCTGGCTTCTGTCCGCCTTAAATTTCCTTTTCTTAACTTTAATTAGCTTTGATTAACTAATTGGGATATTATAATCCGCTCCTGCCGTTTTGTCAACGAATCGGAGCGGATTATTTCAGCCGAATTACAGCTCTGCGGCACGGTTCCGAGGGCTGAGTGCCGCCGGGCTTTCCTTTTCTCTTTACGCCGCGGCCGCGGCGGTGCTATAATCCGGATATCTACTCCCCGAGGAGGTATCACATGACGCTCCTGCTGGAACCGGATCTCTCGTCTTATTCCGATGAAGCATACGAAGCCGATCTCGGCCGGCTTCCCCCGCAGCGCTATGAAAAGGCCATGACCTACCGCTTTGTCTCGGATCGAAAGCGCTGTGTCCGGGCTTATATGCTGCTCTGGGAGGGGCTCTCCCGCGAATACGGGATCGAAGCCGCCCCGCTGTTCGATTTCGGCAGTCACGGCAAGCCCGTGCTGCGCGATTATCCCGACCTGCACTTCAGTCTGAGCCACAGCGGCAATGCCGTGCTCTGCGCCCTGGACCGCCGTCCGGTGGGGGCGGATGTCGAAATGATCCACCGCAAAAACCTGGAGCATCTTCTCTCGGTCTTCAGCGACCCGGAACGGGCGTCCATTGAGCAGGCCGCATCTCCGGCGCTGTGCTTTACCCGGCTCTGGACCCGGAAGGAAAGCTACCTCAAGCTTACCGGGGAAGGCCTCACCGGGACGAAGGCCCTGCGGGAGATTCCCACCGAGGATACCGACAGCGTCCGTTTTAAGACCGTGATCCGGGAGGCGGAAGGTTTCGTCTATTCCGTCTGCCAGTGGACCGCGGCTTAGGACCGGCTTCTCCCCAGCTGCCAGAAGGCCACTGCACCGGCCGCCGCCACATTCAGCGAGTCCACCCCGTGCGCCATCGGGATGCGCACGGTATAGTCGCAGTCGGCAATGGTGGTATTGGACAGGCCGTCCCCCTCCGTCCCGAGGATCACGGCCAGCTTCTCCTCCGCCATGAGCGCCGGGTGGTCGATGCCGACGGAATCCTCGCGCAGCGCCATCGCGGCCGTCCTGAAACCGTGCGCCCGGAGAAGCTCCATGCCCTTTTCCGGCCAGTCGCCCAGCTCCTCGCCGATCCAGGCCCAGGGGATCTGAAAGACGGTCCCCATGCTGACACGGATGCAGCGCCGGTACAGGGGGTCGGTGGACGCCGGGGTGAGCAGAATCGCATCCATGCCCATGGCGGCCGCGCTGCGGAAAATCGCCCCCAGGTTGGTCGGATTCATCACGTCCTCCAGCACGACGACGCGTTTCGTATCCTGCAGAAGCGCCTCGGCCGAAGGCAGTGGCGGCCGCTTCATGGCGCAGAGAACGCCGCGGGTCAGGGGAAAGCCGGTGAGCTGTTTGAGGCATTCCTCCTCCGCCACATACACCGGCACATCGCCGCAGCGCGCCAGGATTTCCTGCCCTTTTTCCCGCCCGTCCAGCATTTTCGGCAGCATCAGCAGCGACTCCGGCTCACAGCCAGCGTCCAAGGCCCGCTCGATCACATGGGGGCTCTCCGCGATGAACAGGGAATTTTCAATCCCGTGATGGCTCCGCAGCTGCGTCTCGGTCAGGCGGGCATAAATATCCAGTTCCGGTGCGTGAAAATCGGTGATTTCGATGAATGTATGCATCTTGTTTTCTTCCCTCTGTCGTTGGTCTCCGTCATTCGTTTTATAATATAATCCGTTTCCCCGCTTTGTCAACCTCAGCCGTGCCTCTTCTCCTTCCGATCGCCTCTCGGTCATGTTGACGAAATTTCTGAAGCAAAGCTGAATGCTTTTCCGCCATTTCGAACACTTCCTTTTTTCTGTCAGGACAGGGCCGCCATCTTCGTTTGTTGAAAACCCTTTCGCCGTCCGATTTCACCGCTGTTTTTGTGCAAAAGCAACAGTTCGTATCGTTCTTTTTGATTCTGAATTGACTTTCTTATGGAATTTTTATATAATATATGAGTGCAATACTGTGGTTTTCATAGTAGTTAATAAATCATTTTACAGGAGGGAGTAACATCTATGAAGAAAGCAGCAAAGAAACTCTTGTTCCTCGTCTGCTTTGGCGGCTGTGCCTACCTGCTCGGTAAGCTGGCCAAGAAAGAAGAAGTCCAGGAGAAGCTGTTTCAGATCCTTGGCGAAGATACCTACCTCGCGATTCTTGACAAGGTGCGCCTCGGCGGCGACCTGCTGATGTGGCCGATCGACTATGTCAGAGCGCTTCTTCCGTAATCGCGGAAAGACTATTTTGAAAAGGAGTTAATTTATGAATCCGAAATATGAGCCTCTATTTACTCCGTTCAAAATCGGAGAGGTAGAAATCCCCAACCGCATCGTGCAATGTTCCATGGGCGGCACCACCCTGTTCGGCTGGCTCGAGCCTTCCCACTTCGACCTGGAAGGCGCTGACTTCCTGCTCAAGCGTGCCAAGGACGGTGTCGGTCTGGTGCTCCCCGGCATGCAGGTCATCCGCGATACCATGGGCCGCAAGTGGCTCGATTCCAACCGTCAGATGTACCGTGTGCTCAAGCCCTATATGGACGAGTATCACAAGACCGGCGGAAAGCTCTTCATCCAGCTGGCCGGCGGCTTCGGCCGCAGCATGGCCGTCACCCCGTGGATGGCCGCCCTCGGCAGAAACGACCTGCTGAACAAGCTTGCCAGCCCCATCGTCGACGTCCAGTACGCCTGCGCCTCCGCCTCCGCCACCCCGAACCGCTGGGCCGACAACCTGACCTCCCGTCCCTTCACCGTGGAAGAGATTCAGGAGATGGTCTGGCACTTCGGCGCCACGGCCAAGAAGCTGCGTGAAGCCGGTGTCGACGGCGTTGAGATCCACGCCGTTCACGAAGGCTACAACCTCGACCAGTTCGCCATCGCGAACATGAACTTCCGTACCGACCAATACGGCGGCTCTCTGGAGAACCGTCTGCGCTTTGCCACCGAGATCGTCCAGTCCATCCACGAGCAGGCCGGCGACGACTTCCCCGTCTCCCTCCGTTATTCCGTCCGTTCCTGCACCAAGGGCTGGCGCAAGGGTGCGATGCCCGGCGAAGACTTCGTAGAGTTCGGCCGTGACATGGCAGAGTCCGAGAAGGCCGTCAAGATCCTGCAGGATGCCGGCTATGCCTTCCTCAACTGCGACAACGGCACCTACGACGCCTGGTACTGGGCACATCCGCCACAGTACATGCCCGACAACTGCAACCTGGCAGATGTTGAGCACATCCGTCAGTTCATCGACATCCCGGTCGCCTGCGCCGGCCGTATGGATCCGGTCAAGGCCGCGGAAGAAATCGCCGCCGGCCGTCTGGACGCCGTCGCCATCGCCCGTCAGAACCTGGTCGATGAGCACTGGGTCACCAAGATCAAAGAAGGCCGCGAGGACGAGATCCGTCCCTGCATCCGCTGCCACAACGGCTGCTTCAACTTCTCCAAGGCCGCCGGCACCGAGAACATGCAGTCCCTGGGCGACTCCCTCCACCTCGGCCGCTGCGCTCTGAACCCGCCCACCATGCAGCACAACCGCTATAAGATCGTCCCGACCAAGAAGCCCAAGAAGGTCGCCATCATCGGCGGCGG
>CADAPN010000092.1 GCA_902789835.1 Oscillospiraceae bacterium
AATGTCATCTGAATCGTCCTTTCGATCTCTGATGACACCATTATAGCAACAATGTTGTCCTAAAAATGTCTCTAGGTCCTAGTTTTCCGACTAACACGATATTTTTTTGATAATAATGAACAAAAGAAGACTTTTACAACAAAATATTGAACTTTTCCGCGGAATGAAAAATGGACCTGCCGGCTGCAGCAGGTCCAGAACCAGGGCCTATTCGATTTCAACGATTCCGTTTTCCTTCACGGTGACGGTCATGCCGGTCTGAACCGTTTCCAGAAATTCCTCTCCCAGATTGTCAATCACGGGCATCACGGCATCGGTCCACACATCCCCGAGAATGGCGCCGGAGGCCGCCAGCGAGTCAATCGGCTTGGAAAACAGCATGCAGGCAGGCTGTTTGCCGAGCGCACAGGCCGTGAAGAGAACCATACCGCCTGTGGTGGAACCGATGGTCTGGGGCAGACACAGGGCCTTTCCCATCATCGGTTTCTTATAAAGATCGGGGTTGTTCTGATCCCCGCATTGTACCTCGGTATCCTTCCCCAGTGCCTTCAGATCGCCGAACTGCAGGGCCATCTGAAAGCTTGCCAGGGTATTGAAGCCGCCGCGGCTAACCAGCGCTTCGGCGGAGACCGTCCCCGGCACTATCACGCGTCCCTGAAAGCTCTTCATTTTGCACCTCCTGTGATCGTCTCGAGAATCTCGGCATCGGTACAGTACTTTGCACTGGTATAGGTGCGCAGCTTGTTGGAGCTGGTGAGCACGGCCTTGGATTTGCAGAGCGGATTGTTCATGTACATCAGGGGACAGATGGAACTGACCACCACGCCGCTGTGCTTCAGAGGCCAGGCATAAATACTCTTTTCAAACTCCCGGATCACCGGGACCGGAGCGGTAAAGACGGTGGGGACGGCGACCTTTTTCCGGCCGTTTTTCTCCAGGCCTTTCAGGACGGCGCGGGCCCAGTCGGTCAGCTGCTGCAGCGTCAGGTGGGGGCAGCCGATGAACGCAAGCTGGGGCTTTGCAGCTGGATTTTTCCAGATGACCGGATACTCCCGATACACCCGCTCCAGCTCGGCATCGTCGATCACATAGACCTTTGCGTCTTCCCGGATCAGGGACTCTCCCTGCTCGACGGCTTCGGGGGTCAGGTGCTCAATATGATACAGGCCGACGGCGCCGTTGGAGGCGGTGGCTGCGCCGAAGTCCTTCAGGTAAGCTTTGGCACTGTCGTTCAGTTCGGTGCCCAGCCAACGGTCCAGCCCCTTGACATAGGGAACGTCTTCCATGACCTTCATTCCGATGGCGGAGCCGAGAAGCTGGGCCTCCGGCTTTTTGCTGCATCGAAGCTCAACAATCCAGTCGGCCTTTCTGCCTTCATCGGTGAGCAGACCGAATTCCGGGACAAAGCCCGCGATGCTGCCCATCAGTTCGAGAATGCCGGAATTGCGGTTGCAGCGTGCGCCGAGGACGGAATTGGCATAGACCACCGCCGAGCTCTCCGCCCAGGAGAGAACCTCGCCCTTCTGGGGAATGTTGCCCACCTGGTCCAGGTAGCAGGCACAGGTATAGTCCTCATCCCGGGTGATTCCCAGTTTCTGAAGCTGTGCTTCATAGCGCTCCTGGCGGTTATACATGAGTTTTTTGAATACGAGATCTTCCAGGGGAGTGGAGGGGACATTGGGATCCAGAGGTTTCGGATCCGCGGTGAATTTCTGTTCCGGGAGAATTCCCGCAGACAGAATTTCGTCGTACAGGTCGTAAACCGGGTCCATGACACCCAGGCCAAAGCTGATGACGGTATGCCCGTACTTGCCGGTAACGGGAACCATCCTTTCTGCGCCGAACGCGTCGCCATACATGACCAGGGTCTTTACAATCTTGGCCATGACCTCTCCGCGGCTGCCGTCCAGCAGACTCTGTTGTGCTTCTGTCAGTTTCATCTTACCACGCTCCTCCCGTGAAATGCTTTTTATGGGATCGGTTGACACTTGTGCTGATATTTTTCACATTACGCCGGGCTCGTCCATCACGAATGCGATCCGCTTCGGAGCGGAACCAGGGATTTTGAAGTGCGGACAGACAAAAAAGGACCGGCTCCGAAACGGGAACCGGTCCTGAAATCCGATTGTGGAAAAGCGGGATCAGAATAGAATCTCGCTGTAGCCGCCGTCATCCATTGTAACGGCGGTGATGTTGCAGCGCTCTGCGACACCGACCTTGTCCTTCTCCAGCTGGCAGGCGACAAGAGCCGCTTCCTTCGTGTTGCAGGTGCGCAGCACCGCACGCGTGGTCTTTTCAATCACAGCATACATCTCACGCACTCCTCAGGCTGGGCCTTCTGATGTGCCTGGCCTCTACTCTCTGCTCCAGACCGCGGGTGGCTTTCTCCACCGCTGCCTTCCAGTAGATTTGCCCGCACTCAGGACACAGCAGAGAACCGTCCCGGCGGATATGCTTCCGATCCATTCTTGATCCGCATAGTTTACACGTAAGCATGTTTTATCCCCTTCTACGGTTTGGTTTTGCCCTTCCCCTCGGATACGTAGCGTCGATGCGGGGAGGAACTGAACATTATCATACCAAATCTTGTGGGAGGATGCAATTGACGGAAGCGACAAACCTACAAGATCTTGTATTCAGCCTGTTTTTGACGTTTAGAAGCGTTTAACAGGCGGGATACGGGGCCCGGGGCGGAAAGATATTTGTGCAAGTTGCGGGCTTGACGCCGGGACCGTGTCGTCTCTCGGAACAAAAGAGCGCAGATGTCGGACAACGGAGCAGCGCAGGCAAAAAAAGAAAGCCGGAAATCAGCTGCTCATCAGCTCATTTCCCGCTCAGATTGCTTTGATCTCCTGAATCCACTTTTGCTTGGTGCCGCAGAAGAGACATCTCGAAGAGATGACAATCGGCTGACCTTCCTTCAGTCTGTCTTTCTTCAGAAAAACGGACCAGGCGATCTCTCCGTTGCAGTCCGGGTTCTTACAGACATGGGTCCCGTGCCGTTCGATCATACGCAGATCTCCTTTCCAAAACGGCATTATATCATAAATAAGAGAAAAAACAAGCAAAACATGAATAACGCTTGAAATAATCTGCGCCGGGATCTGCCCAAAAGGCAGCCCGGCGCAGGAAATTCGGAAGGAATCTCCGCCTTGCGGAATCAGGAATACTGAATCATCAGATTGTCGCAGCCCTCGAACACATTGGCGCCCACAGACTTCAGCCGCTCCGGCATGGTGAGGTCCCGCAGTCCGATGCACTGGAAGAAAGCGCGTGTACCGATCGTATTGACGGAATCCGGAATAACGACGTTGTTCAAAACACCGCAGCGGTAGAAGGCGCTGGCGCCGATGGCGGTCACGGTATCCGGAATATCAATCTCTTCCAAGGCGGTAAAGTCCATAAACTGGCTGTCGGCAATCACTCTTACTCCGGCGGGCCAGTGAATCCGCTTCAGGCTGGATTTCAGAAGGTCGCCGTTCTTTCCGGAATTGATGGCGGAGGGAGTCAGCGTGATAATGCTGTCCGGGAGGTCCAGTTCGGCGATGGGGCTGTTGGTGAAGGCGTTGGCGGCGACGGTTTCCAGCCCGTCCTTGAAGAAGACGGCGGTAAGCTGCGGGCAGCTGTTGAAGGCATACGTGCCGATGGTGCGCAGGCCGCTGCCGAGAGAGACGCTGGAAAGACGGTCACAAGCGCTGAAGGCAGAGGCCCCGACGGAGACAACGCTGTCCGGGAGCTCCACGGTCAGCAGGCGGTCGCAGTCATAGAACGCACTCTCACCGACGGTCTTGAGACGATCGGAGAAGAACACCTCCGCGAGGGATGCGCAGGAATAAAAGGCCTTATCCTTAATCTCGGTAACGGAGCTGGGCAGCTCGATGCGCGTGAGTGCCGGACAGCCGTGGAAGGCTCCGGTACCGATGCTTGTGATTCCCTCAGGGATCTCGATTTCTTCCAGAACCTGGAAGCCGGTAAACTGGCTGTCTGTGACCGTAAGCATGCGGGCGGGCCAGTGGATCTTTTTCAGACTGCCGTAAATGGGATCTTTGGGCTTGTTGGAGTTGATCGCGCCGAATGGCATCTTGGTGACGCTGTCCGGGAGAATGAGCTCCCGGAAGGGACTGAAGGTGAAGGCGTTGCTTCCGATCTCTTCGATCCCCTCCTGCAGGGAGATGGCGGTCAGAGAGCTGCAGTTATGAAAGGCGGAGATGCCGATCTTCCGGACGCCGGAACCGAGCACAATCTCTGTAAGGGCATCGCAGCCGTTGAAGGCGGATTCACCGATTTCCGTGACGCTGTCCGGAACCTCGAGCCGGGCCAGGGAGTCACAGTCGCAGAAGGCGTTGCTGTCGATGAGCCGAAGCCGCTCCGGCAGGCGGATGGAAGCCAGTCGGGAGCAGGATTTGAAGGCCTGATATCCGATGGAGGTCAGCGACTCCGGCAGAGAGACGGTTTCCAGCATGGGGCAGTTGATGAATGCGCTGCTGCCGATCTCCGTGACTCCTTCCGGAATATCGACCTCCGCGAGAGCCTGGAAGCCTGCAAACTGGCTCTGGGTGACGGTGGAAAGACCGTACGGCCAGTGAACCCGGACCAGGCTTTTCTTGAGCGGGTCAGAGGTGCTGGTGGAATTCAGGGCAGAGACATCCATCTTCGACAGACTGTCGGGAAGAATCAGCTCCCGGATCGGACAGGAGGTGAAGGCGTTGTTGCCGATCTCGAGGAGACCCTCGGAGAAATGGACGGCGGTCAGGGACGAGCAGCCGCTGAAGACAGCGTTTCCAAGCTTTCGCACACCGGTCCCGAGCGATACCTCGGTCAGCCTGTCGCAGCTGCTGAAGGCGCCTTTGGCAAGATCTTCCACGCTGTCCGGAACCGTGAGCGAGCTCAGGCGGTCACAGTCGTAGAAAGCATTTTCGCCGATGGTGATCAGATCAGACGGCAGGTCCAGTGTCTCGAGACCGTCACAGTTGGAAAAGGCCTGACTTCCGATGGCGGTGAGAGTCGACGGGAAGGAGATCTCCTTCAGGCTGGAGCAGTTATAGAAGGCATTGCCGCGGATCTCGGTAACGCCCTCGGGAATCACAACGGAACGGAGCCGCTGCTTGCCCGAGAAGGCGGAGCTGTCGATGACGCGGACCTCGGAGGGGATGACCACCTCGGTGTCCGAACCCTTATACTGCTTCAGCTCGCCCGCGGCACCGATGACGAAATCCGCTTCTGAATAGGCCGCGGCGCTCGGGGTGACCGCCGCAGCGGTCAGCAGGACCAGCACCAGCAGCAGAAGAGAGACGCAGAAGCTCTTTGCCGGCGTGGCGCGAAAAACAGAGTTGCTTGTCATATCAAGACTCCTTTCGGTCAGATTTGTAGGTTTATGGAAAATCCGGTTCTGTAATTCAAGAATATCATGATCCATGAGCAAGGTCAATGAATTTCCTCTATTATAATATTATATAGGTAGAAGCAGAAGAGAAGCCGCGGAGGATATGGACAGGGAGCGCGCGATGTGATATAGTTTCCCATATACCGCGGACGGGCGGAACCGGCGGAGCGGACAGATCAATATTGTCTGTACAAATCAGGCAAAGAAACGGAGAAAGAATGGAAAACTCAAAACTGAACCGAATCAACGAGCTGGCGAAACTGGCCAGAGAGCGGGAGCTGACGCCGGAAGAACTTCGCGAACGGGACGCATTGCGGAAGGAATACATCGCCGAATGGCGGCGTGGCGCAGAGCAGGTGCTGGAAAACACCTATATCGTCACGCCCGACGGAAAGAAGCAGAAGCTCCGGAAACGGTCCTGAGCCTTTGCTTTTCAGACGGAATGAGGGAGAATTCAGAATGAAACTGGCATTTATCGGAACGGGAAACATGGGCGGCGCCCTGGCCAGGGCCGCCGCGCTGGAAAAGGACAACGAGCTGCTGCTGGTGAACCGGCATCCGGAAAAGGCGGAAAAGCTCCGGGAAGAGATCGGCGGGATCGTTACGGACCATGCCGGAGCCGCCGCAGAGGCGGACCTGCTCTTTATCGGGGTGAAACCGGTGGTGCTCCCGGACCTCTGCGAAACACTGCGGCCGCTGCTGCAGAAGAGAGAGGAGCGCCTTGTCGTCGTGTCGATGGCGGCCGGGGTCCCGATCCGGAAACTGCAGGAGGAGCTGGGAGAGAATCTCCCGATAATCCGGATTATGCCGAACACCCCGGTGGCGGTGGGCGAAGGGATGATCCTCTACAGCTGCAGCGGGGAGGTGCTTGAGGAAGAGCGGGAGTGCTTTTTGCAGGCCATGCGCCATGCAGGCCGCTTTATGAAAATCGAAGAGCGGCTGATGGAGGCGGGGATGGCGGTCTCCGGCTGCGGACCGGCCTATGTGGATCTGTTTGTGGAGGCCCTGGCGGACGCGGCGGTGGCCTGCGGACTTCCCCGGAAGGACGCAATCCTTCTCTCGGCGCAGATGGTGCTGGGCTCGGCGAAGCTGATCCTCGAGAGCGGCAGGCATCCCGGCGAACTGAAGGACGCGGTCTGCTCTCCCGGCGGAACGACCATTCAGGGGGTGCGCGCGCTGGAGGCCAGAGCCTTCCGCTCGGCAGTTTTTGAAGCGGTCATGGCCGCCCATGACGCGTAAGCCCCAGAGAACCGGAGCGCGCAGAGCGGAAGAATCGCATCAGATAGAAGATCGGGACAAAAGAAAACTCGCAGACATGAGGTGAGATGTTCACCGGTTCTGCGAGTTTTGTTTTTTCAGCCCTTCCGGCGCATGGCCTTGTCCCGGCCGACGCCGCAGCCGGGATTGGAGAGAAAACAGTTGTGCTGGCAGCCGCCGCAGTGCTCGTCCTTCCGGGAGACGACAATCTTCTCCAGCGGCTGGAAACGGAAGAGGCCGCCGCGCTGCACCACATAGTTGTGAACGCGAAAGCGGTCAAGAAGCTCGGCAAGGAAAATCGGATAGACAATCAGAAGAGAATCGGTACCGGTCTCCTCCAGCTTCCGAATCAGCGCATCGGCGCGGGCGGCAACAGCCTCCCGGGACTCCGGCTGGCGCGGGTCCCCGGACTTGCGCTGGGCCGCGGCCTTCCGGAGCCATTTTTCCGCAGGAAGCGGACGATCCGAATCCGAGAAGGAGCGGACGGAGATCTCGTTCAGAAGCGGTTCGACATGAAGCTCGCACGGCTCGAGAATCTGCTCGGCCGTGGAACGGGCAAGCAAACCCTCTCCGATCCAGACGACCCGGCCTCCCGGCAAGATCCGGCGTTCGGAAGGGGCTTGGGCCGCGGACCGGATTACGGCCTCTGCCGCGGCATCAAAGGCAGCGGAGGTATAGCTCCCCTCCAGAGGGGAGAGGGGTTTTCCGGTACAAAGAATCAGCATACTCATTTCGGCACCTGCTCTCGTTGCTTTTTGCCAAAATAGC
>CADAPN010000093.1 GCA_902789835.1 Oscillospiraceae bacterium
CACCATGTCCAGTGCCGCGACGCTCTCGGTTGCACTGGAAGGCGCCCGCAAGAGCAAGGTGCTTCGCCGTGACATGGTGGACTTCGGCATTCCGCTCTTCGCCAACATCCACCTCTGCGGCTCCGTTCTCACCGAGGTTTTCTTCTGCATGACCATCTCGAAGATGCTCTACGGTCAGCTTCCTTCTATTGGAACGATGATCCTCTTCTGCGCGCTGCTCGCGGTCTTCGCCATCGGCGCTCCCGGTGTTCCGGGCGGCACGGTCATGGCCTCTCTTGGGCTTATCATCAGTGTGCTGGGATTTGACGATTCCGGCACGGCGCTGATGCTTGCGATCTTTGCCCTGCAGGACAGCTTCGGTACCGCCTGCAACGTCACCGGCGACGGCGCTTTGACGCTCTTCCTCACCGGCTATGCCGAAAAACACCATATTACCGAAATCTGAATGTTTTAAAGGTCCCCGCCTTCGGCGGGGACCTTGCTTTTTCTTCTGTTTATCCCCCGCCGGAGGCGTGGGATAAGCTTTTCTTCTTATTGGATCATTTCCAGAAGATCCTCTCTCGTGAGCGACGAGAACGAGACCTGTTCCCCGCCGATAATCTCGTCGGCCAGGTTCAGCTTCTTCTCCTGGAGCTGCTGGATCTTCTCTTCGATTGAATCTTTCGCAATCAGCTTGAACACCGTGACCGGCTTCTGCTGGCCGATCCGGTGGGCCCGGTCTGTCGCCTGGTTCTGTGCCGCGGCGTTCCACCACGGGTCATAGTGAATCACGATGTCCGCGCCGGTGAGGTTCAGGCCGGTTCCGCCTGCCCGCAGGGAGATGAGAAACAGCGGCACATTTCCGTCGTTGAACGCCGAAACCAGACGCATCCGCTCCTTCTTCGGCGTCGCCCCGGTGATCTCGTAGTATGAGATTCCCTCCTGTCCCAGCCGCTCCTTCAGAAGATCGAGCATGCTCGTAAACTGAGAGAACAGCAGGATCCGGTGCTCGCCCTCCATGGCGCTGTGGACCAAGTCCATACAGGCCTCCATTTTGGCCGAGCCGCCCTCATAGTTTTCAAACAGCAGCGCTGGGTCGCAGCAGATCTGGCGGATCCGCGTAAGCTCGGCGAGGATCTGGATCTTGCTTTTGCGGAAGCTCTCGTCGCTCTCCTTTTCCAGAAGATTCTTCATCCGCAGCACCTGGGCGTCGTAGAGCTTCTGCTGCTCCTCCCCGAAGCGGACGATGTGCGACTCCTCCACCTTCTCCGGAAGATCCTTCAGCACCTCGGTTTTCAGTCTGCGCAGGATAAAGGGCGACACCATCCGTTTGAGGCGGAGCGAAGCCTCTTCGTTTCCCTCTTTTGCGATGGGCTTTTCCATCTCCTTGCGGAAGGTCTCATACCGGTACAGAAAGCCCGGCATCAGGAAATCAAAGATGCTCCACAGCTCGCTGAGCCGGTTTTCGATGGGCGTTCCGGTGAGGGCAAAGCGATGTTTGGCCCGAAGGACCTTCACGGCCTTGGCCGAGGCGGTGGACTGGTTCTTGATAAACTGCGCTTCATCCAGCACTTCATAGAGGAACATCTTCCCCTCATAGGCCTGCACATCACGCTTGAGATGGTCATAGGAGCTGATAAGCACATCCCACTTTCCGCTGTGCTCGATGATTTCGCCGCGCTCGGCCTGGTTTCCTTCCACCGGGCAGACCGTGAGCTCCGGCGCAAACCGCTTGAATTCCTCCGCCCAGTTGTATACCAGAGACGCCGGGCAGATGATCAGGGAAGTACCGATGCTGCCCTCCTGCTTTTCGGCCAGAAGCACCGCGATGATCTGCAGGGTTTTTCCGAGGCCCATCTCATCGGCGAGAATTCCGCCGAATCCACAGCCCGCCAGGGTCCGCAGCCACTTGTAGCCGTACACCTGATAGCCGCGCAGGACCTGACTCAGCTCCTCCGGAATTTCGTAGTCCGAATCCTTGACCGCGTTGAAGTCCTTGATGAGCCGGCGATAATGCCGGTCCCGCGTGGTATAGATCTCCTGGGCGTTTTCCAGCATCTGCTCCAGATAGAGCGCCCGATAGGACGGCACGCTGACATCTCCGCTCAGCAGCTCTTTCCGGCTCAGCTGCAGCGTGTCCGTGAGGGCCGCCAGTTCTCCGATGCTCTCGTCCATGCGGATGAAATCACCGTTTTTCAGCCGGTGGTATTTCTTTTTCAGTTTATAGCTGTTCAGAATCTCGGCCAGCTCCGCCAGGGAAACATCCTCGGAGGAGATCTTCAGATCCATCAGCTCGCTCTCGACGGACACCCCGACCTGGACACGGATGCTCTTCCGGACCGTCAGAGCGTCAAAGCGGTCGGTGCTCATCACCTCACCCATCCGCCAGAGGGCTTCCACGCCCTCCGTCAGGACGCGATAAACGCTGTCCTCATCGGGAGAGGAAGCGAGCGTACCGTCTTCCAGGAGTTCCGGGAAAAACTCCTCCACCCGGAGCAGCACCGTGCTCTCCCGAATCTGATCCCGGAAGTCTGTCGATGTCATTCTCTGCGTCTGCCAGTCCGTCAGGGCAAAGCTCGCCCGGTCGCCGTAATCCGCCGTGGCTCTGCAGACCGGCGTCCCTTCCTCGACATCTAGGAAGAAACGGAAGCTGACTTCCGGCGGCAGGTATTGGAGAATCTCATCCCGGTCCGGCTCCGTGAGCGTCACGCTCTCGCTCAGTTCCGGTACAATGTGGTAATAGAAGTCGGTAAGGAAGTTTCTCCCGACATGCATATCCACCCAGCCGTGATCTGCCGCCGCCAGCAGCGGCTCCAGGGCGCGGGAATGCTCCCCGTCGATCCGGCTGAGCCGGTCGTCATCCAGGCAATAGTGGGCATGTACCCCTTCGAGGACGCGCGGGAGCCGTCCCCGCAGGATCACGCCGTGAAAGGTTCCGTCCTCGGTCTCATCCTTGCGAAGTTCCAGCTCCATCGGCGGCGTTTCGCCGCTGACTTCGAGCCAGGTTTTGCCAGCGCTGCCGGTTTTCCGTTCGATGCGGCTGCCCAGCGCCAGTTCGTAAAAGTCGTCCAGCAGAGCGCCGTACAGGGTGATTCCCTGCAGTTTTTTCTGCCGGCCGTAGCTCTCTTCCTCATGGTGCTGCTTCTCCAGAACCGCCTGGCGAATCAGGTCATACCACTTTCGGTCCGTTTCGCCGAAGGTGTCGGAAGAGAAGTCCAGTCCGCCCTTGCTTCCCAGCGGGAACTCTCCTTCGTTCTGAACCGCTTCCACCAGGCTCTCGGGATTTCGCAGGACATAGAGCTTTTCATCTGTCCCGATGCGAAAGCCCAGCATCAGCTCGGCGTCTGTGTCTTCAATTCTCGGTTCCAGCCGGACCATACGTCCCGGCTTCCGGACTTCTTCGGTCTCCTCCTGCGCAGAGTCCGCCGCCGCGGTATTCCGGTAACGGCTCCAGAAGCTGTCCAGGAGTTTCCTGGCCTGCTGGTCGGTGGCATCCCAATAGCTCTTGTCTTTGAGTTCTTCGATGGTCTGAAGCAGGAGGGCGAGGCAGTGCTCGCAGATCTCCGTGCTCTCTCTGTCCACATAGTTGTTGTAGTAGCCTTTGCACCCGTACACCGGGCAGTTCATCCCGGTTACTCTGTCCCGGGAGACGGAGATGCGTACCGGATAATAGTTGCCGCTTTTGAGATAGCCCCTGGCAACCAGGACCTTTCCGCTGCTCCCGCGGTCCGTGCTGTAGCAGTTCTGCACTTCGACGTCGCGCAGCGTCCCGTCCTCCAGCAGCTTCTGCGCCTTCCGGTAGGTATCGGCATAGATCTCGATGTTTCGGGTAAAGCGCTCGGGCATGTAGTAGCGGTATTCTCCCGTGGCAGCCGCTTCCGTGAAGGGATTGATTTTCACATGCCCCGGCATCATCGAGGAGGCTTTCTTCTCGCTTCGCGTGCCGGGAACTTCCCTCGCCACAATTTCATACAGTGTCGCCGCCATGTGCTTGCAGCGGCTTCCGTCCTGGGCGTAAGGGCACTCGCAGCTCATGAAGTCAACCCGGTCTCCCTGAATCCGGATCTGCACCTCGTACTCTTCTGTACCTTCCACGGAGGCGTAATAGAGGTCTCCGTCCTGGATCAGGGAGCGTACCTTATTCTTTTTGTAATACTCCCGTCCGCGCTGAAGAATCGCAGCAGAGAAGAGATGCTGCCACTGGAGCATGTCAGTCTGCCTCCAGCTTTCTCACCAGCTCATGCAGGGCGTTGGCCCGATGGCTGATGGCGTTCTTTTCCTCCGGGGACAGCTCCGCCGTGGTGCAGCCGCGTTCCGGCAGGATAAACAGCGGGTCATAGCCGAAGCCGTTGGTCCCCTTCCGCTCCGTTCCGATCTCTCCGTAAAGATATCCCTCGGCGGTCAGTTCCCTGCCGTCCGGGTATACCAGGGCCATGGCGCAGGTATAGTGCGCGCGCCGGTCGGAAGCGCCCGAGAGTTTCTCCAGCAGCAGGTCGTTGTTCGCCTCGTCGTCCCCGTGGACGCCTGCGAAGCGCGCCGAATAGATCCCCGGGGCGCCGCCCAGGGCATCTACACAGAGCCCGCTGTCGTCCGCCAGGGCACAGCAGCCGGAGATCTCCGCAATCTCCCGCGCCTTCTTCAGCGCGTTCTGCAGGAAGGTCTCTCCGTCCTCCACGGTCTCATGCTCGATCCCGGCTTCCCGCATGGAGAGGATCTCTCCGAAATGGTCTCCCAGAATCGCTTTGATTTCAATCAGCTTGTGGGTGTTGTTGCTCGCGATAATCAGCTTCAATGTCTTGTTTCCTCCGATTCAGGCCGTCGCTTCGGGTTTTACAAATCCGGTGGTCACGCCATGGGCCGCAATCGCCGCGAGGGCGTCGTCCATGTCCTTCTCTTTCTCGCTCATGTAGTCGGCAAACTCCTTACCCTCGTGCACAAACACGACGCGATAATAGTACCAGTTTGCCTGTCCGCAGCACATCCGGCCCCTGGTCTCCTGGACGCGGATAAAGGCCCGGTCGATATAGTCATAGGGGATGAATCTCGTCTTCAGGCCGTCACGGAAAAAGACGCCCAGATCGCCGACCCGGAGCTTGTCAAAGACTTTTGCCTGCTCGAAGTCCGCATTTACCTCCGCTGTGTCCACAGCTCCGTTCACCCCTGCAAATTTCTTCTCTGCCATGGTGTCTGCCTCCTTTGGAAAAATATCTTTCTTATAATACATGGAAGCGCCGGAAAAAGCAAGCGAGAACCGGGAAGCGCACCGGAAGAAACTCCGCCGGATTCCTGGCGCAGCGCAGAGCAAATCTGCTTGTTGATTGTCTTTCTGATCGATGATATAATAAGATGCTAATTGAACGGTCCGCTCTTTCGCGGACGGAAAGGAGCTTTTATGCATTGCACACGTAAAGTTCAAGACGATCTGATCTGGGTCGGTGCCGATGACCGCCGCCTTCCCTTCTTTGAGGGTGTTTACGGCGTTCCGGATGGCGTCAGTTATAACTCTTATCTTCTTCTCGATGAAAAAACAGTGCTGTTCGATACCTGCGACAAGGCTGTTTATGAGATTTTCTTCGAAAACGTCGCTTATGCGCTGGGTGGCCGGAAGCTGGATTACCTGCTCATCTCCCACATGGAGCCGGATCATGCCGCGACCATTGAGAGCCTGCTCCTGCGCTATCCCGAAGCCCGCATTCTCTGCAACGCCAAGGTCAAGACCATGCTGGCCCAGTTCTTTGCGGCGGATTTTTCCGCTCGGATCGATCTGGTCAAGGAGGGCGATGTCTTCTCCACCGGGCGGCATGAGCTGACCTTTGTCATGGCCCCGATGGTCCACTGGCCTGAGGTCATGATGACCTATGACAAGACGGATAAGATTCTGTTCACCGCCGATGCCTTCGGCACCTTCGGTGCGCTGAACGGCCGCCTGTTCAACGACGAAACCGACTTCTTCGCCGAGAACCTCAGCGAAGCCCGCCGCTACTACACCAACATCGTCGGGAAGTACGGTCCCCAGGTGCAGGCCGTCCTGAAGAAGGCAGCCGCCCTGGACATTGCCACGGTCTGCCCGCTCCACGGCTTTGTCTGGCGCAGCCATTTCGGCGATTTTCTGGAGAAGTACCTGCTCTGGAGCAGCTACACCCCCGAGGAGCAGAGCGTCATGCTCGCCTATGCATCTGTCTACGGCCACACAGAGAACGCCGCCAACATCCTTGCCGCCAAGCTGGTGGAGCGCGGCGTCCGGGTCCGGATGTATGACACTTCCGTCACCCCGGCGAGCTATATTGTCTCCGATGCCTTCCGCTGCAGTCATCTTGTCTTCGCCGCAACGACCTATAACGCCGGTGTTTTCGTCACGATGGAAAATCTGCTCCACGACCTCGCCGCACACAATCTGCAGAAGCGCAAGGTCGCTGTCATCGAAAACGGCAGCTGGGCCCCCACCAGCGGCAAGGTCATGCGTGAGCTGATCGCGCCGATGAAGAACATCGAGTTTATCGCCGATAATATCACCCTCAAGTCCGCCCTGGCCGCCGACCAGGAGGGCGCCCTGGATGCGCTTGCCGACGCCATTGCCGCGGAGATCAATCCCGCGCCTGTTGTGAGTGAGGCCGCCCCTGCGGCTGCAGAAGCCGCTTCCGCCGCCCCGGCTGCTTTGAACGTGGACGGCGGCGCCTTCCACAAGTTCACCTACGGCGTTGAGGTTCTCACCACCTGTGTCGACGGAAAGGACTACGGCTGCATCATCAATTCCGCCGGTCAGGCCGCTTCCGGGGATCCCAAGAAAGTGACCGTCTCGGTCATCAAGAAGAATCACACCGCCGACATGATCGCGAAGTCCGGCAAGTTCAACATCTCCATTCTGACCGAAGACGCTCCCTTTGACCTCTTCAAGCGCTTCGGCTTCCAGAGCGGCCGCGATACCGACAAGTTTGCCGATGTCACCTGGACCGAGCGCACCGCAAACGGAATCCGCTATATCCCGGAATATACGAATGCCGTCCTCGCCTGTGAAGTGATTTCCGTGCAGGACCTGGATGCCTCCGTCCTGTTTGTCGCCAATGTTGTCGAGGCGAAGGTTCTCTCCAAGGCGCCGTCCTGCACCTATGCCTACTACCATGCCCACATCAAGCCGAAGAAGAACCCCGCTCCCGAGCAGAAGGAAAGCTGGGTCTGCCGGGTCTGCGGCTACGTTTATGAGGGTGCGGAGCTTCCGGACGACTTTGTCTGCCCGCTGTGCAAGCACGGGAAGGAAGACTTTGAGCATGTCGTGCCCGTCACCAAGAAGAAACAGAAAGGCTACGTCTGCACCATC
>CADAPN010000094.1 GCA_902789835.1 Oscillospiraceae bacterium
ATTACAAGGCATTACAAACGCTTTCATCATGACTGTGCTTAACGACTCTGGTGTCCCTGTGCGACGTCCAAAAGTCCCGTAGGGATCAGATTAAATCTACTGCTTCCGCGGCGTCGTGGTATACTGTCATCAGGCAGTCTTTCACTTTATTTTTCAAAAATGTTTTTCAACATATTTTCAACATATTTTTTCAGCATATTTTTCAACTTATTTTTGTTTTGCTGCCGGCGATTTTGACAACTATCTTAAAGGTATCTGCCCCATGAACGATCTCGTGAGCGATTTCTCCTCCACCAAAAACACAAAAGCCGCACAGCGCACGATATTCCATGTGGATGTCAATTCCGCTTATCTGTCCTGGTCCGCGCTGAAACAGCTGCGTCTTTCGCCGGGAAGCGTGGATCTGCGCACGGTTCCCTCCGCAGTCGGAGGCGATGTCAAAACGCGCCACGGGATCATTACAGCCAAATCCATTCCGGCAAAAAAGTACGGGATCAGCACCGGAGAGCCGGTAGTAAAAGCCCTGCAGAAGTGCCCCCACCTGATCCTCGTCCCGCCGGATTTTACCACCTACCGGGAATATTCCCGCCGTCTGATGGAGATCCTCTCGGAAGTCACACCGGTCCTTCAGCAGGTCTCGATCGATGAGGCCTGGCTCGACGTCACAGACCTCCTGCCCCCCGGGGACAGGAATGCTGCGGAAGCGCTGGCTCAGCATATCCGGCAGGAGGTCTCCGGCAGGCTGGGATTCACCGTAAACGTCGGCATATCCAGCAATAAACTACTCGCAAAAATGGCCAGCGACTTCCAGAAACCGGACCGCACGCACACACTGTATCCCGATGAAATTTCTGAAAAAATGTGGCCGCTTCCCATCGAATCCCTCTATGGCTGCGGTCACTCCACCGCCCGGAAGCTCCGCCTTGTGGGAATCTCCACGATCGGGGATGCCGCTGCCGCCGATATTCAGATGCTCCAGTCCCTGCTCGGCGAAAAGGCCGGCGCTTATATCCTGCGCAGCGCCAACGGGATCAGTACTTCTCCGGTAACACCTCAGAGAGACAAAGCCAAGAGCATCTCCAACGAGAGGACTCTCTCCGAGGATATCGGAAGCGACAACTTTGAGACAGACGGCCTCCCCGTGGTCAGCAGTCTCGCGCGCAAAGTGGCGTCCCGGATGCAGAAAGCCGGAGTCTCCGGACAAACGGTCACTTTCCAGGTCAAAAGCACTGCTTTTCAGAGATACTCCCGGCAGACCTCCCTGGAGGAACCTACTGACAGCGCAGACGAAATTGAAAGAGAAGCCCTGTATCTGGCGAAAGCCCTTCTCACAGACCCGGACGGTCTCTTTGCAAAAGGGATCTCAGTCCGCCTCATCGGCGTGGGCGTCTCAAAGCTTTCTGAAAAAAAGATGCAGCAGATGAATCTCTTCGACTGGGCTGTTCAAAACCAGGAGGAAGAAGAAAGAGAAAAGGAAAGCGAAAAGCAACTGGAAAAACAGTCCCGTCTGGATTCCATGCTGAAAAAGATCAACCAGCGTTATGGAGAAGGTACACTGGGCAAGGGCATGGCAGGGCACAGTTCTGAAGCCGATAAGAACTGAATTCCGAAACATTGCTCCGGATGGCAGGGAAAGCACATTGCTCCGGATGGCAGGGAAAGCCCCCGCGGCTCCATTTTCGGAACTGCGGGGGCCAAATTAATCAGTACAGGTTATTGGGACGACAGAATCAAAGCGGTGTATCAGCCGGCCTTGATCACCTCATACCGGTCACCGCCGATAACATTCATCATGTTGGCATACGGATCCATCTCGCCGCTCATAACCTGGGAGAAGATCCTTGCGGTACAGCCGGAGACCAGCGCCACGCCCTGCTCGTTCATCTTCACGGGCTGCTGCTGGCTGCGGGACTGGACATTCCAGAACACGACCCTCGGCAGCTTGTAGCCAAACTTTCTGTACAGGTTCTTTGCGTACTCAAAGTTGCTGACGGACGCACCGTGAGCACATGAGTCAAACTCCATGTCAGATACAATGTACAGTGTGGAGGGAAGCTGCTTTTGCGGCACGCGGTTCTCCACCGCAGTGTGCAGGATCAGCTCGAACACCGACTGCAGGTTCGTGTTGGCGCACTCATTGAAGGAACGGCAGTAACGAACCTTCTCCACGATATCCCGGCCCCTGATCTCCACAAGCTGCGGGGTCATGGAAAAAGTAATAAAGTGGTTGCGGAAGGCGCCCTGGTTCCGCTCCGCGAAATAAATCGCGAGAGACTGGGCCACTGCCGCCGGCTTCGGGCTGCCACACCAATACATGGAACCGGAGCCGTCCGCCACGACAAGCGCGTTCTCGTTGTTTGTAAAGTCCTCCAGCGCGTTCCAGGTCACATTCAGGGCCTCGCGCTCATTCTCGCCGGCATCATAGGCGGAAGCAACGATCTCATAAGGCATCAGCGTGCCGGTATGGAGCACTGCACTGCCGTCCTTTACCTGCGTCATAAACGCCTGGTAACGTACCTGGTCGTTGCGCATAAAGGCGCGGCGGTACTTGAACATCGCCTTCGACGGCTGCTTAGCATAGTCAAAGCTGTAATCACGCTCGCGCAGGTTGTTCTCAATAATGAGGATCTGCGCCCGGAGCGCGGACAAGGCCTTGCGGTACTGCGCCTCGTTCATGCCGAAGGCGCGGGCAAGCTGCTTTGCCATGCGGACTGTCTCCGCATTGGAAGCGTTCACAGACGGCAGCCACTTGCCAAGCAGGGAAACCTGGCCGTCGGTCTCCAGCGCCTTCATGTCCGCCTGAAACTGACGATAAAGAACAGTCTCTGCGGCACTGCGGGCCGGAGTGTCCAGCAGGACAAGAATGTCATCCCAACGGCCGTACTCCGCTATATAGGGCAGATTTCGTACCAGAGACGGCATCTCGTTCTCAGCCAGCCAGCGGATCAGCGTACGGAACACGGCACGCTCACCCAGGCCGCCCCGGATATCACGGGCATAGAAGAGAATCTTCATAGCCACATCCGGATCCTCGGCAAAGGCCCGCAGAAAACGATTCTCGATCTCCGCACTGCTGCGGGTACGCAGGGCACCGATGGTCGCGAACAGATTCAGGCAGTCAGAACCGGTGCTGCGGGGCGTCACTGCGCCATTCTCCGTTACTGTCACATTTGCGGTCTTTTTCATTGCCTTCAAAAAATTCAGCATAATATTCTCTCCTCCTTTCCGTTTATTTATCCGGGTACACTCTTGACCCCCCGAATGACTCCTGCGAGATTCGAACTCGCATTTTCAGGCTGAGAACCTGAAGTCACTGCCATTAGACCAAGGAGCCATGGACAAGGCACGTTGTTCTGCCGGAAGCATTCCTCGCTTACGCAGGAGTCGAACCTGCTCCAAAACACTGTGAGAGAGTATTTGCATAATCATTGCTGTACGTGCCTTTTGCCTTTCGGCAATTGTAATGTAACATATCTCCGATACCTCTTCCCGGAAAAAAAGTTGCGAACGAAATCACAAAGACAATATAATCACGGATTCTAATATTTGGTTTTTTCACATTTTTTAGTGCTCTACATTTTAGTGCTCCCTCATGAATGAATCGGTTTTTATAGGAAAATATAAGCAGATACGGCAGAGGCATTAAATAATCTGAAAGTACAAGTGTTCCCTGCCGATATAACAATTAGATATAAAGATTTCAGGAGATAATTGATACTCGGTAAAGTATTTGTTCCAGGAAGAAAAAAAGCCAGGCTTCCAAACAGGTAAGCCCGGCCTTACATATTCTAAATATCGCTTCACTTTTTTCGCAGCAGATTACAGTCAAAAACAAGAGCTGCCACTCATTCATATCTTCGGATCAGTTGTCAGAAAGAGGCTTTTTGGATGCAGTAATGGTTCCTGTCGCTTTTTCTTCCACCATCACATTAAACATATAATCCCCAGGTTTGATCTCAATGTAAGCAATAGTTTCATTTTCAAAGTCAATATCTACCCCCGGCAATATCTCCCCTGGTAATATCCTCATTCCGGGACCACGATTCACATGATTCATGCTATAATAAATAGTGTCATCTCCATAAATATTTCTATTACAAGAAGAATTGCAGGAAGAATAACAGGCAGCAGGAGCAGTGATGCCCGGAGGAGTCGGAATGAGCATGAAAAGCATAAAAAGTATCTACAAGATCGGCCATGGTCCATCCAGTTCCCATACAGTAGGTCCTTACCGCGCGGCCCAGATCATGTCCCGGCGCTATCCCGACGCGGATGCTTTCCGCGTCACGCTTTACGGTTCTCTTGCATTTACGGGTGAGGGGCACGGCACAGGCAAGGCGATCAAATCCGCCCTTCCGTCCGCGGAGATCCTGTTTAATCGGGAAGAGCGGAATCTGCCCCACCCCAATACGATGCGTTTCGAGGCATTCCGGGACGGGCAGCTTCTGGGCAATACCCGGGTCTTCAGTATCGGGGGCGGGTCGATCCGTATTGAAAATGAGGTATCCGAAGAGGATAACGAGATCTATCCGCAGCAGAATTTCTCGGAGATCCTGCAGGTCTGCCGGGAGGAGAATCTGTCGCTTGTCGACTTCATCTATAAGCAGGAGAATTCTTCTCTCCGTGAATATCTGAGTATGATCTGGAAAGCAATGAAGGCGTCTGTAGAACGAGGTCTGTGCGCGGACGGTGTCCTCCCCGGCGGTCTGAATGTCGCGCGAAAAGCCAGGCTCCTGTATGAGAAGCGCTGCTACAACGAGAGCGCGGATGTTACCATGAACCGTGTGATCGCTGCCTATGCCTATGCAGTCAGTGAGGAAAATGCCGATGAGAACATCGTGGTCACTGCGCCGACCTGCGGAAGCTGCGGTGTTCTCCCGTCTGTTTTATATTACATGAATATGGACCGCGGATTTCCTGAGGAAGAGATTCTTGACGCCATGGCTGTCGCCGGGCTTGTCGGAAACGTGATCCGCACCAACGCCAGCATCTCCGGTGCCGAATGCGGATGTCAGGCTGAGATCGGGAGCGCCTGCTGCATGACAGCTGCCGCGGTTGCCGCCCTCTTCAAACTGAATATAGACCAGATCGAATACGCTGCCGAGATCGCAATGGAACACAACCTGGGACTCACCTGCGACCCAGTGGGCGGTCTGGTGCAGATTCCCTGCATCGAGCGAAACGCCGTCGCCGCCATGCGTGCGATCAGCGCCGTCAATCTTTCACGATTCCTGTACACCACAAGGAAAATCTCCTTTGACGACGTCATCGCGACGATGTACCGCACCGGCCTCGATATGGACGAAAAATACAGAGAGACCTCACACGGAGGACTCGCCGTGATCTATCGGGGAAAATAAGCACGTAAAAACAGATTACACGTAAAAACAGTTTATAAGAAAAGGCTGCTCAAAAAAGCATTCTGTCAAAATAGCAGGACTCTTCCGCATCTGTTAGTGACTTTTTTTCAGGAATCACTAATTTCGGGAAAGATAACCGCAACATACTACTGTTTGCAAAAGAACCAACAGCAGTTCATGAAAAGAAAATACTTTTTCCTGCTGATCAACGGGCTTCAAAAGACTTTTCTTTTTCGCACTTTTCTTTTTCTTTCAGTTTTTTTATAATGGTTTTATCGACAGCAATTCTATTTGCAATTGCAGTATATATTGACTTATATTCCAGTAATCACTGGCCATTTCATGATGAATCCGTACCCATAGTCATTGTCATTTTGCATATAGTCTCTAAATATAATCACAAAATAACACCACGAATATAATCACTGACTTAATCACCAAATGAATCGCTTACTATAGAACTAAAGAAACAAAAGCATAAACTTACAAACCACAGACAAATCAGAAAGGAATGGAACATTATGCCCAGAAAGAAAAAGGAAGAGGAAATTGTTTCGGTCGAGAATGCAGCAGAAGTAACCGCTGAAACAGCTGCTGAGACAGCTGCAGAAGCTCCTGTTGAAAAGCCGAAACGCGGCCGCAGAAAAAAAGCTGAAACTGAAACGGCAGCTGCAGAGGAACCGAAGAAGACGACCCGGACAAGAAAGACAGCTGCCACTAAGACCACAGACAAGAAGACCACGACTAAGAAGACTACGGCTAAGACTACGGCTAAGAAGACCACAACGCGCAGGAAAAAAGCAGAAGACCCGGAAGCAGCAGCTCCCGTGGAGGCAGCTGTCGAAGCTGCCGCTCAGGCGCCCGTTGAGGCTCCCGTGGAAGCAGCAGTTCCTGCAGAAGCTGTTGCTGCAGCTCCCGCTGAGGCGCCTGTTGAGGCTCCCGCAGAAGCACCTGCCGAAGCTCCCGTCGAGACCCCCGTCGAAGTGGTCGAAGAAGCTCCTGCTCCCGAACTTCCCCAGCCCAGGAGGAGCATCGCTTTCATCGGCTCGGAGTGCTATCCGTTTGTCAAGACAGGCGGTCTGGGAGATGTCATGTATGCGCTTCCCAAGGCGCTGATCGGGCAGAACTGCGATGTCAAGGTCATTCTGCCCAGGTATAAATGCATTCCTCAGGAATATCAGGACAAGATGGTCTACGTAGGCGCTTTTGATATGGATCTGTGCGCGGACGGAAAGAGCTATTATGTCGGCATCATGGAATATGTCTGGGACGGCGTCGTGTATGACTTTATCGACAATGAGGAATTTTTCAGCTCGGGAAATCCCTACACCAACCTGATCGACGACATTCCGAAGTTCTGCTATTTCGGTAAGGCTGCGCTGGCGGCACTCAACTATATGAACTGGATCCCGGATGTCATCCACTGCCACGACTGGCAGGCAGGTCTGGTGCCGGTCTATCTGCGCACCCTGTTTGACGAATCGCCCGTCGCAAGGTCAAAGGTCATGATCACGATCCACAACCTTCGCTTCCAGGGTCTCTATGATATGCGTATGATCAAGTACTGGTCTGGTCTCCCGGATTATGTTTTCAACAAGGACGCGCTCAAACAGGGCTACAATGATGCCAATATGTTCAAGGGCGGTCTCACCTATGCCAACATGATCACGACCGTGAGCGGCACCTATGCAGATGAGATCCAGACACCCTTCTACGGAGAAAATCTGGATGCGCATCTGCGCTATCATTCCAGCAAGCTCCGCGGCATCATCAACGGTATTGACTACGGCATGTGGGATCCCGCCACAGACTCCATGCTGGCAGTGCCCTATGATCTTTCCAATGTTCTCGATAAAAAGAAAGCAGACAAGCTTGCGCTCCAGGAGGACATTATCCCGGATATTATGGACGGCAATACACAGCTCGCCATTCTGGGTACCGGCGATGCCGTGTACGAAGATGCCTTCCGCTACTATGAAAACGCCTATAAGGGCAGCGTCTGCTCCAATATCATGTACGATGAAGGCAGATCCCACAAGATCTATGCCGGCGTAGATGCCCTCCTGGTGCCTTCTCAGTTTGAGCCCTGCGGGCTCACACAGCTGATCGCCATGCACTATGGGACCGTGCCGATCGTCCGCGAGACCGGCGGCCTCAAGGATACGGTCGAGCCCTACAACGAGTTTACAAACGAGGGCAACGGATTCACTTTTGACAGATATGAAGCGGGACTCCTTCTGGATGCGATCAACAGGGCAAAGACACTGTACTTTACCAACCGCTACTGCTGGGATGAAATGGTACAGCGCGACATGGCCAAGGATGTCTCCTGGGAGAACTCC
>CADAPN010000095.1 GCA_902789835.1 Oscillospiraceae bacterium
CCAGCTCTCCAACCGGGTCCAGCACGCTCTTCGCGCCTACACCCCGGCGGAGCAGAAATCCATCAGCGCCGCGGCAAAGGGCTTCCGTGTGAACCCGGCTTTCGACACCAAGACCGCCCTGACGGAACTGGGTGTCGGCGAAGCGCTTGTCAGTTTCCTTGACGAAGAGGGCATTCCGAATATCGTGGAACGCGCCTTTATCCTTCCGCCGCAGAGCCTGATGGGCATCGCGGACGAAAACGCCGTGAACACCTATATTCTCTCCGACGAGTTTGAGGTCAAGTACCGCGAGAGCTTTGACCGTGAGTCCGCTTTTGAGATCATCACCAAAGCGAACGAAGAGCTTGAGGCCCAGCGCATTCGCGAAGCCGAAGAAGCCGAAGCGGAGAAGGAGCGCCTGAAAGCCGAGGCCGAGGCCGAGAAGCAGCGCCTGAAAGAAGAGGCGGCTGCGGCAAAGCAGAAGCTGAAGGAAGAAGCGGCCGCCCAGAAAGCGGCGGAGAAGGAAGCCCTCGCCGCCGAAAAGGAAGCGCTGCGCGAAGCGGAGAAGAAGAGAAAGGCCGTCGAGAAAGCCGCGGCGGCGGCGACCTCTTCGGTGATGCGCTCGGTCAGCACCAATATTGTCAATTCCGTCCTCGGCGGAAAGAAGACCAGCGCCAAGACCATCGCCAAGCGGGCGGCAACCAATGCCCTGAGCTCTGTCATGCGCAACGGAAGCAGCTCGATCATCCGCGGACTGTTTGGCAACATCAAGTGAGTTTGTAAGAATGTATACCCCCGCCTTCGGCGGGGGTATACATGTGCCTTGAAGCGCGCGGCCTCTTTGGCAGCATCAAGTGAAATGACAAGCACCCCGCCGGAGGCGGGGTGCTTGCAGTATTACACGGGTTCGTAAACTATTAACCATCCCCCGCCTTCGGCGGGGGATGGTTAGCATTTCAGGCGGGCTCGTAGCTTTTTCCGGTCTGGTTTCCCTCCGCGTCATAGTCGATGTCCTCCATCAGGGCCGGATCGACCCGACTGCGTTTCTTGACGGTCATGCCCTTGCCCTGTAGATTGAAAACCCAGATCTTATAGCCCGGAAAGTCCGGATCCTCCTTGCGGAAGACGCCGGTCTCATTCAGCCGGCAGAACTTTGCCCGGCCTTCCGCGGTGTCCAGCAGATCGCCGGGACCGTTATAATACAGCGGATCCTGGGAAGCCTGTTTTTTGAACTCCTCCCAGCTTTCATCAAGCGCTTTCATGACATCGTTCGGTTGGATCATGATGCATTCCTGCTCCTTTGAGATGTATTCCTTAACGAGATTCCTTGACGTTCTATCTCCCCGCCTCCGGCGGGGAGATAGAACTCACAGGGCAGTCAAACCCGTTAGGCAGTATCGTTTTTCCTATTATCCCGGATTCCGTCTGAAAAAGCAAGAGTTTCCTGCCGGCCGCGGGGATTATTTTACAATTCCTTTTCAAATGTGCATAGACAAGCCCTGTTTTGCGTGTTATAATCCCTCTGCTTTGAAAATAACAGCATTTCAAGATGCTTTTCTTACAAACACAGGAAGGAATGATCGACATGCCGAAACCGGTTGTGATTACCGCCGACAGTACCTGCGACCTTTCGAAGGATCTTCTGGACCGCTATGATATTCATGTGATCCCACTTACGATTACGCTGGGGGAGGATACCTTCCTTGACGGAAGCGGCTTCACTCCGCTGGAGATGTATGCCCGCTACCGGAAGGACGGAACCCTGCCGAAGACCTCCGCGGTCGGCGTGCAGGAGTTTATTGATTTCTTCTCGCAGTTTACGAAGGAGGGCTTCTCCGTCGTCCATCTGGACATCAGTTCGGAACTCTCCAACTCCTATAACGCCGCCTGCATGGCCGCGTCGGAGCTGGGCGGGGTCCATGTGGTGGATACGCGCATGCTCTCCACCGGCATCGGTCTTCTTGCCATTGAAGGCGCGGATTGCCGTGACCGGGGAATGGGCGCCCGTGAGATTGCCGAGCACCTTCGCGAGCTGTCCGGCAAGGTCCAGACGAGTTTTGTCCTGGACACGCTGGAGTTCATGTGGAAGGGCGGACGCTGCACCGGCGTTGCCGCGCTCGGCGCCAATCTTCTGCACCTGAAACCGGGCCTGGAGATGAAGGACGGTAAGCTGGTCGTCTATAAGAAATACCGCGGCAGCATCGAACATGTTTACAAGCAGTACATTCGCGAGCGCCTGGAAGGACGGAAGGTTCGCCCGGGCCACGTGTTCATCACCGAATCCGGCGAGGTCGAAGAGAGCACCCTGGAGGAGATCTACGCCCTGGTGCGCGAACTGATCCCCGTGGAGGAGATTCATCACACGCTGGCCGGCTGCACCATTTCGACCCACTGCGGCCCCAAAACCCTCGGCATTCTGTTCATCGAGGAGTAAGCGGGCTCCGGGCCAACAGTTTTACAGAACAGTGAGATTATTTCATGCAACTGGAAGAACTCAAGCTGATAACCGCAAGCAACATTATCAATCTCCGCACACGTGCGGGCATGACCCAGGCCGAGCTTGGGTACAAGCTCAATTATTCCGATAAGACCATCTCCAAGTGGGAGCGCGCCGAAGCGATTCCCGATGCCTTTGTCCTGAAGCAGATGGGGGAAATCTTTGGGGTTACGGTCGATGATCTGCTCAGCTCTCATGACGAGTGGAAACCGATTCCCACCGAGGAGCCCGAGACCGAAGAGGTCTCCTACAGTACCGGACGCATCATCGCCATCGCTATAGTCGGGGTCTGGACCCTGGCCCTGACGGCCTTTGTGGCGCTCTGGCTGGTCGGCCTCATCGTGTGGCAGGTGTTTGTCGTCGCGCTTCCGGTCTCCATCCTGGTGTATATGATTCTGATCTGTGTGTTTCACCGGAAACAGCATCTTCAACATGTCATTGCGGCCTTCGTCCTGTCGCTTTTTTTGGCGGCCTATCTGCTCGTGTATCCGCGCTACCATCCATGGCAGCTGTTCCTGATCGTGATTCCGGCGGAGATCATCGTGTACCTGAGCTGCAACCTGAAGAACCCGCCAAAACCCCTTAAAATCAAGCATTCTACAAATCGTAGAGAGAAACAAAACAACGGGTAGAGAAGTTTCCGCCCGTTGTTTTTGCTTTGTAGAGTGATTTTTCACGCGGACTGTGGTATGATAGGTCTAACGATCAGATTTGCATTGCTGTAAATTGCTGCAATGTATATGGAAAGGAACCGTTGCCATGAGTTATATTATCAGCTGCTGCTCAACGGCTGACCTGAGCAAAGAGCATTTCCAGTCCCGGGACATCCATTACGTCTGCTTCCACTACGCCCTGGACGGCGTCGAGTATCCGGATGACCTGGGGGAGAGCATTCCCTTTGATGAGTTTTACGACCGGATGTCAAAAGGCGCCGACACCCGCACGGCCCAGGTGAATGTCGCCGAGTATGTCGATTTCTTTACGCCGTTCCTGGAGGACGGAAAGGATATCGTCCACGTGAGCCTGTCCTCCGGCATCTCCGGCACCATCAATGCCGCCCGGAATGCCGCCGCGATTCTTCGGGAGCGCTATCCGGAGCGCAGAATCTATATCATCGACTCTCTCGGCGCCTCCTCCGGCTACGGCCTGCTGATGGATACCGCCGCAACAAAGCGGGACGAGGGCATGAGTGCCGAGGAACTGGCCAAATGGATCGAGGAAAACCGTCTGAAGGTTCACCACTGGTTCTTCTCCACGGACCTGACCTTTTTCGTCAAAGGCGGCCGGATTTCAAAGACCGCCGGTGTCTTCGGAGGCATGCTGGAGATCTGCCCGCTGATGAACATGGACAACCTCGGACGCCTGATTCCGCGCTTCAAGATCCGCACCAAGAAAAAGGTCATCCGCGAGATTGTCAAGAAGATGGAGGAGTGCGCCGAAGGCGGCCTGGATTACAGCGGAAAGTGCTACATCTCCATGTCGGCCTGCTATGACGATGCCCGCGCCGTCGCCGACCTGGTGGAGGAGCGTTTCCCGAAGCTGAACGGGAAGGTGGTCATCAACAACATCGGCACCACGATCGGCTCCCACACCGGCCCGGGAACCGTGGCCCTCTTCTTCTGGGGCTGTGAACGCATCGACTGATTGAATACATAATACCCCGCCCTCCGGGCGGGGTATTGTAATAGGAAGCAAAAGGGTCGAAGCCCTCGATCTGGTTCTTGTACCCCCGCCCGGAGGGCGGGGGTACTGTGCTTTCTTATTCCAAAGAAGCAAAGGGATCGAAGCCTTCCCTCGACATGCTCGTGAAGCTCAGGCTTGAGGTCACGTGATCAGCCATCGACTGCCTTGCAAGGTCCGGAAGGCGCATGCGGATCGCCGACACCACCGCTGTGTGGTTGTACTTCACGTTCGAGAGCCAGGGGTTCTGGTCATTGGACTTCCGCCCGATGAACTCAAGCATGGATGCCTGGTAGCGGGTCAGATACGGACGGATCTGCTCATACGAGCGGCGGAGGTAGGCGTTTCCGCAGGAGTCTATGATCAGCTGGTGAAACGGCATGTCCGTGTCCCGCATGCCGCGGATGTCGTGCATCGTCACGCTGTCCCGGAAGGCATCCGAAAGGCGGGTCAGCTCGCGGATGGTCCGATCGTCCGCGTTGTAGGCGCAGAGATAGGCCGCCTCGCTTTCAACGGCGTTACGGACCTGATAAAGGCTGATCATATCCGGCAGACTCAGTTCCAGAACGAAGCTTCCCGCCTGCTCCGGCCGGTTTACCACGAAGCCGTTTTCCACCAGGCCCGCAATGGCTTCGGCCACCGGGGTACGCGAGATCCCGAGAATCGAGGCAATCTGGTTCACATTGAGCCTCGTGCCGGGGGAGAGCTTCAGACTGATGATTTCGTCATATAAAAGCTGCATCACCAGGTCCTTGAGTTTGGCCTCCGGCTGGGTGTCGATCATTTTCTGCAACTGGTAGCGATCCATCTTTTTTCACCGCCTTTGCTCCATTTTATCGCGTTTTGCAGTCTGCCGCAAGATGAAATTCCGCAAGAATTCATAAATTGGTCCTTTATCTCTTCCGGGTGAAACGATATAATCGGTGGCGGAATGAATAACCGCCTTTTCAGAGGCGGAACAGGGAAGTGCTGATTTATGACGATCGATCGGGTCGCAGTCAAACAGAACGCAAAGGAAATCATCCGTACCTCAAAGCCCAGCCTGATCACGGCCGGCCTGATCTTCACGCTGCTTGGCGTACTGATCAACTTTCTCTCGCTGCGCCTGACCGGTGTGGCCTATGACGATATGGCCGGGATTCTTCAGGCTTCGTCGGAGGGAAGGGCGGACGCGGCCATGCAGCTCATGGCGCGTGCCATGCCGGGACCGGGCGAATCGCTGATCGACGTGCTGCTTCATCTTGCGCTTTCGGTCGTGAGCGTCGGTTTTTCCATCTTCACCCTGAATTCCATCCGCCGGAATGCGCCGGACTACGGAAACCTTCTGGACGGTTTCGGCATGATGCCGCGCCTGCTCTGGCTGCTGATTCTGGAGGCGCTTTTTATCATGCTCTGGTCAATGCTGTTCGTGATCCCCGGGATAATCGCGGCCTACCGCTACAGCCTTGCGGTGTATATCATGATCGATCATCCGGAGCTCAGCGCCATGGACTGTATCCGGGAATCCAAACGAATGACCCAGGGCTTCAAGTCCCAGCTCTTCCTGCTTGACCTCTCCTTTGTTCTCTGGCTGCTGCTCAGCTCGCTGCCGGTGATCGGATATGCGGTTCAGGTCTACCTGACGCCGTACATGGAGACGTCCAAGGCGCTCTACTATGAACAGATCCGTGTGCAGGGGAGCGAGTGGCAGGTCATCTGACGCGGACAATTCAATCTTTTCATTTCCCGCAGGGAACCGCTCTGAAAAAATGAGCGGCAACCTGCGGTTTTTTGATGCTTTTATTGATTCCTGATGTGATAGAATAACGGTGGGAAGCTTCATGTTTTATGATTCGAAGGAAATAAAACGAAAATCAGATGCTTTTATGAAAAACCGTTGAAAAATCTTGACAAAAGTGCTATTATTAAGGTTGCATTATAGTGTCAAAATGAATGCAACTATATCTTGATCTTGTAATCAATGAAAGGACAATATATAGTCATGATGGATTCTCTTCTGAAACGGATCGAAAAGAGCAAGAAGGCACACGGCAGATGGATCGCCATGATTCTGTGTCTGTCGATGATCGTCTCTCTGGGGATCTTTGCCGGCTTCCGCAAGACGGCGGTGGCGAAGGTCTATACCCGGGAGGTGCTGGACTGCCCCTATACCCATGAGGGGGCGGAGCCGGTGGCGCATGTGCACAACGACGACTGCTACGACGGGGAGACCCTTGTCTGCACGCTGCCGGAATTGGAAGCGCATACGCACTCCGACGCGTGCTACACTGAGCGCCAGGTGCTCACCTGCACCCTCGAGGAAAACCCGGGGCATCAGCACACCGACGCCTGCTATGTCGAGCATAAGGTGCAAAGCTGCGGCCTTGAGGAGAATCCCGGTCATGTACACGACGGTACCTGTTATAATGAAAGCGGCGTCCTGATTTGCCAGATTCCGGAGGGTGAGGGCGCGCATACGCATACTGATGATTGCTATACCGTAGAGCGCGAATTGACCTGTGCAATTCCGGAAGGCGAAGGCGCGCA
Source organism: Oscillospiraceae bacterium (assembly GCA_902789835.1). Next base: position 6,683 of record CADAPN010000095.1, read on the forward strand.
TACGCATGGCGCCGAATGCTTCGAGACCGTACGGGAACTCACCTGCGGCAAGGCGGAGCTGACACCCCATGTCCATGGGCCGGAATGTATCCGCACGGAAGAGATCACCGTCGATGAGCCGGAAGAGAGCGTCGAGCCCGAAGTGACCGTCGAGCCGGAAGTCACGGCACAGCCGGAAGTGAACGCCGAGCCGGAAGTCACCGCGCAGCCCGAAGCGACCACCGCTCCCGAGATGCCCGTGAGCGATCCGAACGCGGACCTTGAGAGCGCGTCCGACTGGGAGCGCGACTTCGACGGCATGGAGTTAAGCGGAAACTGGGCAGAGGACCTTGTCCTCGTCGCCGCCACCCAGCAGGGTCACGGCGAGAGCCAAAACAACTTTGAAGCCGTTCTGAACGACGCAGGCGACGCCAGGGTCAGGCACGGCTATACCCGTTACGGCGCCTGGTCCGGCGCACCTTACGCGGACGAGTGGAGCGCGATGTTCGTCTCCTTCTGCCTGCGCTATGCCG
>CADAPN010000096.1 GCA_902789835.1 Oscillospiraceae bacterium
CCGGCAAAGTAGGCCGCCAGATAAGCTGTGTCGATGCCCGCTATGGCGGCGTCCGCCAGGCTCAGCACCGCCGAACCGAACAGGGCCGGAATCGCCAGCAGCATGCCGAAGCGAATGGCATAGCTTTTCTGAAAGTTCTCTGCCTCCGCGCAGGTCACCGTCAGGGCCAGTCTGCTTAGCCCCGGGATGACGGCTACCGCCTGACAGATGCCGATGAGCAGGGCATCGGTGATCTGCATTCTTCCGAGGCCTTTCTTCCCGGGGATCATTCTCTCGGCCACAAACAGGACCGCACCGTTGAGGAGGAACATGGCGCCGACAAAGGTCGTGCTGGTCCAGAGCGAGAAGTACATCTTCCGAAACGGAACCATAAACAGCAGCGGGATCGTTGCCATCGCCAGCATGAACAGCAGCCTTGCTTCGGGGAAGCGGTCGTCCTTCGACGCCGGTTTTCTGCTGAAGCCGGTCAGCATGGCCGTATCGCGGATCATGGCCGCGAGGTCCTTTCGGTAGGCAAGAATGATGGCTGTCATCGCGGCAAACTCGCAGATGGCCTTCAGCATCAGATGCATCTGGGTCAGGTGCAGGTCAAACAGTTTGTTCACCACGGCAAGATGCCCGCTGCCGGACAGTGCCAGCATCTCGGTCAGGGCATAGATAATACCGGCCGTGATGGCATTGGCGATCGACATGCTGTCACCTTCCCTTCCGCAAAATTACAGGATATTGTATCACAATCGGCCCGGAAATACAAGAGCGCATGCAGAGCGCCTCCGTGCCTGCATGCGCCGGGATCCTGTATTCTTCTTTCAGTCTTCCGCTTTTTTCGTTTTTCTTGTCTTCTTCGGCTCCTGCGCTTTCTCCGGTTCCGCTTTCTTTTCGGGCTCCTGCGGCTCTGCCGGTTTGTCCGTCTCTTCCGTCTCCTCTTCATCCCGGAGATCCTGCGGCAGCACCGTCACCAGGTCCTCCTTGCTCGGGTTCTCCATGGCGGCCACGCGGTTGGACTGGCGCACGATCATGTCCTCAAAGCAGTTGCGGACATCGCGGCCGTTTCCGAAGTTCTCATCCCGCTCTTCATACAGCTGGGTAAACATCTTCAGGGCTTCCGCATCCGCTTCCGGCGTCAGCGTGTAGCTGTTCTTTCTGCACTGGATCCGGAAGATCTCCATCAGCTGTTCGCCGTTATAGTCCGGGAAGTAGAAATAGCGGTTAAACCGGCTTTCCAGGCCCGGGTTCGAGGTGATGAAGCCCTCCATCGGTCCGGTGTAGCCGGCGACGATGACCACCAGGTCCTTCCGATGATCCTCCATGGCCTTCAGCAGGGTCTCGATCGCTTCGCGGCCGAAATCGTTCTCGCCGCCGGAGGAAAGCGAATAGGCCTCATCGATGAACAGGACACCGCCCAGCGCCGACTGGATGACCTCCTGCGTTTTCAGCGCCGTCTGGCCGACATAGCCGGCCACCAGGCCCGAACGGTCCACCTCGATCAGCTGTCCCTTGCTCAGCACGCCGATGGCCGCATACAGGCCGCTGACCAGCCGCGCCACCGTCGTCTTGCCCGTGCCGGGGTTGCCGAGGAACACCATATGAAAGCTCATCGGCGGCACCGGCAGGTCATTCTCCTCACGCAGCTTGCGGACCTTGACCAGGTTCATCAGGTTCTTGACCTCTTTTTTGACGGTTTCCAGGCCGACGAGAGAGTTCAGCTCTTCCATCAGCTCGTCAAAGTTCGGCTTCTCGGGCTCTTTCTCCTCTGTCTTGGCGCTGTTCTTCGCGCCACCGCCCGCAGGCTGTGCCTGCTGGGTATGTTTTTCGATAAAGCTCGGCTCGCCGCTGGTCACATAGTCCAGCGGGTTCAGGCCTTCCCTGGTTTTTTTCACACCCGTCGTGTCACAGATCGCCGTCAGCTTATCCGTGCACTCGGTGATATACTCCGCCTCGGCATAGGTGACATCGTCATCCACCGCCGCAAGGTAAAGCAGGATGTTCGTCGTCATCCGGATGAAGGTCCGGGACGTCTCGGTCCCCCGCTTGACGTCCTTTTCGGCCAGATTCCAGAAAAAGACCGGCGGCAGGAACATCTCGTCATTGCATACCGAGCCCGTCAGGTTCCAGAGCAGCCATTTCGGCTGCGGACGGCCGCGGGAATAGATCTGGTTTGCCATCGCGACATGGCGTTCTCCGATGCCGCCGGCACGGCTCCAGAGCTGCAGGGCGCACTTGGTCATAAAGTCGTCCAGCTCCGGCGCCAGCGAATTGCTGTCGATCCGGTAAAAGGCATCGGTATTGGCCAGATAGATTTTGTGGAAATCCTCGGGACTGCGGTTCCAGGTAGTCGGCATGATATCTTGCCTCCGTTTTCCTTGTGATTTTGTTGTCTTTCTATTATATGCCAGCTCCTGCCTCCCGTCAAGAAAGGAACTTGCAAAGCAATGGAAAATGTGCCATAATACCAAAGCAGAAGAAGGGGGGCGAACCGCATGGCGCGTTTTTTCATGGCGGGCACGAATCTTTTCGGCAGTCCGACGGCCATCATCCGCGGCCGGGATGCCGAGCATATCCATGTTCTGCGCATTCGTCCGGGCGAGGATGTCGTCATCTGTGACACCGAGGGCAGCGATTATAAATGCCGTCTGGTCCGTTCGGATAAGGAAGAGGCCGAGCTCGAGGTTCTTGAGGTCGTTCCCTGCAAGGGCGAACCCTCCGTCGCGGTCACCGTGCTCTGCGGCCTTCCGAAGGGCGACCGCGTGGACTACATCATTCAGAAATCCGTGGAAGCCGGTGCGCATGACATTGTTTTCTTTCTCTCCTCCCGCTGTGTCGCCAGGCCCAGCGACCCCTATAAAAAGCTGGAGCGCTGGAACCGGATCAGCGAGGAGGCCGCCAAGCAGTCCGGGCGCGGCATCATCCCCTCTGTGACCTGGGCCGAGGATTACGGTGAGGTGCTGAACACGGCCGTTCATACCGACCTTCCTCTTTTCATGTATGAAACCGGAGAGCGGGAAGCGCTGAGCAGCGTGCTGGAGGCACGGAAGGACATCCGCACCGCTGCTGTCATCACCGGTCCGGAGGGCGGCTTTGAGGCCTTTGAAGCCGACCTTGCCCGCATAGCCGGTCTTCACATCTGCTCCATGGGCGAGCGCATTCTCCGCTGTGAGACAGCACCTGTCGTGGCTGTGACCGCGCTCATGTACGCCACCGGCAACCTGAGCTGACGCCCTCCGCGCACTGTTTCCGATATGTAAACACTTGGAACCGGGACTTGTAAATCCCGGTTCCTTATGTTAGAATGTCTTGCTTTCAGGGAAAGCATCGATCTGACAGGGAAAGGCGGTGATGTCATCTGAAGAGACTGAAAATCTATACCAAGATGTTCTTTGAACGTGCAGATATCTTTCTCCTTGTCATGTGCCTGATCTGTTCTCTGTTTGGGATCTATATGGTGCGCATCGCCACGATTGCCATGGAGGCCTCCGGCTGGGTCGACAGCTCGGTCAAATGCGTCATTGTTCAGGTCTTTTCCCTGTTTCTCGGTCTGGCCGCCTTTGTTGTGCTCACCTTCATCGATGCCGACCTGCTGGGCGAGCAGTGGAAGCTGCTCTGCGTCATCAACATTCTCCTTCTGGTCGCCCTGGTCATCTTCGGTCAGGACAGCGGCACCGGCAACAAGAGCTGGATTCGCTTTGCCGGCATCGGCGTTCAGCCCTCTGAGATCATCAAGGTCATCTACATCATTGTCTCTGCCAAGCAGATGACCTGGCTGAAGGAATACCGCGACATCAACTCTGTCGTCTCTGTCGCGGAGATGGCCGGTCACTTTGTCATCATCTTCGGTCTGATCGTGGTTGTCTCCTCTGACCTCGGAAGCGCCGCCATCATCCTTTTGATCTTCCTCTCGATGTTTTTTGCCATCGGGGTCCGCATGTACTGGTTTGCCCTGGGCGGCGCCGCCGTTGCCGCGGCCATTCCCCTGCTCTGGACATACTTTCTGAAGGACTATCAGAAGAAGCGCCTGATCGCGCCCTATGATCCTTCCATCGACCCGGACGGCTGGGGCATCACCTGGCAGACGACCCAGAGCAAGCTGACGCTGGCCTCGGGCAGGCTGACCGGGGTGGATGCGGAGCACCGCGCCACCGTCTTTACCGGAAAGCATACCGACTTTATCTTCTCCTGCGTGGGGGAAGAGTTCGGCATGATCGGCTGCATCATCGTCATCGTTCTGCTGCTGATCATCATGGTGCACATTGTCCGCGTCGGTCTGAAGGCCGGCCGTACCTTTGATATGCTGATCTGCATCGGTGTCGGCTCTGCGGTTGCCTTCCAGACCTTTATCAACATCGGCATGTGCATCGGCATCACCCCCGTCATCGGCATTACGCTCCCCTTTTTCAGCTATGGGGGCTCATCGATGGTGACGATGTTTGCCGCCATGGGCCTCGTCTCCGGTGTCAAATTCAAGCTCAAGCCTGAGCTTTTCTCCATCCACTGATCATCACAGCCGCCGGGAAACCGGCGGCTGTTCCTTTTGGAAGACAAAGAAAATACCCGCTTCGAATGAAGCGGGAATATCAGTTGTACAATATGGTGCCATTGTACATTTGCATCAGATTCACGATGTCGCGATCATCGCGGTCTGTGCGAAGTCGGTTTTCAGTCCTCTGACAAAAGTGGGAATTGCTAGAGGACTGTTGCTGCCCGAACAGCATGCCGGAATTTGGCCCCGGCGGCCTGCAAGTCAATTTACCTCGCAATTTCGGGTTAAGATGCCGACACATCAAGGGGTGACGCCCCTCATCGCAAGGGGTAATATAGCACATTATGTGAACCGTGTCAAGCATTATTACTACATTTCATAATTTATTCATAATTGATTTATCTATTTTGCTGAAACCCGCCCCCGCCTGCCGTCTTTCACCGTCTTTTTCTCCGTCATATCACGGCTGAGGCCTCTTGACTTTTTCATCCCGAAAAGGCATAATGGCGCTGTTATCAAACAGGAAAGCTGGTTTGTCATGAATGAAAAAGCCGAGCTCTGGCGCTCGCTGAAGTTTCTGTTCTTTTCCGTCTCGGCCGGGATCATCGAAATTGCCGCATTTGCGCTTTTGAATGAGACGCTCGGCTGGCCGTACTGGCCCTGCTATCTGATTGCCCTGGTTCTGTCGGTCCTCTGGAACTTTACGCTGAACCGCCGCTATACCTTCCGCTCGGCAAACAATGTCCCCGTGGCCATGGCGAAAGTCTTTCTCTTCTATCTGGTCTTCACCCCGGCCAGCACGCTGCTCGGCAACTGGCTGGCTGAAGGGCTTGGATGGAACGAGTACCTGGTTACGGGGATCAACATGGTGCTGAACTTTGTCCTGGAATTCCTCTATGACCGCTTCTTCGTGTTCGGAGACAGCCTGGACACCAACAGCCTCGCAAAAAAGGAAGCTGCCCAAAAGACGGAAAAAAAGACCGCTGGCTGAAGAGCCAGCGGTTTTTTTCAGTGCAGATTCAAAAGCGCAGCTGCTGCCGCACCGGGAAGCGTGGTATCCTCCTCAATGATCAGGCGGACGTCACGCCCGAGCTCCTCCTGCAGGTGCTGCTTCATCAGGCGCTTCAGCTCCGGCGCATACAGATGGCTGTACTGAACCAGCGAGCCTTCCGCGAACACCGCCGTGGTGCCTTTCTTCCCGGCGTCGGTCAATTCCGCCATGGCAGTCAGGTTGGCGCACATCAGCAGGGCGGAGCGCCGGAACAGAAGGCCTGCAAGCTCCTGGATGAACGCGGCATCATCCGCGTTGTCTGTCAGGGCATTGATCCCCTCGCCGCAGGAAAAAGCATCCGCCTGCGCCGAATTCAGTGTCTTCAGTGCACGGATCTTTTTACCGCATTCCCTGCTCAGCAGGCCGTCTTCCGCTGCGCGTACAAGCGCCAGGTGACAGAGTTCGCCCAGGTAGACGCCTGCTGTCATTTTTTCCAGGTGCTTCTTCCCCGGGTTGTGGCTCATCTCATCCAGCTGGCGATCAAACAGGCCCTGTTCGAGGCCTTCGTAGCTGCCGCATTCAAAGTTGACGATCATATCGAATGCGTTTTTGATTTTTTCGATCTTCTTCCCCGGTACGGCGGCGCAGGTATTCGTGCCCGTCCCGCTGACCTGGCCGAAGCAGCTGGCGAAACCATCGTTCAGATGCTTTGCCATACCGCCGAGCTGAACCGCCGCCGTATCGTTGATGATGACCGCCCGTTTCCCGGCGTATCCCCGGCGTTCCAGCTCCGCGCAGAGGTTTCTGCCGACCAGTCTGCCTTCACAGCCGGTGATGACGACCTCTTTGTCGATCTCATTGACGCGGCCGTCTACCTCCGGGGTGATATCGGCAGAATAGGAAAAACAGAATCCGATTTTATCCGCCTTTTTCATAAAAGGCTCAACGGCGTCCGCAACAAAGGAAATGAAGTCTTCCCAGGTTGCCGGCTTCCCGATGCCGGGCATGCCGATTTTTTTTACCTTCTCAATGACGCAGAACCCGCTTTCAAAGTGGGCAAGCGCACTGCGGAAGTTGGTGCCGCCGGCGTCGATCACGGCGACATACTCCCCGTCCGGAACCTGACCGGAGGTTTTCAGATAGGTCGGAATCATCGGATACGAGCTGTGTTCACCCTTCAGTCCGCGTTCCATGTCGCTGCGCATCTGCGATACGCAGTTCCGAAAATCGAAGGACGGAGAAATCATCCCATACTGGACGAAAAACGCCTCAGCTGACTGTATCATGCTTCTGTCTTTTCCTCTTTCACGCCTTCAATAACGCCTGCAGCCAGGCCGGCCAGACCCTGAATCTCGCTCGGAATGATGATCTTCGTAGCCTTTCCGTTAGCCGCATTGGCAAATGCCTCCAGGGCTTTGATCCGCAGGACAGCCTCAGACGGGGTCGCCTCGTTGATCAGGCGAATGCCTTCCGCCGTCGCAGTCTGGACTTTCAGGATTGCCTCGGCCTGTCCTTCGGCTTCCAGAATCTGCTGCTGCTTCTTGGCGTCGGCACGCAGGATGGCGGACTCCTTCTCGCCTTCTGCTTCCAGGATGGCAGCGCGCTTTTCGCCCTCTGCCTTCAGAATGGCTTCACGGCGTTCACGCTCGGCCTTCATCTGCTTCTCCATCGCGTTCTGAATCTCTTTCGGCGGAAGTGATCCCCCAGGGATCTGTGGCTTCGTCCAGGATGGAGCGCATCTGGGTGTTGATGATGTCGCGGCTCGTCAGGCACTGGTCCAGCTCAAGATCGCCGATGATGTTACGCAGGGTGGTCGCGGCAAGATTCTCAATGGCAACCATCGGCTGTTCAATGCCGTAGGTGTAGAGCTTCGGATCGGTAATCTGGAAATAGACGACCGTATCGATCTGCATCGTTACGTTATCCTTGGTGATAACCGGCTGGGGCGGAAAATCAGCCACCTGTTCCTTCAGAGTGACAATTTTGGCAACCCGCTCTATAAACGGAACCTTGAAATGGATACCCACATTCCATGTGGTCTTGTAGGCGCCGAGACGCTCGACCACATAGGCCTTCGCCTGCTGGACAATTCGGATATTCCGAACCAGAATCAGAACCAGCAGCAGAATCAATACCAGAATAACAATACCATTCATCGCGTTTCCTCCTGTTTGATTTGTTTATCTCAGGTTTTTATTCTTTCTGTGATCAGTTTTACCCCTTCGATTCGAAGGATACGTACCGTCTCGCCGACTTCCGCGCCGGCGTTCTCGTCGGCCATGCGTGCCGTCCAGATCTTTCCGTCCAGGCGCACAGCCCCCTTCTCCTGCAGATTGTCGATCGCTTCGGTCACCACGGCTTCCTTCCCGATGACCATATCCGCATTGGTCGGGGTGACCCGGTTGTTCACATACTTCTTGACGAAGGGTCTCGTCAGCAGCAGCGTCAGGATGGACACCACCAGGAACCATACCACCTGCAGCCAGAACGGAGCGTGAAACAGCGCCGCAACCAGCGCCGCAAGCGCACCGAGAGCAAACCAGATGGAGATCAGCCCGGGAACCACAGCCTCGATGATCAGCAGTACGATCATGGCAATCAGCCAGAGAACAGACAGCTGAGCGTCTCCGCCCATCATCATAACGCATTCCTCCTCTCAGGGTTTTTCTTTTGGTTATGATATCATAACATGCCTCGAAAAACAAGGGAGAAGTATGAACCCCCGCTGTCTTTCAGCAGACAGCGGGGGCCGATTGCTCACGAGTTCAGGAATGTTTACCCTGATCGTTAGTTTGCTGCAAAGTCAACCGTGATCCGTACCGGTGCATAAGGCATCACGAAGGTGTTGTTCGTCACCGGGATGAATTCGCCGTTATCGGTTCTCACAACGCTGACGGCGCTGACATGGAATCCGGTTGCCGGTTTCGGAACGATCGTCACAGTCTGGCCGGAAGTGGCGCTCTGAACCTGAACACCGTTGACCGTCAGGATGAAGGTTCCATGGCCGGAGCTGTTGACCTTCAGATCGCTCTGGACGGGAGCAGGTGCCGGTGTAGGAGACGGGGTGGGGGTGGGCGTCGGTGCCACGCCGGCAACCGGCAGGTAGAAGTACTGTCCGACCCGAATGACATTCAGGTTTGTCGTGCTGTTCAAAGCTTTCAGCTGCTCGACATTTTTGCCGTAATCGACACCGTAGCTCGCACAGATGCCCGCAACGGTCTCGCCGCCCACGACCTTGTGACCGACAATTGCTGTGAAGCTTGTGCCGGTAGGAACAGTCAGGCTGGGGATGACGATGACCTTACCGACCGGAATTTTGTTCCAGCTGGTGATCCCGGAAAGAGCCTTGATCGTCGCTGCATTGGAATCAAAATCGATACCGAGCTTCGCGCAGACCCCGGCAACCGTTTCGCCGGCCAGCAGTTTGTGGTTAATCAGATAGCTCACGACGATGTCGCCGGTCTTGGCACCGGCAACAGTGCCGACCGCCGACACGCCCATCGGGGTAAAGCTGGCGATGTTCGTGACCCCGGTGGCGGCAGCAGTCGTCGTCTTGGTCCCGTTGCCGGGAAGCGTCAGTACCTGCCCTACTCTGAGAGCCTTGTAATTGGTTATATTATTTGTTTGTTTGATCCACGCTTCGTTTTTTGCAAAATCAATGCCGAGCCTCTGGCAGATGCCGAAGACCGTGTCTCCGGATCTCACCGTATAGGTGATATTATCGGCAAAGGCAGTAATGCCGAGGCAGCCCAGCAGCATCGCAGCTACACAGACGCTGAGCAGAACACGCACAAAACTCTTCTTCATTTCACTGACCTCCAGGAACAGAAGTGTCGAAGACGGATGTCTCCTGTTTGAGTAGTTACAATTCTATTACAAAAGAAAACAAATTGCAAGTATAAATTTACAAAATTAAGAAATTTTTTCAAATTCTTTTTTCATATCCCCGGGAGCTGCGATTTTCCCTTCTTCTTTCATTATTATAACATATATTTGGAAACATTAAGAATTCTTAAAAAAGTCCACCTCTTTTGAAGAGGTGGACATCTGTCTCGTTTTCAGCAGAGGCGGGAGCCGACAGGGACGGCATCGTCGAGGATCATGAGGTGGAGCTCTTCCTTTCCGTCCACGGTGCGGACGGCGGAGAGGAGCATGCCGTTGGAATCCAGGCCCATCATCTTGCGCGGGGGGAGGTTCAGGATGGCGGCGACCTTCTTGCCCACGAGCTGTTCGGGCTCGTAGAAGGCGTGAATGCCGGAGAGGATCTGGCGCGGGGTGCCGGAGCCGTCGTCGAGGCTGAATTTCAGAAGCTTCTGCGATTTCTTGACGGCCTCGCAGGACAGGACCTTGACAACGCGCATGTCACATCTGGCAAACTCGTCGATGCCGACATCGGGGAGGATGGGGTCGACGGCAGGTGCGGGGCGGTTCATGGCCTCGAGCTCGTCGAGCATCTTCTGGGCGTCGATGCGCGGGAAGAGGGTTTCACCGCGTGTGACGGTGACGTCGGCGGGGAGGCTGCCGAAGACGGAAGCGGACTCCCAGCTCCGGGCACTTTCCCCTGCCCCGATCTGGTCGAAGGCTTTGGCGCAGCTTTCGGGGATGAAGGGTGTGAGGAGGATGAGGGAGACGCGGAGGGCCTCCAGCAGGTTATAGAGCACGGATGCGAGGCGCGGGCGGTTGGCCTCGTCCTTCGCAAGGACCCAGGGCATGGTCTCGTCAATATATTTATTGGCGCGGGAGATGAGGCGGAAGACCTCCTCGAGGCCGAGATGGAGCTGGAAGGCGTCCATCTGGGCAGCGTAGCGAGCGGGGGTTTCGCGGATCATGGCGAGAAGGGCGTCGTCCAGGGGATCGGCGGCGCGGTCTGCGGGCAGGGTGCCGCCGAAGTACTTGCCGACCATGGCGACTGTGCGGGAGACGAGGTTGCCGAGGGAGTTGGCGAGGTCTGCGTTGATGGTGTTAATCAGCAGCTCGTTGGTGAAGTTGCCGTCGGTGCCGAAGGGGAAGTGGTGAAGTTGCCGTCGGTGCCGAAGGGGAAGGTGCGCAGCAGGAAGAAGCGCAGGGCGTCCACGCCGAATTTTTCGGCCAGGAGGTAGGGGTCGACGACGTTGCCCTTGGACTTGGACATCTTGCCGCCGTCGATGACAAGCCAGCCGTGACCGTAGACCTTGGCGGGGACGGGCTCGCCCACACTCATAAGCATGGCGGGCCAGATGATAGAGTGGAAGCGGACGATCTCTTTGCCAACGATGTTGACGGGGGGCCAGTATTTGTCGAAATCATGATAGCGGTCGTTCATATAGCCCATGGCTGTGGCGTAGTTGAAGAGGGCGTCCACCCAGACATAGACGACGTGACCCGGGTCGAAGTCGACGGGAATGCCCCAGGAGAAGCTGGTGCGGGAGACGCAGAGGTCCTCGAGGCCGGGCTTGATGAAGTTGTTGATCATCTCGTTGACGCGGGAAGCGGGCTCGAGGAAGGTGCCGGACTCCAGCAGGTCCTGGACGGGTTTGGCGTACTTGGAGAGGCGGAAGAAGTAGGCCTCCTCCTCGGCGTCGTGGACGGGGCGGCCA
>CADAPN010000097.1 GCA_902789835.1 Oscillospiraceae bacterium
GTTTTTCGGGTGCGAATGGGATTGTCTGAGGTGGCAGACTGCGATGGCGCTGGCATCTCGTCCGCAAAAGTGGTATAATTCTAAGGTAAATCAAAGGTTTTCCGGCTATAATAAAGCCATATTCTAAAGAAACAGAGGTATTATATCATGAAAACAATCATTTCTTTTGTTCTTGTGCTCTCTCTGCTTTGCACGGGTATTTCTGCTTATGCCGATGGCCCGCGTGGCGGAAATCGCGGTGGAGGCGGTGTGGACAAGTCATCTGATGCGGAACTCCAGTCGATGATTGCGGAGGTTGCTCCGAAATTCCAGCTGATGACTTACGAGGAGGACGGAACGACACTCCAATATCAGCTGTATATCCCTGAAAACTACGACCCAGCTCAATCCTATCCGCTGATTCAGTTCATCCCGGATTCCAGTGTAGTCGGAAAAGGAACGGATGCAGTCCTCACACAGGGCTGGGGCGGCCTGATCTGGGCAACAGAAGCCGAACAGGCAAAGCATCCCGCGTTTGTAGTCGTTCCGGTATTTACGGAGACTATTGTTACAGACAATGGCGATCACTCTGACCAGATTGATCTCGCCATGCGGATGCTGGAATCTCTCATAGAGGAGTACTCCATAAATAAGAGCCGGATCTACACAACCGGCCAGTCCATGGGAGGCATGACGTCCTTTTATCTCAGCACGGCATATCCAGCCTTTTTTGCGGCATATCTCTTTGTCGGCAGCCAGTGGGATGTGAGTGTGTTGAAAGGATTGGAAGAGAAGCCGTTCTTCTATATTGTTTCCGCCGGAGATCCGAAGGCATCCGCCGGGCAGGTTGAACTGCTGGAAATGTTTGATGCGGATGGCGCCTCTTACAGCCACAGTGAGTGGGGCGCCCAGGATGAGGGGCAGAGTGAAATGGTAAAAGCCATACTGAGCGAAAGAAACAGCGCAAACTTTGTGACGTTCACAGAGGGGACCACTCTTGCAGAAGGCCAGACCGCCATGATGGGCGCTGGAGAACATATGACATCTTTCGACTATGCTTACAAGATTGAAGCGGTAAGGGACTGGCTTTTTGAGCAGACGAAATAAAGAAGAGAAAATGAGCGCGTGTGCACAACCGGGCTTGACTTCCATTCTTCGGCAAAACGGTCTCCGTTTTCCCCCACCCCCTTCTGCAGCAACGTGCATAAGTCCGGATTTTTTCCCCCGGGGGAAATATTCATTCTGAACTTGAATTTTTACATAATTTTGGCTCTTCAAAAGCGCGAAATTTATGTCCGGAAAAGAAGTCGAGAGCTCAAGAAGCCCCATTTTACGGGCCTTTTGAGCTCTCGCTTTTGCCGAAGAAACGATATTGAACGCCCGTCTGTTAAGTAACAGGAAATCAAATGCGCGGAAGTCGGAGTTTCGCGCATTTGATTACGGGAGATTCTGGGCGGGGTTTCGCGCAATTGATAGTGTTGCGTATTCTATCACATTTTTGCTCTCTGCTCAATATCCGGTGATCAGGTTCTCTTTCAGAATTCTTTTGCGCTCTGTGTCAGCCACCCTGATAACAGATGAGATTCCGTTTTTATTGGGAAGAACACGGTAAGTTCTGTGCCTGTTATTCCTTCACCTTTTTGGATGCTTTCCCGAGGAAATTGTTGTTCCGGCAGAACCGAGACACCTATATTGTTATGATCCAGTTTGTTCAGTTGGATAGATGTTTATTACACTGTTTATCGTCCAACCAATCATAATAACATATTAGTTTCAAAGTATTAAAACCCGGCTTCATCGCAGTGAAGCTGTTACACTTTGCCGCTTTGCAGCCGGGTCTAAACATCAGATTTCAGCAATACTTAATCCAGGGTCGAATACTGGCATGGGTTTCAACTTGAAGGCATTCATCTGATGAAGTGAATCGATGCGCTTTCTCTTTTCCGGATCACATATGATTCCTTCGCGAATATATTTGTCCAACTCTTTGTAAGAGAATTGAAGACTCTCTTCATCTGTTTTCCCAGATAATCCGTCAATCGGAGTTTTCTCAATTAACACTTCCGGGAGCTTGAGAATTCTCCCGATCGCCTTAACTTCCTGAACCGTCAGCATTGAAATTGGGCTGAAATCCCCGGCTCCGTCCCCATAGCGTGTTGCATAGCCAACCCAGTCTTCAGACAGATTGCAGGTGTTTGCAACTCTTCCGTTGTTACTCTGTGAAACTGCATAGAGTGCTGCCATACGAATTCTGGCGGGAAGATTGATCCGGCTCTGTTCAGAAAGCGCAAATGGAATACTATTCTTTAGTCCGGTTACAGCATCTTCAATATTGACGATATAGTACCTGATATCCAGGTGCTTTACCAACAATATTGCAGCATCGATATCCGGTTGAATTCCGTTCGGCATCAATACTCCAATCACGCGGCTTTTTCCAAGAGCTTCCACACACAGCGCTGCAACCACTGAGCTGTCTTTTCCGCCGGATATTCCAACTACTGCGTTACAACCGTCTCCGTTCTCTTTAAAAAAATCCCGGATCCATTTCAAACAATCATCTTTTACTTTTGCAGCGTCAAACATTTCTTCTCACCCTTGTTATAAAGTCTTTATGAAAGTTACCTTCTTGAGTTACGCTCGGCCGTCAATTTCATGAATCCTATACTCAAAATGCGACTTATCTGAGTGACTCGGGATTCTTGTGGGATAGTTTTCATCAAAGCAGGCCGTGCACAAGCCTTTATTATTCTCTATAATATGCAGCAAGTGTTCTTCACTCAAATACCCAAGTGTATCTGCTCCAATCATCTCTGCGATTTCCGAAACAGAAAGATGGTTGGCAATCAGGTTATCCGAATTGTCTATATCCGTTCCATAATAGCACGCAGCGACAAAAGGTGGCGCGGAGATTCGCATGTGTATTTCTTTTGCACCTGCTTTTCGCAGCAAAGAGACGATATGTCGGCTGGTTGTTCCACGGACGATAGAGTCATCAATCAGAACGACCCGTTTCCCCCCCACAGTTGACCTGAGGGGATTGAGTTTAATCCTTACTTCTCTTTCTCTCTGCTTCTGTTCCGGAGAAATGAATGTCCTTCCGATATATTTATTCTTGATAAAACCAATGCCATAAGGAATTCCGCTCTTTCTCGAAAACCCTATAGCGGCATCTATTCCAGAATCAGGAACCCCAACTACTATATCTGCGTCCACAGGGTGTTCTTCGGCGAGGAATTCACCCGCTCTCTGGCGTGCCAGGTGTACACTGTTTCCATCGATCACGGAATCCGGACGGGAAAAATAGATATATTCAAAAACGCAAAGATTTCTTTCTGTCCTGCCACAATGAGCGGTATCACTTTGGATTCCGTCTTTGCTGACAGTGACAATTTCCCCCGGTTCAATATCTCTGATGAATTCCGCCCCGATCGCATCCAGAGCGCAAGTTTCCGAAGCAAAGACTGTTTCATCATTTGGGAGTCTCCCCATGCACAGGGGACGGAATCCATGAGGATCCCTTACGGCAATCAATTTCGTCGGTGATGAAATAACCATTGAGTATGCTCCATCCAAACGATACATTGCTGCAGACACTGCCGCTTCAATAGATACCGCGGAACGTCGTTCCTGCACAATAACATAGGCAATGACCTCTGTATCGGAAGTAGTGTGAAAAACAGCCCCCATGTTTTCCAGTTCCCTGCGGAGTCCAAAGGCATTGGTCAGATTTCCATTGTGCGCAAGCACCATCTGCCCTTTGAAATGATTGATATGCAGCGGTTGGGCATTTTTTCTGCTGTCTGTACCGGTTGTACTGTATCGCACATGACCGACAGCAATATTTCCTTCTCCCAACGCTTCCAGTCTATCCGGGGAGAACACTTCTGACACAAGCCCTGTATCTTTGCAGACGGTAAACACACCGTCATCGTTGAGCGCAATGCCTGCACTCTCCTGACCCCGATGTTGCAGAGCATACAATGCTCCATAGGAAAGGCCGGCAAGATCTTTGCGGGATCTGGAATAAACACCGAACACACCGCATTCTTCGTGCAGTTCCATTCTATTCTCCCAGAAGCCGTCTCTGCATCTCCAGATATGCGTCTTCAACATTTCCCAGATCACGCCGAAAGCGGTCTTTATCAAGCTTTTCTCCGGTCATACTGTCCCAGAAACGGCATGTATCCGGGCTGATTTCATCGGCTAAGATCAATGAACCGTCATCCGTTTTTCCAAACTCGAGTTTGAAATCCACCAGCGTGATCCCCGCTTCACTCAGGATCTCTTTTAAACACTCATTGATTCGAAGAGCATAGCTCCTGATCAGTTCTATCTCTTTCCGGGATGCAAGCTTCAACGCGACAGCATGGTCGTCATTCAGCAAAGGATCGTGCAGCTCATCATTCTTGTAAGAAAACTCCACAACCGGCGTATCAAAAACAATTCCTTCCTCCACTCCGTACCGGCTGGAAAAATGCCCGGCGGAGATATTGCGGACGATAATCTCAAGGGGGATAATGGCAACCTTCCTGACCAGAGTTTCTCTGTCGTTCAATTCCTCAAGAAAATGTGTCGGGATTCCCTTTTCGGACAATTTCTGCATCAGATAGTTGCTCATTCGGTTGTTGACAGCACCTTTTCCGCATATGATTCCCTTCTTCATTCCGTCGAATGCAGTAGCGTCATCCTTATAGCATACAATGAGATTCGCAGGATCATCGGTCGCATACACTTTCTTTGCTTTCCCTTCATAGATCAAGTCTCTCTTTTCCATTTTCCTTTCTCTCCTTCAGTCGTCGGGTACATTGCTGATATAATACAAAAAGTTCTCCAAACCTAACTGGGTGTCCAGAATTCCGGGTTCAAAGAACGTTTTAATAATTATATGCAATATAAACGAGAATCGTCCAATACTATTTTTGTATTATTATACACGCTAAAATGAGTATAGGGCGGCGAGCGCTGATCGAGAGCGTAACCTGTTACCATCGTTGCAGCAGTTTCTGCTTTCATTGGCAGTTACATCGGCTTCCAGCGGAAAGCACTGAAGCAGGGTCAGGCATAAGCCTGCACCATCCGATGCTTCCAATAATGGAACTATTGCATCGCTAAAAAGTTCTAGGAAATAGCCACCACAACCGAGCAGTTGCGGAGAAATGTGGAGAATTGACAACCCTCTGTTATTATGCTACAGTTTGGCTAATGTACTCGTCTAACCAAAGAAGATATCTAGGGGGTAGAAATGAAAAATAGAATACTCTTCGTTGCCTGCTTCATTTTGATTTTACTGACTCTGAGCTCCTGCCAATCTGAAAAGAAAATTGTTGCCGAGCCCGCTCCCACACTAGAAACTGTGCCAACTGAAGCAGGAACAGCCCAGACGCCGGTTCCGGTTCTTGACCCCATGCCGGAAGAAACACTGGTTCCTTCTCCCGAGCCGGAAACCTTGGATTATGCAAGCGCCTATAGCAGCGTAATTGAGAAATATCGGATCGCAAAACAGGCAAGCGTCAGCAGCCCAGGAGCAGCTTTTGAATATGATGTCAGCGAGTGGATCGAGTATTTTGATCATGTAGGGTATGCACTGAAAGACTTGGACGAAAACGGTGTTCCTGAACTTATCGTTGCCGGTATCAGTCCAACTTACGATCCCGGTCCGGTTCTGTTTGAAGTATTCACACTCGAAAACAATACTCCAGTGCAATTGCTGATCAGTTGGGCAAGATCAAGGAATTTCCTATTGCCTGACAACAGAATCTATAATGAAGGCTCAGGCGGAGCTTCCAGTTCCGGTTTTGTGCTGTTTAAAGTTAACGGAACAACCCTCCAATTTCTGGAAGGCTACTGGTCTTCCAATTCAACAGATAATACCGGATCAACAATGTATCACACCTCTTCAGACGAGGGTAATCCGGGTTTTGGCAACTTTGACAAGTATGATTACACAATGCCTGCACAAGAGGGGTTTGCCATTGGGCAGCAATTATGTGAAACCTCATGCCTGCCCGAGCTGACCCTGATCGCCTGATGCCAATTCAGCTCCGTACACAAGTTTTAACCCCCATTCCTTCGGTCTTGCTTAGAGAAATCCAGAATTGTCAAAAGAGCTCCCCATGACACGGGGAACGGGAGATTGCGAGGGATGTGTATAATGTCCGTTCCCTGTTTACCGGGCGCAAATCCTGTGCTATAATGCACCGGAAGTCCTGTGTGACCGCAGCCTGCAAACAGACTTCCCCATTTTTTGGATCAAGCACAAGGAAGGATTGATTTCTTTGAAATTCCGGAGGATCATTGCGCTCATTGCGCTGCTCATGACCTGCGCCCTGCTCCTGGGCGGGTGCGTGGTCGCGCACAGGCAAGACAGTTCCGCCGTCAGCTCGACGGAGGACGCCCAGACCGTCCGGTCGGACGACAGCCTCATCTGGTGGCAGAAGACCATCGCCTACGAAATCTATGTAAAAAGCTTCAAGGATTCCGACGGCGACGGCATCGGGGACCTCAACGGCATCACCTCCGAGCTGGACCATTTGAAAAGTCTCGGCGTGGGTGCTGTCTGGCTGACCCCTTGCTACGTCTCCCCCCAGGCGGACAACGGCTATGACATTGCCGACTACTACAACATCGATCCGACCTACGGCACCATGGAGGACATGGAGACACTGATCGCGGAAGCCGGCAAGCGGGACATCCGGATCGTCATGGACCTTGTGTTCAACCACACTTCCAACGAAAACGAATGGTTCACGGAATCACGGTTAAGCGCGGACAACGAGAAGAGCGACTGGTATATTTGGGCGGATCCCAAAGAGGACGGCAGCCCCCCCACCAACTGGCGCAGCATTTTCGGCGGCTCTGCCTGGGAGTTTGACGAGACCCGAGGCCAGTACTACCTCCACACCTTCCTTCCTGAGCAGCCAGACCTCAATTGGGAAAATCCAGAGGTCCGACAGGCGCTGAACGATGTGGCCAATTTCTGGGTGGACAAGGGCGTCGGCGGTTTCCGTATGGACGCCATCACCTACATCAAGAAGCCGGCCGAGTTCCTGGATGGGACACCGGACAGCAGCAACGGCACAGTCAGCATCCACACCATGACCGCCAACACCGATGGTATTCTGGACTATCTCCACGCCTTCAAATCGGCGGTCCAGGACGGCACGGACATCTTCACGGTGGGCGAGGCCAACGGCGTCTCCGCCGAGGACCTGCCGGACTGGGTCGGTGCGGACGGTGTCTTTGACATGGTTTTTGAATTCGGCCATGTGAAAATCGACCTGCCGGACGAGATGAACTGGTGCGAGACCCGGGAATGGACGCTGCCGGATTTCAAGGCCCTCTTTACGGCCAGCCAAGAGACGACGGCCAGGACAAACGGATGGTATCCGATGTTTTTAGAAAACCACGATCAGCCCCGCTCCATCGATCACTTCCTGCCCGCCGGTGCGGACCGGGTTGCCGGGGGAAAGGCCCTTGCCGCCTTGGTCCTCACCATGCGCGGAACGCCCTTCCTCATGGAGGGCGAGGAGCTTGGCTTCGTGAACGTTTCCTGGCCATCCATTGACGACTACAACGATGTTTCCACCAAAAATCACTATCAGTATGCCATCGACGAGGGCTACTCAGAGGAGGAGGCCATGGCTGGGGTCCACCGTTTCGCCCGGGACAGCGCACGGACCCCCATGCAGTGGGACAGTTCCTCGCAGGCAGGCTTCACGGCGGGCACGCCGTGGTTGCCGGTCTACGAGGATTATGCCGTGTACAACGTGGCCTCCGAAACGGAAGACCCGGATTCCGTTCTTAACTGGTACATTGCCCTGGCCAACCTTCGGCAGGAGCATACGGAGCTGATGACCGGTGATTATGAAGAGATTTTCCATGATAATGAACAGATTTTCGCCTACATCCGGGAAAGCGAGGCAGGAAAGGCCATTATTCTCATCAATCTCTCCACAGCGGCCGCTTCCTACGATCCCGCCTGCGTGGAGAATGCGGAGTTGATCCTCGGCACCAACGACAAAAACGAGAAGGGTTCGCTGGCCCCTCTCGAGGCAGTGATTTACGAAGAGACGAAGAACTGAACTTGCGGGCAGTATGCTGCCCTGCATATCCGGGGCAACCCTAACATGTAGCGGGCCAGCGTTTTGCCTCCGTCTTCCTTCAGACCCCACCTCACGATGACGCCCTTGACCTTGGCTGTATTCTTCCCACTGCCGGGCAGATTTGGGACTTTCACCCTTTAGAACGTGCGCTCGCCGGGCACACTGAAAACGAGCACATCGTTTCCGATGTGCTCGTTTCTTTGTGTTGCTTTGCCTTTTCAAATGCCGCTGGGGCAGATTAAATCAGTATATATATCTTGTAAGCCCTGTAAAATGAACACTACTTTTTCTCGCTTTGCCTTTATAACCTTGCTCTGATAATATCTTTTCAATTTGTGGCATAACCTCTTTATGTGTTTTACCAAAAGGAATACCGTTAAACTTTGTGAAACTTGCATTACCGCAACCAACGAAACTAAATACAATCGCTACTAACAATAAAAACAACGACATCCTGGGGTTTTCCCGGTCAAGATCCCGGCGGGTTTTCTATACGATTCTATGGTGGTTACTTCATCCCTTCACGGCGCCTGCCGCGACACCCTTGATGATGTATTTCTGGCATATCAGATAGAAGACGATAACCGGGATGATACTCAGCAGGATCAGAGCCATCGTTGCACCGAGATCCACGGTTCCGTAACTGCCTTTCAGATACTGGATATGGATGGGAATTGTCCGATACTCGTTGATGTCAAGCACCAAATATGGCAGCAGATAGTCGTTCCAGACCCACATGATCTCCAGAATCCCGACTGAGATCATGGTAGGCTTTAGCATCGGGAAGACCACAGAGAAATAGGTACGGACCGGGCCGCAGCCGTCGATGGACGCGGCTTCCTCAATTTCAAGAGGTATTGACTTGACAAAACCGACAAACATGAAGATCGCAAGTCCCGCGCCGAAGCCCAGATAAACAACGGGGATCGTCCAGGGCGTGTTCAGGTGCAGCGTGTCCGCCGTTTTTGACAGCGTAAACATGACCATTTGAAACGGAACAACCATGGAGAACACACAGAGATAGTAAATCACTTTGCATACGAGGGAATTCACCCTGGCAATGTACCAGGCAGCCATGGAAGTAAACAGGATAATCAGCGCGGTGGAAAGCACCGTGATGATCACGCTGTACTTGACGCTACTCCAGAAGGGATAGTTGCCGAAGGTCATACCCTTGATAAAATTCGAAAAGCCTGCCCACATCTCACCGGTCGGAAGCGCAAAGGTATCGGTCTTGACATAGGTGTTGACCTTGAAGGAGTTGATGACCACTGTCAGCACCGGAAGCACATAGATGATGCAGATTATCCCCAACACGACCGACAGGATCGTTTTTCTGCGATTTTCAGCCGCAAGGCTTTCCTGTCTGCTCATTACTGCTGCACCTCTCTCTTCCGTGTAAACTTCAGTTGGAGAAGGCCAAGCCCCGCAACCAGAATGAAGAACAGAACGGCTTTTGCCTGGCCGACACCCTTGGAAGCGGAATTCTGGCCGTAAAAGGTATTATAGATGTTCAGGGCAAGCATCTCCGTTGTCTTGACCGTACTGCCGTCCGGCTGAATAATAAAGGGCTGACCTGCTGTCAGAGCCAGGTTCTGGTCAAACAGTTTGAACCCGTTGGTGAGGCTCAGAAACGTGCAGATCGTGATGGCAGGCATAACATTCGGGATCGTGACGCGAAACAGCGTCTGGGTCTTCGTTGCGCCATCTATCTTTGCCGCTTCCAGCATATCCTCCGGAACCGTCTGAAGACCTGCAATGTATATGATCATCACATATCCGATCTGCTGCCAGCACATCAGAATGATGAGTCCCCAGAATCCGTATTTTGTTTCAAGAAGTATCGATGTGCCGTAACGGGAAAGAATGCCGTCGAAGATCATGGACCAGATATAGCCGAGCACAATGCCGCCGATCAGGTTCGGCATGAAGAATACCGTGCGGTAAAGGTTACTGCCCTTGATTCCCTGCGTAAGGGCATAAGCCGCGGCAAAGCCCAGCACATTGATGAATATCAGACTTACAATCGCAAACAGCGCCGTGTACCAGAAAGAATGCACAAAGCTCGCGTCCTTCAGCGCCGCGGCGTAATTCTGAAATCCGGCCCAGCTTGTTTTGGAGATCAGCTTGAACTTACAGAAGGACAGATAGATTCCCTGGATAAAGGGCCAGACGAAGCCAATGCAGAAGGCAGCTGTTACCGGCCCAAGGAAGAGCCAACCCCAGCGCCGAATCGGGTTTTTAAAGATCCCTTTCATCGTTCCCCTCTCTTCTTCTAAAACGAATGCGGGGCGGACGAACCGGTCCGCCCCGCAGCAATGATCGTGTTTTCCTGTTTTGTGAAATCAGCCGTTGGCAGCGGCGTACTGGGTGGCCCAGCCGTCGATGGCGGCCGTCTTCACCAGCGCCCAGTTGGCATCGCTCTGATCAGCGCAGTAAGCGTTCAGTGCAGAGACAAGACCGGCACGGTACTCGTCAACGTTCGGCTGATAGTTGGTTGCCCAGTCAAATACGTAGCAGCCGTCTGCAGTGTAGGCTGCCGCATCGTTCAGGAATCCGTTGGAGGACTCGACCGCGTGTTTGTACGGCATGATGCCAAGCTGCTCAACCATCAGGGCATTGGCCTCAGGATCGCTGACCAGCCATACCATGAAGTCGACGGTCGCTTCTTTGTCCGCATCGGAGGCATACTCGTTGACAGCCCAGCAGTTTTCCGTGCCGCAGTTCAGGCCGGCCTTTTCCTCACCTTCCACACCGCAATAGTACGGAATCATGGTGGCATTGGGGACATCGCCCGAGACGGCCGCATACTCCCAAGAGCCGTTTACAAAGAAGGCTGCCTTGCCGGATTTGAATTCGGCTTCGGCATCGTGTCCGCCGGTGGCCAAATCCTTCGGGTCGGTCAGGCTGTTGTTGATGCAGAGATCAAAGAGGTTCTTATAGTTTTCCATGTAGTTGCCGGTAAGCGTCGCCGGGCATTCGGTCCAGACAGCGCCTGCTTCGCGCTCTTCATAGACATACTCGAGGTTAATCATGTGGCCGGTGAAGCGCCAGCTGGAGGAGCCGTCCATATCGGAGGATGAGAAGGCGTCAAAACCGAGCTCGTCCGCACGGGCGTGTATATCCTCGGCAACTGTCTTCAGACCTTCGAAGTTCTTGAGCTCATCCATGCTGTGGCCAGCCTTCTCGATGAGGTCGGGGTTCACGATGATGCCGTAGCACTCATAGCAGTAGCCGATGGAAACCAGACGGCCGTCCTCATCATAGAGGTTGTAGGCATCTGTATTGAGTTCATCGGCGATGGCAGTACCGGTCAGATCCATAGCAAACTCGCCCCACTCCTTGACGCCGGCCTGGTTGCCGATGATGAAGAGGGTCGGGGCAGCCTTCTTGTCCATCTCGGAGGTCAGAGTCTGCTGATAGGTGCCGGAAGCCGCTGTGACAACCTTGACGTCTACACCTGTCTCTTCGGTGTACATTTTTGCAAGCTGCTGCGCAGTCTCATCCAGCTCAGGCTTGAAGTTCAGCCAGTAAACGGAACCCTTATCCGCAGCAAAAGAGGAGGGGCATGCCAACGCAAAGATCAGGACCAGCGTCAGCACAAGCGCGATTGTCTTTTTCATGTTTGTTCTTACTCCTTTTTTTGTTTTTTATTTTCAGACCCAATGGGTCGGAAATACTTCTTTCAGCCTTAGATCGTTTTCAAACGTTTCGGACGGATGCTCCTTCCCGAAGCACAGCTTCCAGTCGGATATGAC
>CADAPN010000098.1 GCA_902789835.1 Oscillospiraceae bacterium
CACAGGCCGGATACTACAGTATCCTTGACCGGTACGAGTCTCTGCACTTATGCGGTTGAACCGCCGTGTACCGAACGGTACGCACGGTGGTGTGAGAGGAGGGGCTGACTCAGCCCCTCCTACTCGATTATCGTGATGAGCGTTGGTGCGATTGCCAGGTTATGACTACACAGTACCACGACGCATCCGGGATTCTTTACAGCTCGAAGTAGCGCCGGGCATTCCGGTAGCAGATCCCCTCAACGATGGTTTTCAGCGTCTCGGGGTCGTTGGAATATTCGCCGTTTTCCACCCAGCCGCCGATCAGGTCACAGAGAATGCGGCGGAAATACTCATGCCGCGCGTAACTGAGAAAGCTGCGGGAATCCGTGAGCATGCCCACGAAAGTGCAGAGCATGCCCTCATTGGCGAGACTGGTCAGCTGCTCCCGCATCCCGCTTTTATGGTCATTAAACCACCAGGCGCTGCCGTGCTGGAGCTTGCCGAAGCAGCCGCCCTGGAAGCAGGCCATGACGGTCTCGATCGCAGCGTTGTCGTTGGGGTTGAGCGAATAGAGGATGGTCTTCGGCAGCTCGTCCGTCTCGTCCAGAGTGTTTAAGAACGCGGCCAGATCCTTGACCGAGAACGGATCGCCGATGGAATCGATCCCCGCATCCGGGCCGAGCGCTTTGAAAACCCGGGAGGAATTGTCCCGGATCACGCCAAAGTGCAGCTGCATCACCACGCCGAGGCGATGATACTCCCTGCCCAGCGCAAGCAGCAGCGCGGTCTTAAACTGCTTCTGCTCCATCTCCGTGGGGATCTTGCCGGAGAGACGCTTTTGGAAGATCGCCTCAACCTCGGCATCTGTTGCGGGTACATAGGGCACAGCCTCCAGGCCGTGATCGGAGACCCGGCAGCCCAGAGAGACGAAGAACGAAAGCCGCTCCTTGAGCGTCTCCTCAAGCTGTGCAAAGCTTTGGATGTTCCCCAGGCGTTTCAAGTATTCCAGATAATCCGCCTTCTCAATGCCCAGCGCCTTGTCCGGGCGGTAGGAGGGCAGAACCTTCACGTCAAAGGACGGATCCCCGGCAAGCTTTTCGTGCCATTCCAGGCTGTCCGCCGGATCGTCGGTGGTACAGAGCGCTTTGACGTTTGATCCTGCGATCAGTTTGCGGGCGGACAGGCCCTTCAGCTTTTCATTGCAAAGCTGCCAAACCTCCTCCGCCGTCTCGCCGCTCAGGACGCCCTCATATCCGAAATAGTTTTTCAGTTCCAGATGGCTCCAATGGAACAGCGGGTTGCCGATGGCAAGGGAGATCGTCTCCGCCCACTTCTGAAACTTCTCCCGGTCAGGGGCATCGCCGGTAATGAACCGTTCATCCACGCCGACGGCGCGCATGAGCCGCCACTTGTAGTGGTCGCCGCCAAGCCACACCTGGGTGATATTTTCAAACCGCCGATCCTCGTAGATCTCCTGCGGGTTTAAGTGACAGTGGTAATCAATGATGGGCAGATCAGCGGCAAAGTCGTGATAGAGGTGCTTGGCCGTCTCGGTGGAGAGCAGGAAGTCCTTATCCATAAAAGACTTCATACACTTACCTCTTCACTCTTGCGCCCGCGCCGCCCATGATGGCCTCGACCTCGTTGAGAGACGCCATGGAGGTGTCGCCCGGCGTGGTCATAGCCAGCGCGCCGTGGGCCGCGCCGTAGTTGACGGCCTTCTCCGCGTCGCCCGTGGTCATCAGGCCGTAGACCAGACCGGAGGCAAAGGAGTCCCCGCCGCCCACGCGGTCCATGATCTCCAGGCCGTTAAACTCCTTGGACTGATAAATCTCCCCGTCCGCCCAGCAGATGGCCTTCCAATCGTTGACGGTGGCGGTCTTGACGGTGCGGAGCGTAGTTGCCACGACTTTGAAGTTGGGGTAAGTCTCGGCGGCCTTGCCGATCATCTTCTTGTAGCCCTCGATATTCAGCTCCTTGAGGTTTTCATCGTTGCCCTCGATCTCAAAGCCCAGGCAGGCGGTAAAGTCCTCCTCGTTTCCGATCATCACGTCCACATACTTTGCCACCTCGCGGTTGACCTCGCGCGCCTTCTCCAGCCCGCCGATGGCGCTCCACATGGAGGGGCGGTAGTTGAGGTCGTAGGAGATGACGGTGCCGTACTTTTTGGCGATCTTGCAAGCCTCGATCACGGTCTTGCAGCTCTGCTCGGAGAGGGCCGCGTAGATGCCGCCGGTATGCAGCCAGCGCACGCCCAGCTTGCCGAAGATGTACTCGAAGTCAAAATCCTCGGGCGTGGCCTGGGAGATGGCGGTGTTGGCCCGGTCGGAGCAGCCCACGGCGCCCCGGATGCCGAAGCCTCGCTCGGTGAAGTTGATGCCGTTGCGGCAGATGCGGCCGATACCGTCTGTCTTCTTCCAGTAGATCAGGTCGGTGCTGACGCCGCCCTGTTCGATGAAGTCCTTCATCAGCCTGCCGACTTCGTTGTCGGCAAAGGCGGTGATGACGGCGGTGTCCATGCCAAAGCACTTATGAAGGCCGCGGATGACGTTGTACTCGCCGCCGCCCTCCCAGGCGCGGAAGCTGCGGGCCGTGCGGATCCGCCCCTCGCCGGGGTCCAGACGCAGCATGATTTCCCCCAGGCTCACAGCATCAAAACGGCATTCTTCTCTCGGACGTAAATTCAGTTCCATGTTAAGCCCTCGCTTCCTTGACAATTTCTCTGGACTTTTTGCAGAGCTCCGTGATCTCGTCCCACTTTTGGTTGTCGATCAGATCGGCCGTGACCATATAGCTGCCGCCGCAGGCCGCGATGACCGGACTGGACAGGTACTCCTTCAGATTTTTCAGACTGATGCCGCCGGTGGGCATCACGTGGAACATGGGGAAAGGCGCTGAGAGTGCCTTGATCTTGGCAAGGCCCCCCGACTGCTCGGCGGGGAAAAATTTGATCACTTCCAGATTGTATTTGAGAGCCTGGTGATACTCGCTGGCGGTAGTGCAGCCGGGGAAAATGGGGATGCTCTTCTCCTGGGCATACTGGACCAACTCCGGGTCGAAGCCGGGCGTGACAATAAACTCGCCGCCCGCCGCGATGACAGCGTCGATCTGCTCGGTACGCGTGACCGTTCCCGCGCCCACGATCATGTCGGAATTGGCTTCCTTCATAAGCTTGATGGCGATATCTGCCCCCGTAGCGCGGAAGGTGATCTCCGCCACCGGCACACCGCCCGCGCAGAGGGCCCTGCCGAGATCGGCAGCGTCTCGCTCCGGGTGGTTGAGCTTGATGACCGGCACCACGCCGATCTCAGAAATTTTCTGATTGAAAGCGTTCATTTTCTTCCTCCTTAAACGCCGCTGTAAGCGGAGAAACCGCCGTCGACGGGAATGGTCACACCGGTGATGAAGCCGGCAGCCTCGTTGTTGAGCAGGAACAGCAGCGCGCCGGAGAGCTCCTTGCTCTCGCCGAAGCGCCCCATGGGCGTGGCCGCCAGGATCTTGCCCGTGCGGGCCGTGGGAGTCCCGTCCTCGTTCCAGAGGAGCTTGGCGTTCTGGGCCGTGGAGAAGAAGCCCGGGGCAATCGCGTTGACGCGGATGCCCTGCCTGGAAAAGTGCACCGCCAGCCACTGGGTGAAGTTCGTCACCGCGGCCTTGGCCCCGGAATAGGCCGGGATCTTGGTCAGGGGGGTGAAGGCGTTCATGGAGCTGATGTTCAGAATGCAGCAGCCCTCGCGTCCCAGCATCTGTCGGGCGAAGGCCTGGGTGGGGATCAGGGTGCCGAGGAAGTTGAGGTTGAAAACGCTCTCCACGCCCTCCTCGTCCAGATCGAAGAAGCTCTTGGTGTCGCTGTCGATGTCACCGTCTTCATAGTATTCCTTGTCTGTGGTGGCCTTGGGATTGTTGCCGCCGGCGCCGTTGATGAGGATATCGCAGGGGCCGAGATCTGCCAGCACCTGCTCCGCCACGGCATAGGTCTGCGCCTTGTCCAGTACGTTGCAGCCATAAGCGATGGCAACGCCGCCCGCGGCGTTGATCTCGTCGGCGTATTTCTGCGCCTTCTCCTGGGTGCGGTTCAGAAGGGCCACCTTGGCGCCCGCGCGGGCCAGAACCTTCGCAAATTCAGAGCAGAGCACGCCGCCCGCGCCCGTGACCACGGCCACCTTGCCGCTCAGATCGGTATTCAGTACGTTTTTCTCCATGTCAGTTTTTCTCCTTATCCATCATATCCCAGGCGCCCAGCATGTACATGATGCCGAGGGCGCGGTCATACAGTCCGTAACCGGGGCGCACATTGCCCGGCTTCTCGTCCCAGAGGTGCCGCCCATGATCGGGGCGGATATAGCCCTCCCAACCGGCGTCGTGATAGGCACGCATAATATCGAGGATGCCGGTCTCGCCGTCGCAGTCCCGATGGCTGGCTTCGGAGAAGTCGCCGTTCGGAAAGTGCTTGACGTTGCGGATATGCGCGAAGGCGATGCGGTCGGCGTGTTTGCGGACGATCGCGGCCACGTCATTTGAAGGGTTGGCGTTGAGGCTGCCGGAGCAGAGCGTCAGGCAGTTGTACGGGTCGTCCACCATTTGCAGGAAGCGGTCTATACTTTCTGCGTCGATGAGCAGACGGGGCAGGCCGAAGATGTCCCAGGGGGGATCGTCCATGTGAACAGCCATTTTGATGCCGGTCTCATGGCACACGGGCATCAGTCTTTCGAGGAAGTACTTGAAATTGGCCCAAAGCTTTTCTTTGGTTACATCCTTGTACTTCTCAAACAGCTCGTCAAGCTTCGCCATGCGCTCCGGCTCCCAGCCGGGGAAGGTCATGTGATACTTCTCGGTGAAGCTCATCACATAATCGGCCATCTGCTTCGGGTCGTCCTGGATCATGTCCTTCTGGTAGTAGAGCGCCGTCGATCCGTCGCCGACGGGATGGAACAGGTCGCTGCGGGTCCAGTCGAAGATGGGCATGAAATTGTAGCAGATGACCTTCACGCCGAAGGGGGCGAGGTTGCGGATGGTCTGGATGTAGTTGTCGATGTAAGCGTCTCTTGAAGGCAGGCCGATTTTGATGTCGTCATGCACGTTCACGCTTTCGACTACGTCGCCGTTGAAGCCCGCGGCGGTAATCTGATCTATCACCTTTTTGATCTCTTCGGGCTGCCAGATCTCGCCGGGCATCTTATCGTGCAGCGCCCAGACGATGGTGCTCACCCCCGGTATCTGCCGGATATCCGACAGCTTGATTTTGTCATTCCCTTCGCCGTACCAGCGAAAGCCCATTTGCATCGGCATGGAATATCCTCCTTATTTCTGAAGACCGACATATTCTATATCACATTATAATTCGCAAAAAAGTCTCGTTTCCTTGTATGCTCTGAACGCCATACAAACCGCGGCCACAACGGAGAGTGCATCGGCGGCTGTGTGCGCGGCGGCGATCCCCGTCAGCCCCATCCATGCGTGGAGCAGATAAAGCAGCGGGATCAGCAAAAGCCCCTGCCGCAACACGGAAGCCAGCGTGGCCTGGAAGGCGTGACCCGTTGCCTGCAGGAAGTTGGTGCTGAGATAGTAGAACCCGAGGAGCGGACTGACCGCGATGAGCCAGATCATGAGGCTGCCGCCGAGCGCAAGGTTTGTCGGATCCTGTAAAAAAAGCTTTAGCAGCGCTACGCGTCCGAAGAAGCAACCGACCGCAGAGAGCAGGCCGAAAGAAAAGCTCAGCAGCGCGGTCTTTCCCAGCGTTTCACGCAGCCGGTCACGGGCCTTCGCCCCGTAAGTGTAGGACAGCAGGGGCGACACACCCATACAGATCCCCATCTGCACCATGGTGATCACCATCACCGAACGCCCCGCGGCGGCCATGGCCGCGATCGCGCCGGAGCCGTAGCTATGTAGAAGCCGATTGGAAAAGGTGGAGGCCAAACCCGAGAGGATGCTGCTCGCACCGTTGGGAAGGCCTGTTGCCAGGACAGACGGGAGCCGGGGCAGCATGCCGCGCGCACAGGCTGGAGAGAGCCGAACGACCGCACAGTTTCCGCGGATCGATCGGACGAGCAGTAGGGAAGCCGCCAAATTGCCGATCACCGTTGCCAGTGCCGCGCCGCTGACGCCCATATGAAGGGCCAGGATGAACAAGGGGTCCAACACCAGATTTGTCACCGTCCCGGCCATGTGGCTCATCATGCCGGGGATAATGACACCCTCGGCACGGACGATGGACGCTGTCGAGACAGAAAACAGCATCAGCGGCGATCCGATCGCGAGGATACGCAGATAGCGGACGGAATAAGTTAGCAGATCTTCCGTCGCGCCGAGGATATGCAGGGCAGGGGTGGAGAAAAGCAAAAGAAGAACGGCAAAGACGAGTCCGAAGCCAAGTGCCGTCCAGACGCATAGGCTGGCCAACGACGAGGCCTTTTCCCGCTCCCCTGCGCCGAGGGTGCGCGCGATCAGCGTGCAGCCGCCCGCGCCGATGGTCGTCGCCACTGCATTGGCCACGCTGAAAACAGGACCGACCACCGCCACGGCTGCGACCTGAGTGTCGTCACCCAGCATGGCAATGAAAAACATGTCTGCCAGGTTGTAAACGACCATGACCAGAATGGTCAGAACAGAGGGAATCACCAGGCTCCAGATCGCCGTCCAGACCGGCTTGTCCCGATATAAAGTCTCGTTCTCCACATCCTCACCCCCTTTTTTGCAAAAAGCGTCAATTTACTTCGTATAAGTTCCAAGGAAGGCAAGGCTCTCCTTGGGCGTGCGCATCTGTGTGGCGCGGTCGACGGCGATGAGGCCGAAGGTCATGGAAAAGCCCTTCTGCCACTCGAAGTTGTCCATCAGGCTCCAGTACATATAGCCCTTGACGGGGATGCCATCTTTGACGCAGCTCTCCACACCGGCAAGCGCGCGGCGGATAAACTCCACCCGGCGGCTGTCGTCTGAGACGGCCACGCCGTTTTCAGTCACGATCATCATGCACCCTGCGGATCACGTGCTCCAGCGCCTCCGGATAGAACTCATAATCCATCTGCGTCAGTTCCGCTCCCTCCGGACAGGGCAGCTGCCCCTCCGGGCCGTACTGGGTACGGGTGTAGTTCTGCACGCCGAGGAAATCGTCACCCTGGATAAAGGGCAGATAGTGGCGGAATTCCTCATCCCAGGCGTCCTCGGCAAACTTCTCCCCGCCGGGAAGCGCCTGCAGATCGTGCATGGAGAGGGTGATGCCGACTTTGATCTCGGGATAGAGCGCCTTAATCGCCTCCTTCGCCGCCTGATGGGCGCGGAACACCAGTGCATCGCCCTCCGGCGTGCGGGAAGAGACAAAGACCTGGGGCTGGGGCGTGCCGAAAACCTGGGCGTTTTCCATGGCGGCAAACTTCATGTTCTCCATCATCTTTTCAAAGTTCATGCCCACCTGCACTGTTCCTTCGGCGCTTTTGGCCTTTGCCGCCTGCTGGGCCATGAGCTGGAAGCGTTTGGCGATGGCGGCCAGCTGCAGACCCATGTTGGCCTCGTTGATGGTGCAGATGTAGTGAAGCTCTGCTCCCAGCTTTTCCGTCACATAGGCCGCGTAGCGGCGGAAGTACTCGATGGTGCTCTCGGCCTCCCAGCCGCCCTTACGGATCAGCCACACAGGACTGGTAAAGTGCATCAGGGTCACGATGGGCTCCACGCCATGCGCTTTGCAGCAGGCGATCACCTTGCGGTAGTGCTCGATCTCGTTTTCGTCAAACTGCCCTTCCTCCGGCTCGATGCGCGCCCACTCGACAGAGAAGCGGTAGGCGTTCAGCCCCGCGTCGGCCAGAAGCATGATGTCCTCCTCATAGCGGTTGTAGTGATCGCAGGCAATGCCGCTGGGCTCTGTAAAGCTGGTGTGTGGCAGATGTTCCTGCGCCCAGTAGTCGCTGTGGATATTGTTGCCCTCCACCTGATGGGCGGCCGTGGCGGCTCCGATGAAAAAAACCTTGGGAAAGCTCATGTCGTCTCCTCCTCAACTTAGCTTGATACAGGCGCCCTCGGTGAATCCTTTTTCGTTGAAGGCGTCCACGCGAACATAGTATTCTCTTCCTTTGATCAGCGCGCCGATGCGGTGCGATCCGGCAGCAAAGACCATATAGCTATGATAGAGTTTTTCAGGGCTTGCACCGAAAAGAATGTTGAAGCCCAGTGCATCCGGCTTCTCAGAAATCATAACGGTCATATCCAGATCGCCCGTCCGTGCGGCGGTAAACGCAGGCGCGGCGGGCTTTTCGCCGTCGCCCAAGCCGAACACACGCAGGCCGGAGACGCAGGGGTTCTGCCCATAGGGTACCGCCATATCGCTCAGACGCAGGTACCGGGCTGCAAAGCCATGCTCCCGGACGATCAGATCATGGCTGAGATCGGTCTGCGCATCGGACTTGTCCTCGATCATAAACCAGCGCTCGCCGTCTGAGCTGCCCTCCAGCTTCCACTGGGTCGCGTAGTCCTGCTCTTCGATGTATCGCGCCTGAGAACCGGGGCGGATCTCACCCGGGCAGCGGATGTCCAGTTTATCATCGGCAAAGTTCACTTGAACGGCGTGAATGTCGAAGATCTTGCCCAGATCCACGCACAGCCACTCGTCCCGGCTGTTCGAGGCCGCGCGCCACCAGGTCTGCACGTTCTCCTCCGTCGCTTTTTCCGGCTCATGCTTAGGGACGAAGGAGGATGCCGTCACCGCTTTACCGACGCTCAGCAGCATCCACGCGGGATCACGCCAGGGATCGCCCTCGGCGGCCATCGGCCAGTCGCCGCAGCGCTGGTTGCAGAAAAGCTCGCCGTCTTCATCGAAGCCCGCGGGCCAGAGACCGACGCGGCGCTCGAAATCGTGGTTGACCGAGATGCGCATGGTGGAGGTGTGCCACCAGTTTCCCTGCTTGTCCTTCATGGTGGAGCCGTGGCCCGCGCCG
>CADAPN010000099.1 GCA_902789835.1 Oscillospiraceae bacterium
AGTGCGGAGATTTGAACTCCGGGCCTCTTGGTCCCGAACCAAGCGCGCTACCAGCTGCGCTACACCCCGTCAAGCTCTGTTATTATACTCCTTTTTGCCCATTTGTCAAGCACTATTTCCTTCTTTTTCCTGCACAAAACCGACGATAGGAAATATAATTTACAAAAAGATTTATATAAAACAATTAACAATATATTCATGAAAGACCGGAATGACCTGAGTATACTGTAAACTAATAAAACCAACCTACTATGGAGGAAGATTAATATGACAGTTATTCCGGTATATGAAAAGCTGATTGCGCCGGATTCGGATGTGTATTTTCGCAGGGATCAGTTCCGCTACCTCGCCGGGAATGTGGGCATTGATGAGAAGGTCATTCTGCTTGTTTCCCGGGAGGACCAGAGCAAGGCCGAACGGACGGAGGAGAGCTTCTATCCGATCGGACTGCTGGGAACCGTCTCGGAGATCAGCAATGACGGCTATGCGGTGGTGCATGCCACGGCAAGGGTGAACATCGAAAGCGTCGTGATCAACCGCGACCGCTCAATCTCCCTGATGACGAGCCGCCGGACGGATATCCAGGACATGGCCGAGGAAGTGGCGGAAGAGAAGCTTCACCAGGCGAAAGAGGCCGTGAAGGAGTTTTCCCAGGGGTATCAGTGGGGCGCTGCTGCGGCGGCCTATGTGGAACACATGGACTCGCTCGGGACCCTGGCGGGAATGCTCTCCATCTGGATGAAGGCGAGCAATGAGGAATACTATGAGATCCTGGCGGAGGACAGCGCCCTGCGCCGGGCAGAGCTGATGGAGAAGCTGATCTACGAGTTCCTCGAGGTGACCAAGGTCACGAATGACGCAAACTCCGCCCACCAGAAGGAATATCAGGACATTTATAAGGAATCCGCCATCAAGAAGCAGTTGGAGTACCTGCAGCGCGAGCTGGATGAGATGCATCCGGAGCAGGTTTCCGATGTCCGGAAGTTCGAGATGAAGATCGAGGAATCCGGCATGAACGAGACCGCCCGGGCGGAGGCGACCAAGGTGCTCAACCGCCTGAAGCAGGAGGGAAACAAGTCGCCGGAGTACGGCATGCTCTATGACTATCTGGACTTTGTCACTTCGCTGAACTGGAAGAAGACCGAGCCCGAGATCATCGACTTGGACGAGGCACGGGAAGTCCTGGAAGCGGACCACTACGGCCTGAAGAAGGTCAAGCGCCGCGTGATCGAACAGATTGCGGTCATGAACCTCAAGCGGGAGCAGTCGGGTTCGATTCTGCTCTTCGTGGGCGCGCCTGGCACCGGCAAGACCAGCATCGGCCGAAGCATCGCAAAGGCCCTGAAGCGGGAATATGTCCGCGTGAGTCTGGGCGGCGTCCGGGACGAAGCGGACATCCGCGGCCACCGGCGGACCTACATCGGCGCGATGCCGGGCAGAATCATGGACGGCATCCAGAAAAGCGGCGCGTCGAACCCGGTCGTGGTCCTGGACGAAGTGGACAAGCTCTCTGCGTCCTATAACGGCGACCCGGCCAGCGCCCTGCTGGAGGTCCTGGACCCGGAGCAGAATGACACGTTTACGGATCACTACATGAACGTGCCTTACGATCTGTCGGATGTGCTGTTCATCTGCACGGCGAACACGACCGACACGATTCCCGAGCCGCTTCTGAACCGCATGGAGGTTATACAGTTCGACGGCTATACCCCCATCGAGAAGCTCTCCATCGCGCGGGAGCATCTGCTGCCTTCGGCGATGAAGGCCATGGGCATCGGACCGGGGCAGATTGAGATCTCCGACGAGGTGATCAACACCCTGATCTCCGACTACACCCGCGAGGCCGGTGTGCGCGGACTGCGCAAGCGGATCGACACCCTCTGCCGCAGTGCCGCGGTGGCACTGGCAGGGAAGGATCAGACGGTCTTTTCCGTGACGCCGGAGCAGCTTCGGGACGATTTGGATATGCGTCCGGTCCGGCACAGCCATGTCCCGGAGAAACAGAAGCCGGGCGTGGTGACGGGCCTGGCCTGGACCAGTGTCGGCGGGGAGATCCTGTACATCGAATCGCTGTTCACCAAAGGCAGCGGACGCATCCAGACCACGGGAAAGCTTGGCGATGTCATGAAGGAATCCGCCCTGATCGCCGTGAGCCTGGTGAAGAGCCTGTTCCCGGAGAAGGCCAAGCTCTTCAAGGACAACGACCTGCATATCCATGTGCCGGAGGGGGCGGTGCCCAAGGACGGTCCGTCCGCCGGCGTCACGATGACGACGGCCATCGCCTCGCTGGTGAGCGGTGTTGCCTTCCCGGCCGACTGGGCCATGACGGGCGAAGTATCGCTGCGCGGCGCGGTGACGGCCATCGGCGGACTCCCGGAAAAGCT
The DNA here is from genome assembly GCA_902789835.1 of Oscillospiraceae bacterium. The sequence goes on from CADAPN010000099.1 coordinate 2,385, forward strand.
GCTGGCGGCACACCGGGCCGGCGTGAAGAAGGTCTTTATTCCGGCGGAGAACGTGGAAGACCTGCGGGATGTCCCGGATGAAGTCAAAAACGCAATTGAGATCGTTCCGGTCTCCGAGGTGACGGAGCTCCTGACACTGGCGGGAATCCTGCCGAAGCACAGAACGAAAAAAGCCGAGACGGAGCAGCCGGAACTGGTTGCGGTCTGAAACGGCGAAGAGCGTCCGGCACGGAACGGAATGAATTAATATAAGTGAAAAAACCAATAGAAACAGGAGGGAAGGTATGCTTCGAGGAGCGTACCTTCCCTCCTGTTTCGGGCACCGGCCGGGAAAAGAACGAAAATAGAGAAACAGATGTGAACTTTTTATTGATTTTTTATGAAGGATTGGTATAATAAAACCAAACTGATCATAACGGTCAAAAGAAAGGATGTGCGATTATGAATCAGGAAAGAGAAAAACTCGGCAGCCGTCTTGGCTTCCTTCTGCTCAGCGCGGGCTGTGCGATCGGCTGCGGAAACGTATGGAAGTTCCCGTGGATGACCGGTCAGTACGGCGGCGGCGGTTTTGTGCTGGTTTATGTACTTTGCCTGCTGTTGCTCGGTCTGCCGGCGATGACCATGGAATTTGCCATGGGAAGGGCCTCCCAGGCAAGCCCGGTCCGGATGTATCATAAGCTGGAAAAGCCGGGGCAGAAGTGGCATATCCACGGATATCTTGCCCTGGTCGGAAACCTTGCCCTGATGGCGTTCTATACGGTTGTGACCGGCTGGATGATGTACTACTTTGTGCAGTTTCTCACCGGCAGGAGCGCGGACCTCGGCTTCGTCGGCATGATTACGAATCCCGGGGTCAACGTGATCTATCTTGCCATCGCGGTGGTGCTTGGCTTCGGCGTGCTGAGCTTTGACCTGCAGGGCGGCCTGGAGCGGGTGACCAAGTACATGATGGTGGCGCTTTTCGCGCTGATGCTGATTCTCGCGGTACACAGCGGCATGCTGTCGGGTGCCAAAGAAGGCCTGAAGTTCTATCTGGTGCCGGACTTCTCGAAGATTACGGGCTCGGTGATTGTGGCGGCGATGAACCAGGCGTTCTTCACGCTGAGCATCGGCATCGGCTCCATGGCGATCTTTGGAAGCTACATCGGCAAGGATCACTCCCTGATGGGCGAGTCGGTCAACGTGATTATCCTCGACACCTTCGTCGCGATCATGGCGGGCTTCATCATGTTCCCGGCTTGCTTCACCTACGGGATCGAAGTGAACGCCGGACCGTCGCTGCTGTTTGACACGATGGCGACCGTGTTCAACAACATGTCGGGCGGACGCATCTGGGGCAGCCTGTTCTTCCTGTTCATGGTTTTTGCGGCCTTCTCAACGGAGCTCGCGGTATTTGAAAACATCCTCGCCTGCGTGCGCGAGCTCACCGGCTGGAGCCGCCCGAAGGGCTGCATCGTCTGCGGCATCGGAATCTTCCTTCTTGCCCTGACGACGGCGCTTGGCTACAGCGTGTTCCACTTCCAGCCTTTTGCGGAAGGCTCTGCCTGGCTGGACTTCTGGGATTTCATTGTCAGCACCAATCTGCTTCCTCTGGGCGCGTTTATCTTCTCGATCTTCTGCTGCTACGGATGCGGCTGGGGCTGGGATAACTTCGTGGCCGAAGCCAACGCCGGCAAGGGCCTGAAGGTGCAGAACTGGATGAAGCCGATCTTCAAGTATTTCGTTCCGGTCTGTGTGATCGTGCTGTACATTTACGGGCTTGCGACCTTCGGGTGGAAGTAACAAGTTAATGGGAAAGCAAAACTCCCCGCCTCCGGCGGGGAGTTTTGGACAAAAGAGGCCTGGCTGCCCTCGGGTGGAAGGGAAACAGGCTGATCGGGATATGAGTGAAACTCCCCGCCTTTGGCGGGGAGCTTTTGTTACAGAGGCTGTTTTTTGATCTGGGCAAAGCGGCGGGGATACTTCGGCGGGGTCGAACGGAGCTTCTTCGAAACGACCAGCGTCCTTGCGGCATCCAGGCCCGGAACGCTGTAATGCAGGACCGAGGGCTCCGCCCCACCGAGAAGGCGTAGGGCGCTGCGGCTCTCCGAGAGCTCTTCATCCGCCGCGGGACCTTTCATCGCAAGGAAGCTTCCGCCCACCGCGACAAAGGGCAGGCAAAGCTCGGAAAGAATGCTCAGTCGGGCGACCGCGCGGGAGACCACAAGATCATAGCGTTCCCGCATCTCCGGCGGGGCTTCTTCCGCGCGAAGATGAAGACAGGTCACGTCCCTGAGATCCAGCGCCGCACAGACCTCCTGCTGGAACTGTACCCGCTTCTGGGTGCTGTCCAGAAGGGTGAGAGAGAGATCGGGGCAGAGAAGCTTCAGCACCAGCCCGGGGAAGCCCGCACCGCTGCCGACGTCCAGAACCCGCTTTCCCGCAAAGGATACCTGGGGCAGGACCGCCGCGCAGTCCAGCATATGGAGCCGCGCGACATCCGCTTCACCGCTGATGGCGGTGAGATTCATCTGCTGGCTGCGCTCCGAGAGCAGGGTATAGAAAAGGCGGAAGCGGCGCAGGGTGTCGTCCGTATAGGGAAGGCAGAGCGCGGTGAGTCCTTCCGCCAGGATTGCTTCGAGTTGATCGGCCATGGAGACCTCCGGCAAAGTGGATTTCAAGTGGAATAACGCTGCGGGTATCATAGCACGTTTTCGGCCTTTTGTGAAGTGAAGCTTGATGTTTTTCAAAAGCTGTGATATGCTTCGCGGGAAAGGTGTGAGGGAATTGAGAATGCGAAAGCGCCACAATCTGGAACCGAGGATGGAGCGCTGCAAAGAATACCTTGTGACAGAACCGGAAGCCCGGAAAGGAACCTGGCGGACAGAGGGACGGGGCCTGAATCTGGAGATCGGCTGCGGAAAGGGAAGCTTTACCTGCGCCCTGGCCGCATCGGAGCCGGAGCAGGATCTCATTGCCATCGAGAAGGTGCCGGACGCGATGATCCTGGCCATGGAGCGGGCGCAGACCGCGGGACTCCGGAATGTCTGTTTCCTGGATTATGACGCGGCGAAGCTGCGGGAGATTTTTATGCCGGAAGAACTGGACCGGATCTATATCAACTTCTGTGACCCCTGGCCGAAGAGCCGGGATGCGAAGTTCCGGCTTACCGCGCCCTCCTTCCTGCGGATTTATGCGGATCTGCTGCCGCTCGGCGGGGAGATCCGCTTCAAGACGGACAACAGCGCGCTTTTCGAGTGGTCGGTGCAGCAGCTGGAGCAGGAGGGCTGGACCCTTCGGACGCTGACGCGGGACCTGCACGCCGAGGGGGTTCAGGGAATCCTGACCGACTATGAGCGCCGGTTTATGGAGGAAGGCGTCCCGATCAAGATGCTTGTCGCGGTGCGGGGCGAGAAGACCCTGGACGGACGGGCCGGAGAGCCGCCGCGCCTGCGCGATGCGGCGCTGGCGGATGCGAGAGGAAACCGGGAGGAGGAAGAAAAGCTGTGACAAGATATATCTCATGGAACGTGAACGGACTTCGGGCCGTGCAGAAAAAGGGCTTTACGGAGAGCGTGCTGCCGCTGGAGGCGGACTGCATCTGCCTGCAGGAGACCAAGCTGCAGGAGGGCCAGACGGATCTGACGCTGCCGGGTTATGAGAGCTACTGGAGCTACGCCGAGAAGAAAGGCTACTCCGGCACGGCGATTTTTACGAGAAAGAAACCGCTTTCGGTCCGGTATAATCTCGGAATTCCGGAGCACGACACCGAAGGCCGGGCCGTGACACTGGAGTTTGAAGACCATTTTCTGGTCTGCGTGTACACGCCCAACGCCCAGGACGGCCTGAAACGCATCGACTACCGCATGCGCTGGGAGGACGACTTCCGGGCTTATCTCTGTGAACTGGACCGGGTGAAGCCGGTCATTGCCTGCGGGGATATGAACGTGGCGCATGAAGAAATTGACCTGAAAAACCCGAAGACCAATGTGGGCAATCCGGGCTTCTCGGATGAAGAGCGCGGCAAATTTACCGAGCTTCTGAACGCCGGGTTCACCGACAGCTTCCGCTGGCTGTATCCGGATCGCGCGGACGCCTATTCCTGGTGGAGCTACCGGGCGAAAGCCAGAGAGCGGAACGTGGGCTGGCGCATCGACTATTTCGTTATTTCCGACCGCCTGAGAGACCGCGTACAGGGGGCCTATATTTTTCCGGAGATTCAGGGCTCGGACCATTGCCCGGTCGGCCTGGATCTGAAGCCATGAGGATTGGAACCGTCGAACTAAAGGGGCGCGTGGTCCTTGCTCCGATGGCGGGGGTGACGGACTTTGCGTTCCGGGAACTCTGCAGACGCTGCGGCGCGGCCTTCACGACCACCGAGATGGTCAGCGCCCGGGCATTGACCTACGGCGACCTCAAGAGCCGGGAACTGCTCTGGCTTTCGGAGGAGGAGACCCCGGCGGCGGTTCAGATTTTCGGTCACGAGCCGTCGGTCATGGCCGAGGCGGCGCAGATGGCGGCGGAGCTCTCCGGGGCGGCTGTCGTGGACATCAACATGGGCTGCCCGGTGGGAAGGATCCGGAGCTGGCGTACCGAATTGTCGAAGCGGTAGTCGGGGCGGTGCCCGTCCCGGTTACGGTCAAGTTCCGCAAAGGCTGGGACAACGGAAACGTGAACGCGGTGGAATTTGCCCGCGGCTGCGAGCAGGCGGGCGCCGCCGGACTCGCGGTACACGGGCGAACGAGGGCACAGCTCTATGCCGGGAGAGCGGACTGGGACATTATCCGGGAGGTCAAAAAGGCGGTAACGATCCCAGTGACGGCCAATGGGGATGTGTTCAGCGGGGAAGACGCGGCGCATCTTTTGCGCTATACCGGCTGTGACGCGGTCATGATCGGAAGAGGCTGCTTCGGAGATCCCTGGCTGTTTTCCCGGGCGAATGCGGCCATCAACGGAGAAGCGGAACCGGAGAAGCCGCCCCTGGGGGAACGGATGGACGCCGCGCTGCATCAGATAGAACGCCTGGCCGAACGGCGCGGAGAGCGCTCGGCCTGCATGGAGGCAAGGCATCAGCTCCCTTGGTATCTGCACGGGGTTCCGTATTCCGGAAGCTATCGCCAGCAGATGGTGCATGTGGAGACCCTTGCGGAGATCCGGACAATCGTTTCCCGGATCAAACGGGAACTTTCTTAACGAATCGCTGACAAAACGGAACATTTTCCCTAAATTGGCGCTTGAACCGGACTTTTTGTTATGATATAATATTAATATCATTTTACTTTAAGACAGACAGAGGAGATTTGATGGTGAAACGGGTTAAGGTTTCGAACAACGTGATCAGGCGCCTGCCGCGTTACCTTCGGAAGCTGGACGAATTGCAGGAAAACGGGATCAACAGAATTTCTTCCTTTGAACTTGGGCAGCAGCTCGGCCTGACGCCGTCGCAGATCCGACAGGATTTCAGCTGCTTCGGTGAGTTTGGCCAGCAGGGCTACGGATACAATGTCTCCGGTCTGCGGGAGCAGATCGCGTCCATTCTCGGAATGGACAGGGGATACAAGGCGATCCTCGTGGGCGTCGGCAACATCGGCCACGCGCTGATGGACAACTTCAGCTTTGCCGAGTGCGGCGTGGAGCTGGCAGCGGCTTTCGACATCAAAGAAAGCCTGATCGGGACGGAATTCAAAGGGGTTCCCATTCTGGCGGAGGCACAGCTGGAGGAGTATCTGAAAGCCAATGACATCGCGCTTGCGGTGCTTTGCGTGCCGAAGGAAGTCGCGGTCAATGTGACGAAGATCCTGACGGACAACGGGATTGAGGCAATCTGGAACTTTACCAACATGGAACTGACAGAACCGAACAGCCCCATTATTGTCGAGAATGTCCATTTTTCCGACAGTCTGCTGTCGCTCAGCTACTTTGTGTCGGAGCGGATGGACGAACGCACGGCGGAGGCTTCCAGAAACGGGAAGTAAGCGCCTCGGATCTGAAGCAAAAGGAAGATAAAATCCCCCCGCTTGCGCGGGGGTGTTTTTTTGAAGAAAGGAGCCGCTATGGCTGAACCCATTGCCGCCATTGCCACCGGCCAGCAGGTCGCGGCGATCGGCATCGTACGCATGTCGGGAGAGCGCAGCATCGAGCTGGCAGACCGGCTGTTTTCCCCCTGCGCGGGGGGACGCCTGAAGGATGCAAAGGACCGGAAACTGGTATACGGGGAACTGCGAAGCGCCAAAGGGGAGCTCCTGGATCTCTGCCTGTGTACGGTCAGCCGGGGACCGCAGAGCTACACCGGGGAGGACACGGTGGAGTTTCAATGCCACGGGTCACCGATGCTGCTGCAGGTGCTGCTGAAGGAGCTCTTTGCCCTCGGGGCCAGACAGGCCGGTCCGGGGGAGTTTACGAAGCGGGCGTTTCTGAACGGGCGGATGGACCTCAGCTCTGCCGAGGCGGTGATCGACCTGATTGACGCCGAGACGGCCGAGGCCGTGCGCAACGCGGCCGGACAGCTCTCCGGGGCGATCCACCGGAAAGCGGCGGCGATTTATGACGAGCTCGTCGATATGAGCGCACATTTCCATGCAGTGCTGGATTATCCGGACGAGGACATCGAGGAATTCGAAATTCAGAGCTACCGTGATATGCTGACAGGCGGACAGCGGAGCCTGGAGAGGCTGCTTGGCACCTTTGAAAGAGGACAGATGATGAACAGCGGTATCCCCACCGCCATCATCGGCCTTCCGAACGCAGGGAAGAGCTCTCTGCTGAACGCGCTGCTGGGCTATGAGCGGGCGATCGTCACGGATGTGCCGGGCACAACGCGGGACACCGTTGAGGAGCGGGTTCAGCTGGGCGGCGTGAGTCTGCGTCTGATCGACACGGCAGGCATCCGTGAAACGGACGACCGGGTGGAACAGCTCGGTGTTCAGAGAAGTCTTGCCGCCGCGGCGTCTGCGTCTTTGGTGCTTGCGGTCATCGACGGCAACGGCGAGAGCAGTGCGGCAGCGGAGCAGATCCTCCGTACGGCAGAACGCGCGGAGCATGGAATCGCGGTGATTTCCAAAACCGACCTGCCGCAGCGGTTTCCGCTTCCGGAGACACGGCTTCCGGTGGTGTCGGTGAGCAGCGTGACCGGAGAGGGACTGGAACAGCTGGAGGAGAGAATCAAAGCGCTCTTTCCGCTGCCGGCGGTCCCGGCGGGGGAGATCCTGACCAATGTGAGGCAGGCGGACGCGGTGCGCCGGGCGGCGGAAAGCATGGATGCCGCCTGCAAAGCCCTGGAGGCGGGAATGACGCCGGATATCATCCTGACAGAGACAGAGAACGCCATGCAGGCCCTGGGGGAACTGACGGGGGCAAGCATTCGGGAAGATGTCACCAATCAGATCTTCGCACGCTTCTGTGTGGGCAAATAAGCGAAAGCCCGCCGCTGTACGGCGGGGGAGCGCCCGATTCGAGAGATAAAACAGCAGACCCCCTGCCGAAAGGCAGGGGGTCTGCTGTTGGGAAACGGGATCAGGTCAATCTTCGGATCTCATAACCGCGGGAAGCATAGTACCCGGTGGTCAGAGAAGTTGTGACGACACCGAGGTCGGAGTTTGCCGCATGGATAAACAGATCGTCTCCCACATAGATGCCGAGATGGCCGACGTAATTGTTCCCGGAATAGAAACAGAGCAGGTCGCCCGGCTGAAGATCCGCCGGATCCACATGGACACCGTCGGAAAGCGCGTCATTGGAGACACGGCTGGTCTGGAGGCCGAACTGGCCGAAGACATACTGAACAAATCCGGAGCAGTCAAAGCCGGTTTCGGGAGATTTACCGCCCCACTTATACGGGGTGCCCACATACTGAAGGGCGTAGGACGCAATCTCCTTTCCGAGTTCGGTCCCGGACGCGCTGCTGAGTCCGGATTCCGGCGCGTAGGTTCCCTCTGTCACAAAGGGCGCCGAGACGTAACCGTCTTTGCCGTTGGCGATGACGCGGAGCCAGTCCTGAGAAACGCCGGTGATTCTCACGGCGGTCCCGTAATTCAGCTCATCGAGAATCTTCGCAGACATGGAGGGAGATTCCCGCAGGCGTACACCGGTACCGGTGATATAGCCGTCCTTGATCTGATCGGAGGAGGGGGCGTAATTCCCGGTGGCGACGCCGCTGTTCATGGAAGCGTTGGCTTCCGCAGCGCTGTCGGGGCTAAGCTCTTCGATGAAATCGGAAAAGATATACCCGTTGACATGCTCGGCGGGGAGGGAGACCGCCACCCATTCCCCGGAGATCCCGGAGATGGTGACCTCGGTACCCTCGTCATAGGTCCCGATAATGGAGTAGGAAGAGCCGGGACCGGTACGGAGCCGAACGGCGTTGCCGGTCACCTGGCCGAGCTTCAGACGCGGCGCGGAGGCGGCGTCGGTTTCGGCAGCGGAATTTCCCGCGGAAAACATGCGGCTTGTTTCCGCCGGATTCCCGACAGCCTCCGCGGCCGGGGCCTCGATGGGTGCGATCACTTGCCCGGTCACGGTTTGGGGCAGAGGCTTCGGTTCACCGACGGAGAGGAATGCCTCCGGCAGCTCGGAGGGCTTCGGCGTGGGGACGGTTTCGATCACAAAACGAGGTTCTGTGACCGTGATGAGCGTGCCGGACACGTCGGAGCCGGCAGAAGAATGATCTCCCGCTGTCAGCTCGGCTGTGGGGGTGGGGGAAGGCGGAACGAAGGGACCATCCGTATGGATTGTGCCGTCCGTGGGCACATAGACAAGCTGCTCCTGGGGAAGCGTCTCTCCCAGCGTGCTTGCGCCGGGCTCCTGAACGACAAAAACCGTGGAACCGCCGGAGCCGGAGACGCCGCTGTCCTCTGTGAGGGACAGAAACTGGGAGGAGACATAACCGCTCCCTCCGTCCCAGCTGATCTGATACCAATCGGGATTTGAGCGGTCGAGAATCTCCACCACCGTATCACGGTTGACGCTTGTCGAAATGCCGTATACGGTGCCGGGACCGTTGCGGACATTCACCTCATCGCCGGTGACGACCGCCTGCTCGGCATAGGCCGAGACCGACGGAAGCGCCGACAGACAGGCGGTCAGAACAAGCGCACAGATGCGTTCCTTTCGCATGAAAATACCTTCTTTAAACCTCAGCGCGCGGCAAGGGCACGCTCCAACCAGACAGCCGCGACGTCGATGGCGGAATACAGGCTGTCTTTTTCCGTTTTCTTTACGATACGATCGCGGGACTTGACCGACGCGTCCGTCAGTTGAAGCTGAACGGAGACCTTCGTCGCGACATCCAGATCCTTGACCTTTTTGGTGTCGAGAATCTGCATCATGATCACGTACTTGTCCGCAAAGCTGCCGTAGTAGATAAAATTATCCTTCCGCTGGAGAGGATGACCCTTATACTCCAAAGCTTTTGCCAAATGAAACACCTCCAATTGTTTTATCAGCACCGGGATACCGCTTAACGGAACGGACTGCCCGGTGGGGATCTCTTCCCGCCTCCGGCGGAGAGAGATAAAGGCAACGTGATTTATGAAAGGGTATAACACACCGCAACCGGCCTGTCAAGGCGTTATCCGCCGATGATCACGACGCTGTCGCCGCCCTGCCAGGGGGTGGTGTTATTAAAATTGTCCCAATAATAGGAACTGTCGAAGTCTTCGCTGGTAATGCCCTCTTCAATCAGGTCTTGATCGGTTCTGGCGACCTGGGTGGGGGCTTCGATAAACACATGGGTATCGGGTGCGAGATAGGGATAGGTGAAATCCGCCCAGGGGAGCCCCGAGTGGACCTGGCTCATGACCTGGCGCCAGACGCGGGCGGCGGGATTCCCGTTGGAGTTGATCCGCTCGGGAATGTCAAAACCGGTCCAGACCACGGCGACATAGTAGGGCGTTACCCCGGCAAACCAGCGGTCTTTGTATTCGCCCGAGGTGCCGGTTTTGCCGGCGACCGGGACGTTGTTGAGCCGGGCTTCGGTGCCGGTGCCTTCGTTGACGGCGTTTTTCATCATCCAGGTCAGGCAGTAGGCCGTGTTGGGATCAAACGCGGCAATCGTCTGAGGAACGTTGTCCAGGACGATGTTTCCGCGGCTGTCGGTTACCATGGAATAGGTGCGGCTGTAGGTGAAGACGCCGTCGTTGACCAGCGCGCAGTAGGCCTGTGCCATTTCGCGCACAGAAATGCCGTTGGTGAGCTGACCCAGCGCCATGGGCGCGTAGGACGCGTCATCCCGAGACGCTGTGTCAGGTAATCATACGAGGTCTGCGGACCATTGGGCAGCTTGTCCACGATTTGGGCCGCGACGGTGTTCAAAGACCACTTGAGCGCCTGATAGATCGAAAGAACGCCATAGTTTTCGTAGTTGTCGTTGTGCGGATACCAGCTCGTGCCGGAGAGCACAATATAGTTGGCGTCATTGACCAGCGTATCGGGGGTAATGATCCCTTCGTTGAGCGCGGGGCCGTAGCTTGCCAGGGGCTTGATGGAAGAGCCGGGGGAACGGGTGGCGCCGCCGTAGTTGACCCCGCCGGAGCTGATGGG
>CADAPN010000100.1 GCA_902789835.1 Oscillospiraceae bacterium
AACAGTCCCGCCGCCAGCGGGATGCAGATCGCATTATAAAAGAATGCCCAGAAAAGGTTTTCATGAATGTTGCGCAGGGTCGCTCTGCTGAGGCGGATCGCGGCCGACACGTCTGTCAGTCTGCTGTTCATCAGGACCACATCCGCGCTGTCGATGGCAACATCCGTTCCGGCGCCGATCGCGATGCCGATATCCGCTCTGGTCAGCGCCGGAGCATCATTGATGCCGTCACCCACCATGGCGACCTTTCCTCTCTGCTGCAGTCTGCGAATGACGCTCTCCTTCCCATCTGGGAGAACCCCTGCAATCACCCTGTCAACTCCGGCTTCGTCGCCGATGGCTCTCGCGGTACGTTCGTTGTCACCGGTCAGCATGACAACCTCGATCCCCATGTTCTGCAGCTGACGCACCGCTTCGGCAGAGTCATCCTTGATAACATCCGCAACCGCGATAATGCCCGCCAGTTTTCCGTCTTCGGCGAAGAACAGCGGCGTTTTCCCCTGGGCGGCGAGCCGCTCGCTCTGCACTCGCGTCTCCCCGGTGACAGCCTTCGGATTCAGGATCCCAAAGATGTACGTCTCACTTCCGCCCTGAAGGCGCTTTCCGTCCAGCATTGCCGTAAGGCCGTTTCCCGGCAGCGTCTGGAAATCAGACACCTCCTGTACCTGCAGCCCGCGTTCCTTTGCCGTCTCTACCACCGCACGGGCAAGCGGATGCTCACTCCTGTTCTCCAGTGCAAAGGCCAGCTCCAGCAGCTTCTCCTCCGTATATCCGGCTCCGGGGAGGACATCCGTTACCTTCGGTTTTCCCGCCGTGATGGTGCCGGTTTTGTCCAGGGCAATGATCTGGACCTTTCCCGCCCGCTCCAGCGCCTCGCTTGTTTTAAAGAGGATCCCGTTTTTGGCGCCCAGGCCGTTGCCCACCATGATGGCCACCGGTGCAATCAGCCAGCCAATCAGGACCACAACGGAGATTCCGATCACCGCGGGAACAAATACGCCGGAAACTTTGTCCGCGATGCGGGCAATGGGCGCCTTGGTCGCCGCAGCGTCCGAGACCATGCGGACAACCTGGCTGAGAGTGGTGTCTTCCCCGACCCGTGTCGCCCGGCAGCGGAGGAAGCCCGACTGGTTGATCGTGGCGGCACTGACCGGATCTCCGGCTTGCTTATCCACCGGGATGCTCTCGCCGGTGAGGGCGGATTCATTTACGGCGCTGCTGCCCTCAAGGACGACACCGTCCACCGGAATGCTCTCTCCCGGCCGGACGACAAAAACATCCCCCTGGTGAACCTGTTCGATGCCGACTTCGATCTCTTCGCCGTCGCGGATCAGCACCGCCGTCTTCGGGGCCAGCTTCATGAGGCTTTTCAGGGCATCTGTCGTGCGGCCCTTGGACATGGCCTCCAGCATCTTACCCACGGTGATCAGGGCCGGGATCATGGCTGCGGATTCAAAATACAGCTGCCCGTGATAGAGCTCCATAAGCTCCATGTTCGCCGAGCCGCGGGTAATCATCCCGCACATCTCATAGAACACAAAGAGGCTCCAGCCGAAGCTGACCGAAGACCCCAGCGCAACCAGCGTATCCATGTTCGGTGCGCCGTGCATCAGCGAGCCGATGCCGCTGGTGAAGAACTTGCCGTTGATGATCATGACAATCAGGGCGATCAGCATCTGGGTCAGTGTCAGCGCCAGGTGATTGTGCTCAAAGTAAGCCGGCAGCGGCCAGCCCCACATATTGTGCCCCATGGTGAGGTACATCAGCACAATGAGGAAGCCCACCGACAGAATCAGCCTGCGCTTCAGCTTCGGCGTTTCCCGGTCCTTCAGCGCCTCTTCCTCGGCGGCGAAACCTCTCCCGGTGCGATGTTCACTCTCCTGTGCCGTTTCCTTCGGCGCCGCGCCGTAGCCCGCCTTCTCCACGGCACGGATGATTTCATCCCTGCCGGCTGTTCCCTCCACTCCCATGGAGTTGGTAAGCAAGCTCACGCTGCAGGCCGTTACGCCGGGCACTTTGGAGACCGCTTTCTCCACTCTGGCCTGACAGGCCGCACAGCTCATTCCCGTGACGATATACTGTTCCAATTCTCTTCCTCGATTCCGTGGATCATGAAGCTGCCGTTTTGCGGATGATGACATCTTTCCCGGCAGCGCCGATAGTGTTTTACTTCGCTAACCTTCCTTGATTCAGCAGGGGACGCAAATGCGCCCCCTGCAATCGGTTCTGTATGATTCTGCTTCAGCCGACGTACTCGACCACATAGCCGGTCCGGCCGCCGTACATGCCATAGAAATTCGTCAGCGGGTTTTCACGGCTGTCGTTATAGACCCACTTGCCGTTCAGATTCCAGAGCATCACATAGTCTTCCACCGCGCCGTCGCCGGAGTCGGTATAGGACGGTTCACCCGCATCCCACTGGTAGAAGTCGACGCTCTCGCCGCTCTCCCAGACAATGTCCCCGTTTACGCGATGCGCGCCGATCCATACCCGGTCAAAGCCCGCCTGTGTTGCCAGGTCAATCACCTGCTGCAGTTCCTCGGCGCTGTTGATGGTCACCAGCTGGCCGCCGCGTTCGATGGCTGCCTGCTGTGCTTCCAGCCAGCCTACGTCTGCGCGAATCGCCTCATAGGTATGCGGCAGCGTCGCGGGATCCACCTGCTGCGCCTGGGCTTCGATTTCGGCCTGCTGCTGTTCCGCCAGCGCCTGGGCCTGCTGCTCGGCCAGTTCCTGCTCCCGTGCCTGCTGTTCGGCCAGCTCCTGCTGGCGCTGAATCTGCTCCTCTGAGAGGATCGCAGAGACCGTCGGATCCTGCGTCGGCTCCGAAGACGGCGTCACAACAGATACATTGGTGGGAACCCTCCCGCCGTTTCGGTCGGAGAAGGCATTGATCAGGATATTGGCGACGACCGCGGCAATCACCAGCACCGCCAGCAGCATTACCACCACCAGCAGCGGACGGCGCTTCTGTTCGGTCTCTTCGGCTTTCTCTTTGCCGCTTCCTGCCTTTTTCTTTTTTACTGTGATCGGAGCGAGTTCCGGTTCTTTTTCCTCGGTCAGAATCGGGATTCCCTGTTTTCCCTTCGGTTCATACACACGAATCTCCTCCTCTTCATCCAGTTCCGTCGGATCGCGCGGATCCGGCTCATCCAATCCGAAAATATCCGCCAAGCTGACTTTATCCTCCTCGTTGTGTTTTTTCTTCTCGGGCCTGGTCAGCCCGGCTTCCGCGAACATCTCGTCCTCTGTCTGTTCAACTTCCGTCGTATCGTTCCGGACCGATTCCACGATCGAATCCAAAACCCGATCCTGATTCTCTTCTTCCGTCAGGTCCGGTTCCGCGTCTCCTTCGATGATCTGCAGCATCATCTGTTCCAGGTCGCTGAGCTGCTCTTCATCCTTTTGGAAAATCGCCTCGGCACCGGATTTTTCTTTCAGCAGGCGGTTATCCTCACAGTAGTCCAGCATCACCGCCAGTTCTTCCGGGTTCCGGTAGCGCTCGTTTTCCTTGAAGCGCAGCGCTTTCTCAATGATGTCTCCGAGATGGGTTCCGGCCGCCGCGGGCGCATACACGGTCTTCCCGCTCATGCGCATCAACTGCGCATTGTTGCTCTCTCCCTCGAAGGGGAGCTTACCCTCGCTGGCCCCGTAATAGAGCAGCAGGCCGAGGGAATAGACATCCGATTGCGGACAGGGCTTGTTGTTCCAGTAGATTTCCGGAGCAATATAGGCCAGTTCCTTTTCGCCCCAATCGCTTTTTTTCGCCGGGCCGATTCCGATTGTCCCATCGGGGTTGCAGCTGATGTTCTCCGGATAGATCCCGCCGTGATAGACCTTGCTGCCCGATTCCGCCTTGATCTGACGGCAGATCTCCGCCACAAGCGCACAGAGGTCTTTTCGGCTCAGTTCCACCAGATTCTTGCTCAGAGCGTACTCCGGTTCAAAAACTGAATGTTCGATCTCCCGTCCCCCCTTTTTCTGATTCAATGTATCGTATCACACCGCACAATCTCCCGTCAAGAGTGCAATCGTGAATTCACAGCTTATTTCTCGATTTTTGAAATCAGCTTCCGGATCGTCTCGGTATAGTTTCTCAGGTCCCGGTTCGCTCTACCGTCCAGTCCGCGGCACACGCTCAGAAGGGCTTCCGCCGCGGCGATCAGCTCGTCCAGTACCGGATTGGCTTTTCGCCTTACTCCGCCCGGTGTATCCCTCTGGATGGCCACCCCCTCCGGGAAGCTGATCCAGCGCTCCTCCAGCAGATCGAAGGTCGCTCCGCTGAACGGGGCGAAGGCCCTGTATCCCAACTCGCGGTTCAGACAGTTTGTAAAGGCCTCCATCGCATCCGGATCACCGTGATTGACAAAGACGATTTTCGGTTTTTCCCGGAAGCCCTGCAGCCAGGAGATCAGTCCGTTCTTGTCCGCGTGACCGCTGACACCGGGGAGGGTGTCAATCTCCGCCTCGACCTGGACGGTCTCATTGAAGAGTTTGACGCTCTTTGCACCGTCCACCAGAATTCTGCCCAGGGTTCCCACCGCCTGGTATCCGACAAACAGCACCGTGCATTCCGGTCTCCAGAGGTTGTGCTTCAAGTGGTGGCGCACACGCCCTGCGTCGCACATGCCGCTGGCAGAGATGATTACCTTCGGCGTCTGATTCTCATTGATGGCGACGGAGTCCTCCTGCGTGACCGCCAGTTCCAGGCCGGGGAAAACCAGCGGATTGATTCCCGCCCGGATCGTTTGACGCATGTCCTCATCCAGATAGTCCGTATCGCACTGCAGGAATATTCCCGTAGCCTCAATGGCGAGGGGGCTGTCCATATACACCGGGAAATTGCCGTGTCCCCGGACCAGCTGACGCTCCTTGATCTGGCGGATAAAATACAGAACCTCCTGCGTTCTGCCCACGGCGAAGGACGGGATGATGACATTTCCGCCGCGATCCAGGGTTTTCTGAATCCGGGCAGCCAGTTCCGCCACATAGTCTACCCGCTCGGTACTGTGCAGCCGATCACCGTAGGTGGATTCGATCACCAGATAATCCGCTTCTTCCACGTGCTGCGGGTCCTTCAGGATCGGCTGGTCGGAATTGCCCACATCTCCGCTGAAGCAGATTTTCCGGGTTACCCCTTCTTCCTGCAGCCAGACCTCAATCGCAGCCGAGCCCAGCAGATGACCCACATCCGTCATGCGGATGCTGACCGCTTCGTTGACCTGGATCTTTTCGCCATAGGCGCAGGGGCGAAACTGCTTCAGGATTCCCTCGGCATCTTCCATGGTATAGACCGGCTCGGAAGTCGAGGCGCCGCTGCGCTTGGCCTTTCGGTTTTTCCATTCCGCTTCCGTCTCCTGGATGTTTGCGCAGTCACGCAGCATGATCTCACACAGGGAGCAGGTGGCTGTGCTGGCATAGACCGGTCCGCGGTATCCTTCTTTATACAGCAGCGGGAGCATTCCGGAATGGTCGATATGTGCATGGGTAAGCAGCACGAAATCCAATTCCGCATACGCAATCGGCAGAGGCTCGTTCTCAAACAGATCCTTCCCCTGCTCCATGCCGAAATCTACGATTCCTTTCCTTCCCGCCACCGTGATCAGCGTGCAGGAACCCGTAACCTCATGCGCCGCCCCGTAAAATCCTATCTTCATCGGCTCTGGTCTCCTTCCGTTCATGGTTTATGATCCGGATCTTTTTTCCAAAGGATATTTTACACGTTTTTTCCCTGTTTGGCAACTGATCTTCATTTTTTCAATCTTCATTCAGAAAGCGCCCGATTCCGGGGCAAACCACCTCTGTGTCCGCTCCCGGAGGGGCAGTTTTTGATTGACAAGGCTCCTTCTCTTGATTATAATAAGACGAAATATTTCAGGGAGATGATTCGAATGGAAATCACCGTCAACACCACCATGGGTGAGATGCTCGAGTATGACATGGGGATTGCCTATGTTCTCATGCAGTGCGGGATGCACTGTGTCGGCTGCCCCTCCTCCATCGGCGAGAGCCTGGAAGAGGCCTGTGCCGTTCACGGACTGAATCCGGATGACGTGCTTGCCGCAATCAACGAGTATCTTGACAGCCGCGAGACTGTCTGAGCGTTGACATTGAAAGACGCGCTGAGGCGCGTCTTTTTTCTTCTCTGTGATCAGTCGGCACAAAAGCGGAAGGAGGTTTTGTATGAAGCTTCTCTATGCAGAGGACGAGCCTGCCATGGCGGAGGCCGTAACAGATATTCTGGAGTATCACATTTTTTCCGTGGATACCGTCTACAACGGAGCCGATGCGCTTGCCTATGCCCGGGAAGAGCACTACGACGGCTTCATTCTCGATGTCATGATGCCGAAGATGGACGGGTTTACGGTATTGCGTACGCTGCGGGAGGGCGGTGACCGGACTCCGGTGCTTCTCCTTACGGCGAAGTCGGAGGTCGAAGACCGGATTGCCGGGCTTGATTTGGGGGCGGACGACTATCTTCCCAAACCCTTTGCGACCGGCGAACTGCTGGCCCGGGTGCGTGCCATGCTCCGCCGGCGGGAGGACTATATCCCCGACATTCTGCACTGCGGAGACCTGTCCCTCAACACATCCAATGCCGAGCTCTCCTGCGGCGATCAGACCGTCACGCTTCCGAAGCTGGAATTCAAGCTGATGGAGCTGCTGATGAACAACCAGGGGATCTGCCTCTCCACAGAGGATATGCTGACCAAAGTATGGGGTTACGAGACGGATTCGGACATCGGCGTGGTATGGGTTTATCTCTCCTATCTGCGCAAACGTCTGGCCGCGCTGGGTTCCGCCGTTGAGATCAAGGCCCGCCGCGGTGTTGGCTATACGCTGGAGGTTCCGAAGTGATCCGGACACTGCAGAAAAAATTTGTCATTACGGCAATGATCGCCGTGACCGTTTTGCTTCTGGTTGTTTTGGGTGCGCTGAACGTGTTCAACGCCGTTTCCAACATCCGTCAGGCGGAATTCCTCCTGGACGATCTGGGGCGGCAGGCTGTCTTTTTCCCGCGCACGGACGGTCAGGCTCTTCCGCCTCCCGCGGCTTCCGGGGAACCGGAACCCGCTTTGGCCGCCCAAACCCCTCCCGGAAGCGGTGAACCGGAAGCTTTGGACCGCAGACGGCGGCACGGTTTTCTGGATGAGCCGATGGACGATAACATGCGCATGTCCGCACTGTATTTTGTTGCGGACCTGGATGGTCAGGGTCATGTAATCGGCACGGACATAAGCCATATTGCTTCCGTCACGGAAGAGGAAGCCGCCAGTCTTGCCCTCGGCCTTGATGTGAGCCGGACGAGCGGAACGGCCGGATCCTATCGATATAAGGTTTTCCCGCGCCCGGAAGGCGGATACCGCATTGTCTTCCTGGACAGCGGCACCCGCCGAAATGCGGTCATGCGTGTTGCACTTCTGTCTTTGCTGCTTGGCTCTGTCAGCTGGCTTCTGATGCTTGCGCTGGTTATTGCGCTCTCCCGCCGGGCCATCCGTCCCATTGCGGAAAACATGGAGCGGCAGCGGCAGTTTGTGACCGATGCCGGGCATGAGTTAAAAACCCCCGTCGCCATCATCCTTGCCAATGTGGACCAATGTGGACGCAATGGAAATGCGCGGCGGAGAAAACAAGTACAGCCGGAACATTCGCTCCCAGGCAGGGCGGCTCGGCGAGCTGATGAAGAACCTTCTGACCCTGGCGCGCGTCGACGAGTACAGCGTCCTGGAGCAGCCCCAGCAGATCGATTTTTCCGCATTATGCCGGGAGGTATTTCTTCCCTTCCGCGAAGCGGCCGAGCTGAAGGACATCCGTTTTACCGCCGGGCTTACGGACGGTCTGACCCTGGCGGGCGACCGCGCGCTGCTCTCTCAGCTTTGTTCGATTCTGGCGGATAATGCCGTGAAGTACTGTCCGGAGCATGGAGAGATCCTCATCACCCTCCGTTCTGAGAATCACCGCGTCTGTCTGCGCGTTTCCAACACCGTGACGGAGGTCCCGGATCTAAACCGGATTTTCGATCGTTTTTACCGTGCCGACAGTTCCCGGAATCAGAAATCCGGCGGATTCGGCATCGGTCTGTCCGCCGCGCAGGCCATTGCGCGCCTGCACAAGGCGGAGCTGACCGCCGGGTATGATCCCGACGACCGCCTGCTGAGCTTCTCAGCCCGTTTTCCCGCCATGACGGAAGAGCACCCGGGCGTCCCGAAGTCGGTCGCTCTCTGAGTCTTCACCGCGGCGGATTCCCGTCTTTGTTTACCTTTATGAATACCATTTTGACATTATTCTGTTTGAAGGGAGGTCTTCCGTTTGTCCGGTCAGACCAGAATCGCCATTCGTGACGCTTTTTTGAAGCTTCTCTCAGAGCGGCCCCTGAGCAAAATCACCGTCAGGGATATTACCAACGAGTGCGGGATTAACCGGAATTCCTTCTATTATCACTATCCCGACATTCCCACACTGATTGAGGAGATCTTCTCCGAAGAACTCAGCCGGATTATCCGGGAGCACCCGAACATCAGCAGTCTGGAGGACTGTGTCATCACCGCTGCCAACTTCGCCTCCCAGAATCGTCAGGTTATCCGCCATATTTATTCCAGTACCCGCCGCGATCTTTTTGAGCAGTACATGTGGCGTGTCTGCGACAAGACGGTGGAGCTTTATTTTGAGACCGTCTATCCCTCCATCAGCACGCCGTCCGAGGAGTGGAACGGACTCATGCATATGCTCTCCTGTCTCTGCTACGGGATCTTCAGCGCCTGGCTGGCAGAAGGGATGCGCAGCGATATGGCCGCCTATCTGGAGAAGATGAGTGAGGTCAGCCGCGGCCTTACGGCAGAGCTGGTCCGACGCTGTCAGACGAAAAACAGCTTCAAGCTGTAATGCCGTTCTTTCATCAACGATTCTTTTATCCAAAAGTCAACTTCTTCAAAACGGAAGCGGGGCTCCCTCCATGACGGACGGGAGCCCCGCTTGCTGTGTATTGCTCAGATTCTTGTATCAGTCGACAACGTGGTAGCCTGCGCCTTCCACAGCCGCCTTCAGCGCTGCCGGATCCAGCGCCGCGCCGGTGACAACGGCGGTTCCGGCGGTATGGCTGACGACCGCGGACTCGACACCTGCAACCGCTTCGAGCGCTTTCTTTGTGCGGGCTTC
>CADAPN010000101.1 GCA_902789835.1 Oscillospiraceae bacterium
TCAGCATAAAGCGTCCAGAAGCTCCTTGACCGAAGGCAGGATATAATCCGGCTGCCGCTCGGCAGCGCGGGCCATCTCCGGCGTCGTCTCACCGGAGAGAACCAGGACCGACACGGACCCGGCATTCTGGGCCACGGCGATATCGGTGTACAGGCGGTCGCCCACAGCGCAGATCTTTTCGTTGGGGATTCCGGTCTGCTTTGAAATCACATCGATCATGTTCCGGTTCGGCTTGCCGATATAGGTCGGCTTCACGCCGCTGGACGCGGTGAGCAGCGCGCAGATGCTTCCGCAGTCCGGAAGGACCTCGTCCTCGGGCATGGGGCAGACCCAGTCGGGGTTTGCCGCGATAAAGGCCGCGCCCCGCCGCAGGAAATGGCAGGCAAGGTTCAGCTTCTCATACACAAGTTCCGTGTCAAAGCCCTGTACGACAACATCCACCGCGGTTTCATCGGTGTGGCCGAATTCATCGTTGACCAGATTAATGTGATAGCTCTGCAGCTCACGGTAGAAGGCCTTCGTTCCGGCCAGATAGACTTTTGCGCCCGGATGGTTCTGGTTCAGGTACAGACCGGTTGCCATACCGGAGGTAAACACGTTCTCCGCCTCACAGGGGAAGCCCAGACGGCGCAGCCGCGTAATATAGTCCGCCCCCGCACGGGAGGAGTTGTTCGTCAGGTAGATATAGCGCTTTCCGAGGGACGGAAGCGCCTCCATCAGCTCATGAGCGCCCGGATAAACGTTGTCCCCCAGGTAGAGCGTTCCGTCCATATCGAACAGGAACAGCTCACAGGATTTCAGTTTGGTCAGATCCATTTTCTTATTCCTCCTCAGACCAGAGCAGGGCACACTTGACCGCCTTGTGCCAGCCGTTTAGAAGCTTGATCCGCTTTTCTTCCTCCAGCTCGGAGGTAAACACCCGGTCGATCTCCCAGTTGCTCTTCACATCGTCCAGGCTGTCCCAGTACTTCACCGCGAGGCCGGCGAGATACGCCGCGCCCAGGGCCGTGGTCTCGATGCAGCGTGGACGCACCACGTCGCTTCCGATCAGGTCGGACTGGAACTGCATCAGGAAGTTGTTGGCGCAGGCGCCACCGTCCACCTTCAGTTCGCCGATGTGGATGCCGGCGTCACGCTCCATGGCGCGGACCACGTCATAGGTCTGATAGGCCAGGGATTCCAGCGTCGCACGAATCAGGTGTGCGCGGTTGAAGCCTCTTGTCAGGCCGACGATAGCGCCTCTGGCACGCTGGTTCCAGTAGGGAGCGCCGAGGCCCGTAAAGGCCGGAACCACATAACCGCCGTTGGAGTCGGCCACCTTTGCGGCATACTGAGAGCTCTCCGCCGCGGTGGAGATCACGCCCAGCTCGTCGCGAAGCCACTGAATCGCCGCGCCGGCGATAAACACAGAGCCTTCCAGGGCGTATTCCACGTGATCCTCAAAACCGACCGCAATGCTTGTCACAAGGCCGTTCTTGCTCTCGACAATCTCTTTTCCGGTATTCATCAGCAGGAAGCAGCCCGTTCCGTAGGTGTTCTTCATGCTTCCCGGCGCAAAACAGCACTGTCCGAAGAGAGCGCACTGCTGGTCCCCGGCCGCACCGGCAATGGGGATCTCTCCGCCGTAGAGTTCAAAGTCCGTCTTGCCGTAGACCGCGCTGGACGGCTTGACCTCCGGAAGAATGCAGGCCGGGATATTGAGGATCTTCAGCAGCTCCTCATCCCACTTGAGCTCGCGGATATTGAAAAGCATGGTACGGCTGGCATTGGTGTAATCCGTCACGTGCACCCGGCCGCCCGTCAGTTTCCAGATCAGCCAGGTATCGACCGTGCCGAAGAGCAGCTTTCCGGCTTCCGCCCGCCGTCTTGCGCCGGGAACATGGTCCAGAAGCCACTTCACCTTCGTACCGGAGAAATACGCGTCCGGAATCAGGCCGGTCTTTTTGCGGATGGTCTCCCCGTAGCCCGCGGCCACCAGCTCGTCGACGGTCTCGGTGGTACGGCGGCACTGCCAGACAATCGCGTTGGCAATCGGCTCACCCGTTTCCTTGTCCCAGATGATTGTCGTTTCGCGCTGATTCGTGATACCGATGGCGGCCACATCCGCGGCCGTTGCGTTGAGCTTGTCCAGTGCGGCGCGGGAGACCTCCAGCGTGACATCCCAGATTTCATTCGCATCATGCTCCACCCAGCCCGGCTGCGGGTAGATCTGGCGGAATTCCTTCTGCACCGAACTGCAGATATTCCCGTTGTGATCAAACAAGATGCAGCGGGAACTGGTGGTTCCCTGGTCCAAAGCCATGATGTACTTCATGCGTTCCGATTCCTTTCCTCTTCTATGATAGATTTGTGGTCATTACAAAAGACACAATACATTATATTGTACCGAAATTTCAGAAAAAGTCAAGGTTTTGCGGTGTTCCCGCCATGAAAACGCTCTGTTTTTATCTCTTGTTTTTGACTTTCGCACCGGTAAGCAGGTCATGCTTGCATTTCGGGCAGACCCGCAGCACCAGAACACCGCTCACAATCCGCTTTCCGCAGTGCGGGCAGACGCAGAGAAACCGCGCAACCACAATCACGCCCACAACGCAGGCCGCCGACGCGATCACCAGCGCCATCTGCTCCCGCGAATTCTCCTGGGTAAACATCAGGGCCGAAACACCCAGAACAATTGCCAATACCACCAGCACCCTGACGATATTTCTCCCGCGCTCATAACTGGAAACATGTGGTTTCATTCCTTGTTGCTCTCCTTCCCGCGGCCGCAGCCGCATTCGAATGTTCCGTAAACATAAGACCGAGGCGTAGTATAACACAAATCAAAGCATCGGAAAAGAGCAGAAAGAAAATGTGGGAAAATTTTGTTTTCTGTTGTATTTTACAATTGTGAAACAATTCTTATCTTATTTCTGTAACATTCTCATTGTATATTAAGGATGCAAGTAACAGTTTTTCATCTTTTTCATTTTGTCCTCAACCATATAGGAAGCGGAGCGGGTTTTCCCGCTCCGTTTTCTTTTTGCGTGAAGAGAGGCCCGACACGGCTTTTCCTTGCCTTTGGGCGGCACGCATGCTATAATACCTGCGCTTTGAAAAACGTTGAACGGGGATTCTTCATGAAACTATCTTTTCGTGCCATTCTTGCCGTAATATTATGTAAACTTCTTCGCGCCGTCTCCCGTCTTCTGCATCGCGGAGGAACGGCGATGCCGGGCCGGTTTGCAATGAAGGTCTGTCCGGATCTTCTCTCCCGGCTCTCCGGCGGTGTAAAGACCGTGGCCGTCACCGGCACAAACGGAAAAACCACCTGCTCGCGGATGATCGAAGAAGCGTTCTCCGAAGCCGGGCTGAATTACTTCGCCAATCGCTCCGGCGCCAACCTGATGAGCGGGATTACGACGGAGTTTGTTATGAACTGCACGCTCTTCGGCCGCATGAAGAAGGAGTATGCCGTCATCGAATGCGATGAGGCCGCCGCGACCAAGGTCTTTTCGCAGCTGCAGCCGAAGGTGATTGTCGTAACCAATCTCTTCCGGGATCAGCTGGACCGTTACGGCGAGATCACGCACACGCTCTCGAACATTCGCCAGGGAATCCGCGATGTCCCCCGGGCGCAGCTCTGTCTGAATGCGGATTGCTCCCTGACCGCTTCTCTCGCCGACGACGGCCTCCCCAACCCGATTCTCTGGTACGGTGTGAATGCCTCCGCCGCGCTCAAGGCGATCCCCTCTTCCCTCTCGGATGCCAGTCACTGCATCCACTGCAAGGCGGAATACGAATACGATTATCATACCTATGCGCATCTGGGCGGCTTCCGCTGCCCGAAATGCGGCTATCACCGGCACGAGCCGGACTTTGCCGTCACCCGGATCCTCTGTATGGACGACAGCCACAGTGAGGTCATCCTTCGCACGCCGGAGGGCGAAAAGAATCTTTCCGTCAATCTGCCTGCGAGCTACAACCTCTATAACGCGGCGGCCGCCGTATGTGCATCAACGGCCATGGGAATTCCCATGGCAACCTGCCTGGAATCCCTGGGGCGCTTCTCCTGCGGTTTCGGCCGGATGGAGAACTTCCCTCTCGCCGGCGGCACCCGCATGATCCTTGTGAAGAATCCGGCCGGATGTTCCCAGGCGCTGGAGTTTCTCTCCGGTGTGCAGACGGATCTCATTCTGGTCTGCTGCCTGAACGACCGTGGTGCAGACGGGACGGACATCTCCTGGATCTGGGACGCGAACTTTGAACTGCTCACCTCCTTCGCCGACCGGATCCGGAAGATCTATGTCTCCGGCGACCGCGCCGACGACATGCGCCTGCGCCTCAAATACGCCGGTGTGCCGGATGAGCGTATCACCGTGCAGTACAGCCCCGAGAAGCTTACCGATGCCCTCTCGGAAGAAACGCTTCCGGTTTACATTTTGCCGACCTATACCGCCATGCTCGACCTGAGGGGCGTTATCGTCCACCGCTGCGGCGGCGCCGAGTTCTGGGAATAAACCGGAGAAGGGAGTTGTTCGGAACATGAAACTGAAAATCTGTCATCTCTATCCGGATGTGCTGAACCTCTACGGCGACGGCGGCAACATCATCTGCATGCAGCAGCGCCTGAAATGGCGGGGGATCGATTCGGATGTCACCCGTGTCATGATCGGCGACAGTCTGAAGCTGAGCGACTATGACCTTCTGTTTATCGGCGGCGGCCAGGACTTTGAGCAGGAAGTGCTTCTGCCCGACCTTCAGAGCGGCAAGGACCGCGAGATCCGCGCCGCCATCGAAGATGGGCTCACCGCCCTTACCATCTGCGGCGGCTATCAGATGCTGGGACAGTATTATGAGACCTATGACGGCGTCCGCTGTGATTTCATCGGCGCGCTGGATCTTTTTACCGTCGGCTCCAAGACCCGCATGATCGGCAACACCGTCTTCCGCTGCACGCCCGACTGCGGCGGCAGCACCGTGGTCGGCTTTGAAAACCACAGCGGCAAGACCTGGCTTGGAAGCTCCGTGTCTCCGCTTGCGGAGGTGGAAGTCGGCTTCGGCAACAACGGGGAAGACAAAACCGAAGGCGCACACTATAAGAACGTCTTCGGCAGCTACAGTCACGGCCCGATGCTGCCCAAGAACCCGGCCTTCTGCGATCATCTGCTGGAAACCGCATTGGCCCGGCGCTACGGCAGCGTCCGTTTGGATCCTCTGGATGACCGGGCGGAGCAGACCGCGCACGACAACATGGTCCGCCGCCTGACCAAACACAATACCTGAAACGGAAAGCCCTGGGCGTAAATGCTCAGGGCTTTACTCTGCTCCCCGCTCCTGCGGCTCGTCAGGAGCCTCGCTTGTATGAACCGTCGGTTCAGCAGGCGTGTTCTTCAGATCCAGATGATTCACCACATCATATCCCACGACACCATGCGCCGCAGAAAGAAGCGTCTCCTTTTTGTTCTGCGGATCCAATACCCGCAGAACAACGGCAATATCCAGATCTTCATCATAAAACTGTTTTTGAATCCCTTTCTGTACCGACTGTAGACGCACGGTCAGATCAGACCATATCGTCTCGGCATCATGGTCCCCTTCACCGACGCGCTCAACCAGCTCTTCCCCGATATCCGGAGACGTAATGTCAAAGAAACAATACGCTTCATCCTGCTCAAGATGCCACTTGATCTCCGCATTCTTGAATTCCATCCCGAGCTTCAGCTGTTCACGTTCGGCCAGCTGCCGGATCTGATGCCGGCGCGCTTCGTCGGGACTCATTTTTTCCGTCTCGGAAGACACATCGGCAGCTGAATTCAGCCCGGCTTTCAAATCAGGCGGAACCAGGATCTTCGCCGAATAGAGTTCACTCAGCACATAAACAAAACAAGAGACAATAAAAAGAACGGTGATGCCGATGATAAGATGCTTCTTCATATCGATTTCCCCACATCAGTCAGATGGATCGTACGTATTTGTTATCATAACACTTGGCAATCTAAGGTGTCAACAAGTACAGAACAACAGTTGCTCCCCCCCCCGCTCCCGCGCCGCAACAAAGCTGCAGGAGCTTTTTATCGAAACGAGCAAAAAACCTGTCCGGAAAAACGGACAGGTTTTCTGCTATTATGATGTAAACTTCAAAAAGGAGGCTTTATCATGTCTATGGGAATCGGATATATGCCAATGCCGGAGGGGTTTCAATATGCGGAACTTGTCAAAGCCGGGCGACCCCAGCATCAGAAATTTGACGACTTCTGGTGCAGGCATCCGCCGATGGCTCCGGGGAAGCGAGCCAAAATCTTTGCACCTTTTTCTGCTCTGAGGGGATTTGATGAAGAGCTCAAATCCTCACAATCCAAGGTAAGACTCGAACAGGAAAGCGAAATTGAATACGTTCCGGTATACGACTAGAAAAGATGTCCCAAGCGACTCCCCCGCTCCTGCATCGTAACGAAGCTGCAGGAGCTTTTATATTACAAAGACAAGACAATAGCTACGTCCCCTTGTCCACCGGTTTACGTTGAGAAGTTACGCAATTAATTAGTCAAGTTCTCAATGGAATGAGATGATCGATTCCCCCGCTCCTGCATCGTAACGAAGCTGCAGGAGCTCTTCTTTTGTCCGGGCAGACAAAGATGACAGGTCCTCTTGTCTGCGTTAGAAATCACAACAATAGCAAAAGGCATGAAAAAAGAGAGGGGACGTTTTCCGTCTCCCCCTCTTCTTCTGCTATTAGTGTTTCTTTTCCGTGCCGCCGGCGCCGACTCCGAAGTGCAGTTCCTTCATTCCTTCCACCTCGTCACAGATCCCCTTCAGGGAACAGACGCTGCAGTCGGTTGGGATGCCCTCG
>CADAPN010000102.1 GCA_902789835.1 Oscillospiraceae bacterium
CGGCCGCTGAGCGTTACCCGACCGCCGCTGCCGTTCCCGCCAGGGCCGGCAAAACCGGCATACTTGGCAGATCCTGTCCAGGAATCGTGAGGCGCATGGCTGACATTGCCGGTTGAATACAGGCATGTACCCCAGGCGCCGCCACCACCGCCTGCGCCGATCCCGGTTGCATCCGACCCGTAATGCCATCTGTCTTCTACGTTATGGTCGGAACCGGGGTGTTCATTGGACGGCCAGCCGCCGCGGCCGCCTCCGTCGCTTCCGCCCTGGCCCCAGCTGATGTTTCCGGGATCTTCGGCATGCCAGTGCAGATGGGTGAAGGCGTTCTCATAGACCGGATCGTATATATTGCCGTATTCTCCCGGGACGTAGTTTGTGCCGCAGATAAAGCAGGAGTAGCATTTGGTATTGAAGTTGCCCTCGTCAGTTTCGTGGAAGTTATCAACGCTGCCGCCACCGCCGCCCTCACGCGGTCCGCCGTTCGATCCGGCTCCGGTGCCGTTTGCGCCTGCTCCGCCGCCTCCCCCTGCGCCGCCGCCGGCCGAGACTGAGCCGAAGACGGATGTCCCTCCGTTTCCGCCGCTGCCCTGGCTGACATGCTCGGCAGGGTCCGTGGTACTGGGCCAGCCGCCAGCACCGCCTGCACCGACCGTGACGCTGATGTTTGTGTTCTTCGGCACGGAAACGCTCTGATTGGACACTACCGCACCCGCTCCGCCGCCGGCACCGCCGCCGCCAGACCGGGCAGAGTTGCCACCGCCGCCGCCTCCGATGAGTGTGACGCTGGCATTTTTCACGTTGCCGGAATTCACGATGAAGTTCCCGCTTCCGGCGGTGAAATTGATCGTGAAGTATCCGTTACCGTCGCAGGACCAGTCGATTCCGTTTCCTGAACCCGACTGGCCGGCAACCATAGTGTAGGATGATCCCAGCCACGAGAAGGTAAGCAGGTTATCCGCCGCATCAGCTGAAGGTGTGAGCGGGAACAGGCTGAATACCATCAGCAGAGCAAGGATCAGTGAGAAACTCCTGTTGAACAGGCTTTTGCTTTTCCTCATCGTTGTATCAGAAAAACTCTTTGTCCTTGCAGGGAGCGTGCAGAGCAAGGTTTTTCCATTCCCCTTCCAATTTTAGTAATCTGAAGCAGACTGAACTGCTCATCCGAAAAAAACACTACCCTGCGCGAAACGGCTTTTCAGATTCCGTTTCTTCTCCCCATAAAGCCGCAGGATTAAACTATACTTTAAGTTGCGTTATTTCTATTTTGTCAATTTTCACATCAAAAAAAATTTGCCTGTTAGGTACGCTACTGTACAGCTCCGCATCTGCTGCAGACATATTTCGTGGTTTCACCATATGTTTCCACAACAGTGCTGTAGGTACGCCCGCCTCCGCCGGCCATGACATGTTCTTTCGCATGGTCGCTGATCCCGTCTCCGGTTATACCGCTGGCTGTCAGATCCAGTCCGCATTCACCGCAGATCTGGTGCTCCTCGGACCCGATGACCGTTCTTTCCGACGTTGCTACCCAGTCATGCCCGAGCGCAGGTGTCTCGCCGTCCTTGTAGCTGTCCCCGCAGGAGCAGGAATAAAGCGTATATCCCCCGTTTTCACAGCTTGCAGCAACTGTCGTAGCCGAGTAGCTGTGGGTGTGCGCAGGTTCAGTCGCTGTTTCCGCCGTCTGTGTCTGTTCCGGTTTCGGGACCGCCTGCTCTTGCTGCTCCTGCACCTGTTCCGAAAGGCTGCTCTCAGCAGGTTTCTCAGCTTCGGTCCGTACAGGGCTTGCCCCGGCCACCTCTATCTTTGCACCCTCAGATGCCGTCATGCCTCCGCCGGAATCTGTAAACAGGCATACAGCGTACCAGCCGTTCAGTTCCAGCGGAATCCCGCTGATCGTCAGGGTATTCGTTTCGCCGTTGAAGGTGTAAAGGCCGGGAAACCGCTGCTGCAGGTCCTCGGCGTTCCAGACGACCTCGCTCTCATAGTCCGGGGCTACAAACCGCCACTCATAGGATTCCGCGCCGTCAGCCGTTGAAATAAACATTGCCGTGCTTCCGGGCGTAACATATTCCCCGCCAGGATTCTTCGTGATATTGATCAGGTCCGAAGTGTCAATATTGATGAACTGTTTTGCCGGATCCGGAGTGGGTTCCGGGGTCGGCTCCGGGGTCGGCGTGGGCGAAGGTGTCGGAGTCGGGGTCGGCGTCGGTTTTGGTGTTGTCACCGGCTTCACTGTTGCAGCAGGCTCCGCTGTTGCAGCCGGTCTGGCAGCTTTTTTGGCACCGCAGCCGCAAAGTGCTGTACAAATCAGCAATGCTGTTACCATCACAAATAGTATTCTTTTTTTGATCATTGCTTCTCTTCCTTTCCGTTCTATATTATTCAACTGCTTTTGGGGTGAAGCTGTCCCGATAGCTGTCTCCGCAGCGTTTGCAGGTGTGCTCGGTAAAGCCCTCCGAGTCCCTTGTAGCAGGGATGACAGTATAGAGATAGGCATGCCCCAGAGCAGGGATGTTGTTGGTATAGCTGTGTCCGCATCTTGAGCAGGTATAGGTCATAATTCCCGGATGCGTGCAGTCTGCTTCTTCAGTAACGCTGCCGACATAGTCATGGCCGAGCGCTCCGATCTTCCCGTCCGTAAAGCTCTCTCCGCAGATCGTGCAGGTATGCTTCGTATAGCCGCTTTCCGTACAGGTCGGTTCCAGAACGGTATCCCTGTAGATATGGGTGTGTTCGACGATCGGGGTCTGGTTCGTACGTTCCTTTTCCAGTCCGCAATAGATACAGTAGTGTCTGGTATAACCAGCCTCTGTAAAAGTCGGAGGCACTGTCTCCTCCGTAAAATAGTGCTCTCTCTTTTCGACTGATTCTGTCCTCGTTTCCCCGCACCGGCTACAGATAAATACTTTCTCTCCTTCCTCGGTGCAGCTTGGCTCCTTTGAAAGCGTGCCTGCATCCCAAAGGTGACCGAGAGCATCCGTCTCATTTCCCCGGAAGCTGAATACTTTGCAGATCTGGCATTCATGAAGCGTATATCCTTTTTCGGTACAGGTCGGCTCAACAGCTATCGTCTGCATCTCCTCATGGCTGCAGACCAGTTTTGGGGTCTCTTTATCTCGCTTTGTTTCACCGCAGATTTTACAGATGTGAAGCGTATACCCGTTGCTCGTATATGTCGGAGGAATAATCCTCAGATCATAATCATGCTCATGCGGGAGCTTCTCGGCAAAGCTGTCTCTGTAGGAATACCCGCATACCTCACAGGTATGGATCGTATATCCCTCATAGAGATAGGTCGGAGCTATCGTCTGATCCTTGAAGCGGTGAACATGATCATTCGACGTTTGCCCTGATTCCTGGGGGCTTGCTCTCAGCTCAAACCTGATATTATCTATGACCTCACCGAGAATATTCTTTACCAGGACATTGACGCTTCCATCTATCCTTGCGGTCAGAATGACAGTAACCTGGTTGTACCTGTCAGCCCTTACCATTATCTCCGGAAGGCTCCCGTCTTTTGGTCTGGCGGTGTTCAGGGCGGCATCCGCATTTTTGTCATATGGGAAATAAAGCGCTCCGGGATCGCAGCTCGTCAGAAGCAGCGTGGAATTCACCGTGTTTTTCGGCTCCACCATGAGCCTGAACTTGAACGTCTTTTCTCCGCCGATACGCACATCATTTGGAATGTCGTTTTCTGTAAAGCCTGTATCCAGGCTCTGGACAGTCTGGCTTTTGTCATAGTAGACTGAAGTTACCCATGTGAAGTTTCTGAGATTTGCAGCTGATATCAGGACATTGCCCTCATCATCGAGAACATTTCCCTGCGTGTCACGCGTGAGTTCATCCGAAATCGGTACTCCGTCTCTGTCACAGAGCATTTGCCCGTTCTGATAGATGTTCAGGTCATCACTTGTCAGGTCAGGCCGGTATTCCGGCTTCGGCTGACTGCCGCATGAAGCAAGCAATGCCGCTGCTGCAAGAATCATGGTTGCAAGGATCAGTTTTCTTCTCATGTTCTTCTCCTTGGCTTATACATTCTATTACATTCTTTCTATTTTGTCAATTCTTGATAGCATCATTTCATCGCTGTTTTTCACAGGGATGTGCGCCGTTTTTGTCCCGGAGCGTCCGTAATCAACTGCCGGTCGGCTGTACGAAGTTGTCCTTGTACGTGTCTCCGCATTCATCGCAGATGTAAAGCGTGTATCCCCTTTCCGATTCTGTCGGAGCCACCACGGAAGCCCTGTAACTGTGAACGTGAGGAGCCGGCGTCGGTTCAGGAGCGGGAAGCTTTGAAGTGAAATTGTCCTGGAAGCTGTACCCGCATTCCGGACAGGTATACAGCGTATAGCCTTTTTCCCAGATTGTCGGCTCAACAACCGTGCAGATATAGCTATGAACGTGCTGTGTTGCGTCTCCTGATGCGTTCACGATGTCTGTCGGAGTCTCTGTCGGAACCGGAATGCTGTCAACTCCGCCGTACCTGACATTTACCGAGCACTCTGCACGGGCCTCCCCTGTCAGCGCTCTTGCAATCAACTTTGTCTCTCCGGGGTACTTTGCTGTCACAATCAGGTTAATCGGTTTACTGGGGTCATCCGGCTGGATTGCGATTTCCCCGTCGTCCATCTGAAATTCCCCGTCCACGATGTATTTCCTGTTGTTGTTTACACGAATCTCGGCGACAGCGTTTTCCGTGCTGCGGATCAGAATGATGCTGTTAGATGCATCGTCCGGTTTGAAGTTCAGCCTGACTGTCAGGTTGACCGCATACTGGTTTACCCTGGTCACGTTTTCGTCGCCGCCTACCGGCTCTTCCCGGGCGTCCATTGTGGCCTGATAGGTGCTCTTAGCAAAGCTCAGTTCTGAAATTGCTCTGAAACTGCTGAGGTTATCCTTCATGACAAGCAGCTCTCCATTCTTTCCGAGAAGATTGCCGAGCTCGTCCAGACTGTAGCCTGCGGCATTCTCGCCATAGCGGTTTACAACATAGGAATGGCCGTTTGCCTCCTCAACGACATAAAGCTCGACGTCCTCGCTGGTTGCTTTGGGAACTTCTGAATCAGCAATGACTTCAACAAACGGCTCCTCTTCCGCCTTGGTCTCACCTGTCTTGTCATCCTCTGCTTTTTCCTCTGCTGCTTCTTCCGCATTGCTTTCCTGCTGCTGTTCCACACCCAGCTCCCTGTCCGGAGCCTGTCCGCAGGCAGACATCAGCAGCAGCATCATAAGCGCCAGAAGAATTGCGGCCTGTTTTTTCACGTTTGTTCCTCCTTGAATTCGCTCATTTGAGCGTATTTCGACCAGTTCCGGCGCATTCCGTGATCTACGCTGAAAAACCGTATCGTGAAAAATTATATTCACCGCTTTTCTGATTTGTCAATTTTTCAGAAGCCTGCCTATTTTCCGGATTGTTTTCCGTTCAGCCGTCAGTTTCAGGCTGAAACCAGCTTTTCTGCATGTCAGATAGACGCAGACAGGATCCTTCGCGCGTGGGCACGCGCATAATGCACGCGCGCGATATAGCCAGTACTGACGACAGTCAGGACTGGCGTTAGTCTTTGAAGGAGATTGGACTGGAGCGAATATCTGCGAAGCAGGTATGAGCGTAAGTCCGATCTTCTGAAAAGACTAACCATACATGATAGTTTCTTTATTCTCGCGCGCGAATCATATTTATCAAAGAAAAGCATGCATGCTGGCTTGCATGCATGTTGATTTGCCGGTTTACTGTCATGTCGGCAAACTGGCTTGCCTGCTTACTGGCTTGCCAGCAAACAGGGATGCCAGCATGCTGACTTGCAGGCTTACCTGCATAATGGCATACTGATATGCTGGTTTACTGACTTTCTGGTTTACTGACTTTCTGGTTTGCTGGCTTGCTGGTTTTCCTGAATGCCAGCTTGCTGGCTTTCTGGTTTGCTGGTTTACCAGCATGCTGGTAAGCTGGCATACCTGCTATGCCCAGTTTCAGGGCTAGTCTGGGCATTTGTTCTCCGTAAAAACAGTTCTTGCCGGTAAGCTGGCAAACCAGCATACCGGGTTTTTCAGCTTAGTTTCCGTAATGAATCGAATGCACTTTACGGTATAGAGACGGATGCTATTCATCCTGTACGGACTTTGAAGGGGGCATTACGCCAGTCCTGAACATCCCTGTTCCTTTTTCTGTTGAATGATTGCCACTGCTGTTTTCTTTCATTGGATGCGCTGATGAGAGCTTTTCCGTTATTTTTCTCCTGTTGTAAGCCCCAGGAACAGCGATCCTGCCGGAAAGCGGACTCTTTGATTCGGGAATATGCCTCCGTCTTCCCTCCTCATCTTCGTCGGTCAGAATCGGATTGTCAGCCGGCGCCGGCCTGCAGTCCATCTGGTTTTCGTTGGGCTGATCATCCAAACCTGCAGCAAAACACGCTGTAATCGTATCCTTTTCATTTAGGCTGTCATAGGCATGCTCTGCCTTGTACTTCTCATAGAAAATCTGAAACGCTTTTTTGGGGGCTGTTTCCATTTTCTTTTCTGCTGCTTCAGTCGGTTCGAAATACAGCTCGTTTCCTGAACCGTACAGTTCAATCGCTGATTCCAGTTGAATATCTGTGCCTTTTCCTGCTGTTTTCCTCCCGAACCTTTCAAATATGGATATAATCACTTTCTGTACAGCTTTCATATCATCTCTGAGCATGCTGATCGTCATGGCAAACGGGCCTGAGGGCTGTAATTCATCTCCGGGAATTCCAAGTGTGTTTTCCAGTATTCCTCCCGGTACTCCTTTTCTGCGGCTCTCAGCAGTTTCCGGCCTGCTCTGTCATTAAAATCCACAACGTCCTCAGGCTGTGTATCGTAAAGCTTGTCGGCGTCAGGGAATACCGTATAGGGAATCTTGTTGACGTAGACCGGTTTATGGTCAGTAAAGATCACGACGCTTCCGTCTCTGGATATCTCGCATATCTCTGCAGGTGAAAGAAGAAGTCTTTTCCCGACGCCGACCGACTGTCTGCTGAGGAAGCTTTTTGATTTCCCCGCAACAACACTCTCCGACTGGGATTTCACTTCAATTGAGGCCTCTCCTATGCGCTCTGAAAGCCATTTTGCCGTCTCTTTCGGCTCGTTGATGCCGAGAGTCAGAAGGCAGCCGCAGTTATCGAGAATCGTCATCCATGACCTCTCATAGCGGTCCTTCAGCTGTGGGATATCCTGAACGATCATGACGAGATTTATGTCCCGGGAACGTACTGTTGCGATTTTTCTGTCCCAATCCGGTATAATTCCGAGCGCCGGAAACTCGTCAAGCAGGAAATCCACCGGTACGGGAAGTTTCCCC
>CADAPN010000103.1 GCA_902789835.1 Oscillospiraceae bacterium
CACCGTGCCGTCGGTGTCGATGCTGATGCCCTTGACGTCCTGGCCGCCGATGTCGATGATGGCCTTGACGGAGGGATCGGTCACATGGACGCCCATGGCATGGCAGGAGATCTCAGAAATGTTCTCGTCCGCGAAGGGGACCTTGTTGCGGCCGTAGCCCGTGCCGATGAGGTAGGCCAGATCCTTGCTGCTCTTCAGCTCGGGAACCTGGTCGATGACTTCCTGCATCGCCGCGATAGCGCTCTGCTCGGAATTAATCTTGCTCTTGATGGTGGTGTCGGCAACCATCTTGCCGGTCTCGTCGAGAATGACTGCCTTGGTATAGGTGGAACCTACGTCGCAACCGCCGAAATATTTCATTATTTGATAGCCTCCAAAATGAATTATGAATAAGTATACAAATCTATGAATCTAAAGAGGAAATGTGCGAGGACGCCGTCACATGCAGACTTCGTCTTCGAACTCGACCAGGGACGGGTCAACCGGCTCGGCGCGCATGACGGTGCGCATGTACTCGTTGACCTTGTCGCGCATGGTGCGGCGGGAGACGGTACGCGGATCCATCAGGTCGTGCTCAACCCAGATCAGGTCGTAGCCGCGCTGACGACCCTGCTCGTCCAGCAGGCCCTGGACCGTTGCCATGTTCTTGCAGGCCACGTTCTGGTACATGATGACCAGCTTCGCGTTCCATGCCTCGCACTGGCGCCAGCACTCGTCGACGACGTTCTGGTAGCCGCCGTTGGTGTGGCGGCGCATGACCATGCGCTCATACAGGCGGGCCAGGTCACGCAGCGCTTCTTCCTTGTCCTCGGTCTCGAGGTGCTTGGTGTAGTTCAGGGACTCCATCTCGACCAGGACGTCGATGCCCCAGCAGTTGGCCAGCCAGTTGGAGAAGTTGGCGTAGTAGTGGGCCGGGCAGGACCAGACCAGGGCGCGGTACTTCATCTTGCGCGCGGAAGAGCTCGTAGCTCGGTCCGATGAGCTGCGGGCGGGAGGACTTGTTGATCTCCCACTTCTGAAGCTCGAGGTCGGTCTCCTGGTTGAAGCGCTTCATGCAGGTGAAGTAAGCGTCCCAGGACCACTTCGCGCCGGTCTGCTCTTCGATGAACTTGATGCAGGCCTTGATGTCGTCGGCGCCCATCTGGACCGTCTCCTCGTCCATGTAGCGGACCGGGAAGCAGAGATGGAAGACCGGAATGTTCGGGAAGCGGCGGGAGAAGTAGGAGCTCGCCATCGTGGAGCCGTCGCAGGGCATGGAGCTGGAGATGAAGCCGGAGCCCATGTCGGGCAGGGCGTTAATGACCAGGGCGCCGCACTCGGAAGACGGCACCGGGCAGGTGTCGGAGGGCAGGCCGTAGCTCTCCACCGCGTCGATGTAGGGGATGCACACCAGCTGGTCAATCTCGGAGACCAGGAACATGGGCAGGAGCTGGTGCGGGATGCCGCACAGGTCGGGGAAACCGGCCATGATCTGGCCCATGGTCATCTCGTCGAAGGTGATCATCATCTTGTTCAGGGCCGTGCTGTTGCCGTTCTTGCGGTCGGCCTTAGAAAGCAG
This sequence comes from Oscillospiraceae bacterium, assembly GCA_902789835.1. The sequence goes on from CADAPN010000103.1 coordinate 1,559, forward strand.
GACCAGGTTCTCCGCCACATAGCGGAAGATCTGGTAAGTCAGCTCGTGGCTCATGCGCAGGTTCGAGCCGCGCAGACCCAGAATGTTCTTGTCCATGAAGCCGTGGCAGCAGAAGTAGGAGATCATCCAGCGGTACCACAGCGCGCTGTTCATGGCGGGGATCAGGTCCTTGGAGAAGGTCATGAGAAGCATGCCCCAGAGGCGCGCCCACTCATAAAAGTCGTAGGCCGTGTCCTTGACACCGCGCCACTCGCGCCGGACCGTGGCCATGGCGCCCTTGCGGTAGAGGCGGCCGAGGCTGCGCTCGCCGTTGACGACGCGGTCCCACTTCTCGGCACCCGACAGGGCCATGAAGTCCTTGAACTCGCCCTTGGCGCGCTCGCCGTCGGCTTTGAAGTCGTCCGCGGTCTTCTTCGCGAAGGCCTTCCAGTCCACCGTCTTCAGCATGCCGCCGAAGATGCCCATGACTTCCTTCAGGTTCTCGCCCTGCTTTTTCCAGTCAATATCGTCTTTCGCACGGAAGAATTTCGGATTGGGGTACTGCACTTTCGCCATTATGCTTTGCCCTCCTCTTTATGAATGCGCTTGATCTCCAGGGACTCGACAAAGGCCTGGACACGGGTCCGGAGCTGGCCGGAGTTGCCGTTGTTGTAAAGCCTGTCGATGGAAAGCACCGGCCAGCCGTACTCGTCGTGCATGATGTGGCTGACCAGGGCGCGCTCAAAGCCCCAGTAGTCGCAGTACTTCATCTGCTCGTAGATGATGCCCTCGGCGCCGAACTCCTTGGCCAGGCGGTCGGCGGTCTCGCGGCGCTGCAGCACCTTCTCGTCGGCGATGTAGCGGGCGCACTCGGAGACCTCCATGTAGTGGCGGCAGATCTGGGTCAGGGCGTCTTCGTCGTCGTTCAGCTCGATGACCTCGCGGCCCGGCGTGGAGCCGAAGCAGTAGCGGTCGGACACCACCAGGGCGCCGCAGCCTTCGATCAGCTTCGTCAGGTTCGGGTCGTCGATCTCGGAGCCCACAATAGCCACGCGGGCGCGGAACGGGTTCTTCTTATCGGGCTTGCGCTTCTTGAGTTCCTCCAGGGTCTCCTGCAGGTAGGGCAGGATCTGGCTCTTGGGACAGACGTAGGTCACGAGGTTCAGGACGTGGAACTCGTAGCCGGTGATGACCGGGTTCTCGGCCTTGCGCATCTCGCGGATCTCCTGGATGATCTTGCAGACCTCGTTGTGCTCCTCCACGGCCTTGCGGATCGCCGCATCGGAGGTGTCCACCCCGAAGACCTCCGTCAGGCGGTCCAGGACGCGGATGCGCATCTGCTTGCGGTAGCCCTCGATGGTGTAGTCCGTGATCTTGAAGGGCATGTCCGTGTGGGTCACGAAGAAGTTCGGCTTGTCGTTGACCTGCAGGATTTCGAAATGCTCCATGGAGCGGTTCATCATCGAGCAGGCGTCCACCCCGATCAGGGCGTCCAGGAACTTGTAGCCGCCCTCGATCGCGCGCTCCAGCAGCGCACGGGCGTACTCGCAGGTGTAGTTGGACATGTAGTAGGTCGCAATGTCAATCGACCCGGTGTTCGGGGCGCGAAGCCTCGTTGAGAAGCACTTGTCGACATTGAGCAGGACCTCGGGAATGTGGAAGCAGGTATAGCCGAGACAGATGCCGCCGTCGGCCTTCTGCTTCTCGATCAGCTCGTTGTCCGCGTTCTCAAGCAGGCGCTCAAAGTAGATCAGATGTTTCAGATCTTTCAAATGTTACACCTCTTCTTTTTATTGGATTTACAGGATTTCTATTTTCCGGAGTGCTTCCTGCACCCCCTGGAGCATAAGGTTGTCCGCGGGGAGGTCCATCACGCTCTGGCCGCGGATGTCGTTGGCCGCAAAGGAGGCGTCCGCCGGAATGGCCGTCAGGATCTCCACCCCCGGGACCTGGGTAAGGGGCACGAGCTCCGGATTCGTCACGCGGTTGATGATCGCGCCGACACGCTCGTAGGCGATCAGCTCATCGGCGACGGACTTGATGGTCGTGACCACCTGGGCGCCCTTCTTGCTCTGGTCCGTGATCAGCAGAAGGTGCGTCACCTTCTCCATCACGCGGCGCTGGATCTGCTCAATCCCCGCTTCCCCGTCGATCACCACATAGTCGAAGCTCGATGCCAGAAGCCCGATCACTTCCTTCAGGTAGGAATTGACCTTGCAGTAGCAGCCCGAGCTCTCCGGCCGGCCGATGGCCAGAAACGCAAAGCCCGGCATCTCCACCAGGGCGTCGAAAATCCGGAAGCGCGCTTCGCTCAGCAGCTCAAGGGCTTCTTTGGTTTCCCCGTTCTCCACACTGTCGACAATGCTCATGCGGATGTCGTCCAGCGTGAGCTTTACATCCACGCCAAGAGCTACGGACAGGCCGACAGCCGGGTCCGCGTCGATGGCAAGGATCTTCTTGTCCGGATACTTCTCTGCGAGAAGTCTCACAATACAGGCGCAGATCGATGTCTTCCCGACGCCGCCCTTGCCGGCGACCGTAATAATCTTGGCCTTGTTCTCCATAAACGTCCCCCCTGTCTTTTCAGACATGATTCACATGAGCCGCTTACGCACCCGTGCCGCGTCCCGCCTGCAGGCTTTCAAGCACCGCAACAGCTCTGGATTTCCCCGGCAGAATGCATACTGACTCATTGTTGTACTATCGTTCGCATTTTAACACATGGGCACAAAATATGCAAGATGAACACAACAAAAATACCAATCGGTTGATTTTTCGTGCAATTTGCAAAGATCAAGCTCTCGTATAGACAAGCCGGAATTGAATGTATGAAAAAATGCCGCTCCGGCAGATCAAAGTCCATCGGATTCAGCATTTTAGACAATTCCCTGCTTTGAATTTTAGTGATAATTACGAAAAGCATCCCGATCTTCCCCCTCTGTCGATTAACGCTTCTACGTTGCGGCGACCGGAACGGGGCTCCCTGACTGGGGTTCTTCCTCAGCTCATCTCGTGTGCATGTAACTTGACCATGTCAACGCAGCGATACAGCATTAACCGTCCTGTGTCTTCCTTATCGCAACTTAAAACGGTTCTTCTCAAACTCCAGAAGCCCTTCATCTCTCATCTTACACAGTTCGTTCGACATTGCACTTCTGTCGACCGACAGGTAGTCCGCAAGCTGCTGCCGGTTAAATGGGATCTCGATGTAAGGACTGTTCTGTTTTTTCGCCTCTTCGGAGAGATAAGAGAGCAGTTTTTCTCTCGTTGTGCGCCTTGACATATAATTCAGTTTCTGAACCAGGCCCCTGTTCTTTTCAGAAATCGCAAAGAACAGATTCTGTACGACCATCGTATGGAAACGGCATGCAGACGAGCAAGTCGTGATAACCCGTTTCACATCAAAGAAAAAAACCGAGCTGTCCTCCAATGCAACGACGTCATTCAGGAGTGTCCCGCTTTCCGGTGCCACATATGCCTCGCCGAATATTTCTCCGGTTTCGATATGTCCAAGAATGCTTCGGTTGCCCCAATAATCATCTCTCTGAATGTGAAGGCTTCCCTCCGCAAGGACAAGGATGTCATCAAGATGCTCGCCTTGCCGCAGTACATATTCTCCCTTTTTGAATGTGCGAAGTCTTGCTCCGAGGCAGGAAAGCATGGTCGTGATATCATCCTCGCCTACACCGGAAAACAGCTTTGACCTCTTCAGCACAGGAACAAATTCTTTCATAAGCGGCCTTTCCGTTGTAAATACAACCGAATCGTTTGATTTACTATACTATAATCAAGGCATCAAATCAAGAGAGCCAAAGGAGGAGCCTACAAATGATCCGGAAGATCATAAAGATCGATGAAGAAAAATGCAACGGGTGCGGACTGTGTGCCAGCGCCTGTCATGAGGGTGCCATTGATATCATAAATGGAAAGGCAAAACTTGTCCGGGAGAATTTCTGCGACGGTTTCGGCGACTGTCTGCCGGGATGCCCCACCGGTGCGATCACTTTCGAGGAGCGCGAAGCCCCGGCTTATGATGTGGCCGCGGTAAAGGCAGCACAGCAGAAAGCTGCATCAGCGGAAGCTGGAAATCCCATGTCAGTTGAAGAGATAATGCAGATGGAGGACGAGACAAAGCGCAAGGCCGCAATGATGGCTCATCTGGCTGCAGGTGGACAGCACCCTGCCGGCGGCTGCCCCGGCTCCCGTATGATGCAGTTCAGCCGGAAAGAGGAAGCAGCTCAGGCAGAGGCCCCCAATTCAGGATTTCATCCTGTTTCCCGTCTGAACCAGTGGCCCTGCCAGATCAAGCTGGTGCCAACGCAGGCTCCATTCTTTGAAGGTGCAAAGCTATTGATCGCAGCGGATTGCACAGCCTATGCCTATGCCAACATGCATGAGGAATTCATGAAAGGCAAGATTACAATCATCGGCTGCCCCAAGCTGGACGAGGTAGATTACACGGAGAAACTGACCGGGATCATCCGGGAAAATGATATTAGGAGCGTTACTATTGTGCGGATGGAGGTGCCCTGTTGCGGCGGACTGCAGAGGGCTGCAGAGAACGCTCTCAAGGCAAGCGGTAAATACATTCCCTGGCAAGTCGTTACGATCAGTCGGGACGGACGTATCTTATCCTTCTGACGTTCCCGTAGGAAATGTGAAGATGCCCATCCCTTATGACGAAGACGGCCCGGAAGCAAGCCCGGAAACAGAAATGCGGTTCCGCCGTGTCAACCCGATACGGGAACTCATGTCATAACATAGAAAAAAAGAAATCAGGCTGGATCACCGAAATAGTGATTCAGCCTGATTTTTTCAGGAACGAACGCAGAGATGACCGGGCCGATTTGCACATACTCCGATTCCGAGATTCAGACGAATACCTCCCGTTTCAGGCGCAGCATGGCCTCTTCCACCAGACTGAATGGCAGAGCCAGGTTCATACGGATGCTGTCCGGCCACAGGAAGCTCTCGCCGTTCTGCCAGATCACCCCCGCCCGAACGCCCCGGTGCTGCAGCTCGCGAATGGAAACACCATGAGATACGCACCATTCACCACAGTCCAGAAACAGCATGTAGGTTCCCTGGGGCATCATCACGTGCACCCCCGGAAACTCCTTCCTGATGAAGTCGCAGGCAAAGCGGAGATTGCCTTCCAGCACGGCGCACAGTTCGTCCACCCAGTCCGCTCCATTCCGATACGCCCCGGTCAGCGCCGCCATGGACAGGACATTCTGGCTGTTATAATGGGTCAGGTCGCCCTCATGCCGCAGCCGGTCCCGCAGCAGCGGGTCGTACACCACGTGGTACGAGCCGATCAGGCCGGCCAGGGAAAAGGTCTTGCTGGGCGCGTAAAAGGCGATCGTACGTGTCTTCGCGTCCGCCGAGACAGACTGGGTCGGGATATGCCGGACGCCAGGCATCAGGATGTCCGACCAGATCTCGTCCGAGATGACCACGCAGTGGTTCGCCGCATACACCGCCATGGCCTGCTCCAGTTCCCGGCGCTCCCAGACGCGTCCGGTGGGGTTATGGGGAGAGCAGAAGATCGCCAGATGGATCCGGTTTTCCTTCAGCTTCCGGTCCATGTCCTCAAAGTCCATCCGCCAGATACCATGCTCATCTCGGATCAGGCGGCTGTGGACCGCGGTGCGACCCAGGTTCTCCAGCACATGGGTGAAGCCCACATAGGTGGGCGCATGCAGAAGGATCCGTTCTCCGGGTGAGGTAAAGGCGCGGATCGCGGCGCTGACACCGCCCAGGACCCCGTTTTCGTAGCCGATCTGCTCCGCACTCAGGTTCTCTGTCTGCTTGCGCTTCCGGTGCCAGTCGATAATCGCCCGGTAATACTCCTTTGACTGGGAAAAGTATCCGAAGTTCGGAAAGCGCAGCCTCTCTTCGTCCATTACCGTTGTAAAATCATAGTTCATGGGATGCATCCTCCTTCGTCTGTCTCACGGGCAGCGCGCTGCGCTCGCCCCTCCGTTGCCGGATCAGATCGTCAATGTCAATCAGTATGCCCACATCAATTACTCCGATGCCAATGGGATGCGTTCTTGATCATGAGCTTTATCCAACCCATTCACTTGCGCATATTATACTAAAGCCCAAGTCAAAGAGCAAGTCTGCCGCAAAACAGATTCACCTATCAGACGGTTGCCTCATTCCGACGGGCAGTTCTTATGCTGCTCAGGCCGTCGATGCTGTTTCGTGAGCGGAAATAACCGAGGGAAATTTTTGGACAGAACGGATGGTAGAATGCAGACATAAGGAAACAGAAAGAAGCAAGCAATTTTTACCGGAGAAAAGGAGGAACAGATCATGAAGGGTTATTACACGGCAAACGGTTAGGTTTACCTCTGTCATTGCATCATTCTCCGAATCATGTTATAATCCAGTTCCGCGCTGTCTTTTGACGGACAGTACTGACGGATGAATACAGAATGGCAGGTAAAACCATGCGTGTAAATTCCTTTTGCGCGGCATGTCTCTGGGACAAACAGCTTCACAAATCAGATGACCCGGCGTATCTCGCCGAAGTACGGCAGATCATTGATACCAGAAAGGATGAAGATACCGCGCCTTATCTGGTCTACCTTTTTACCCGGGCCTATGAGCGCCGTTTCGGAAAATCGGAGCCGTATAGACAGGTCAAGCAGAAATACAATGATGTTGTTCTTTCCATGGAGAACGAAATCCGCAGAAAGATCGAGTCTTCCAGCGATCCGCTTGCTGCATCCATCGCTTATGCCAGGATCGGAAATTACATCGACTTCGGCGCCATGAATCAGATCGACAGCGATACCTTTCTGGCACTTCTGGGCGATGCCGGTCTCCGCGGAAACGATCTGCAGACCTATGAAGCCTTCCTGCTTCAGTGCGGAAATGCTTCCCGCTTTCTTCTCATCGCGGATAACTGCGGAGAAATCGTCCTTGACAAGCTCTTCCTGGAACAGCTTCACGCTGCATTTCCGAAGATGGCCCTGTCCGTAATGGTCCGCGGTGCTGAAGTTCTGAATGATGCAACGCTTGAAGACGCGAAGTATGTGGGCATCGATCAGCTGGCATCCCTCATCTCAAACGGCTCATCCGTAGCCGGGACAATCTACGGGATGCTGCCTGAGGAAGCCAAGGACGCCATGGGCTCCGCCGATGTCATTCTCGCCAAGGGGCAGGGCAATTATGAATCGCTCTGCAGCCAGGGGCGGCATATCTTCTATTCCCTTCTCTGCAAATGCAGGCTTTTTACCGACCGCTTTGACGTTCCGGAGCTTACGGGCGTCTTTGTTGAGGAAAGATAAGGTGGAAAAGCTACATGACGGTCATGCAAAGCACAATTATCAACATGCTGATTTATATAGCGCTTGTCGCATTGGGAATCTTTCTTGGCGGGCGGCATCTCTGGGGCGAAACGTTTTCAAGGTGGCTCGGGAAGCCTCAGCTGGCTTCCCTGCTGGCCCTGATCGTGGCCCTTGGGATCAGGCTGGGCGCCGACAGGGAGGTTATGGGCTCTCTGGGCCAGATTGGCCTCTCTTCCCTGACCATCACCCTGTTTTCCATGACAGGCTCTCTGATCGCGGTCACACTGCTTCGCAGGTATATTCTGCATCTGGATCGCTTCGGGCGGCAGGAAGAAGCCGCGGCAGAAACATCTTCCGGTTCCGGGGCTGAGGAGAAACCGCGCTCCGGTCTGACAAAGTGGATTGTGACGGCCGTCGTCGCCGGAATGGGCATCGGCTATTTCGTTTTTTCCGGCCGCAGCACAGCCTGGTGCGGGACAATCATTGATGTGGGGCTTTACATTCTCCTCTTCCTGGTCGGTACAGACATGGGCCAACAGGGCAACGTCCTTCAGGATATCAAAGACGCCGGATTCAAAGTCCTGCTCGTCCCGGGCGCGGTTGTGATCGGAACGCTTCTCTTCTCCTTTGCCGCGAGCTTCCTGCTGCCGCTTCAGATCAAGGAACCCGTCGCCGCGGGCGCCGGGTTCGGCTGGTATTCGCTTGCCCCCACCCTGCTTGCCCCGTATTCTCTCACGCTTTCGGCCATCGCCTTTCTTTCCAATGTACTCAGAGAAATCTTTTCGATTATCGCGATTCCCATTGTCTCCCGATCCATCGGATATCTGGAATGCGTCTCTCTTCCCGGCGCGGCCGCCATGGATACCGTACTTCCGGTGATTGTCGGCGCAACCCATGAGCGAATCACGGTTTATGCCTTTCTCTCCGGGCTGATACTCTCCCTTCTGGTTCCGATTCTGGTGCCGCTGATCATTGCGCTTTGATTTTCACCGAAACTGTGAGGATTTCTGCATGACGATTCTGATTGATATGGATGACACCATTGAAATGCTTCTCAAAGCCTGGGTCAGCGGTGTGAACCGGAAATACCATCGCTCGGTTTCTTATGAAGAGGTCTCTTCCTGGGATGTCTCCTCGGCTTTTCCCGGCCTGACTCACGACCAGGTCTATGCCGTTCCGCTTGAAGCGGGATTCTGGAAAACCGTTGAACCGATTCCCGGCGCGGCGGAAGCAATTCAGCACTTCATGGAGGCCGGGCACGAGGTCTTCATCGTAACCGCCACCCCCTACGAATCCGTCACGGAAAAGATGACCGATGTGCTTTTCCGGTACTTTCCTTTTCTCTCCTGGCACCAGCTCATCATCACAAGCCGCAAGCAGCTGATCCGGGGGGATGTTCTGATCGATGACGGAATTCACAACCTTGAAGGCGGAGACTACATCAAGATTCTGATGACAGCGCCTCATAACCGCAACTATGATGCTGAGGCAAACGGCATGATCAGAGTACATGACTGGGCGGAAATCGAAGAAGTCATCCGCCGCATCAGCTCCGCTCAGGGCGCATAAGCCTGTATAAAAAGCATTCCGTCCGGAATGTCGCTTCCGCTGTGTCCGGGCAGTATTGAGGGGGAGCCTCTTCTTTGAGGCGTGCCGCATCGCGGGGTTTGAATTTCCGCCGAATCCAATCATTTTGTGGTTGCTTTGGTCAGATGTCCCAATATTTCGTGTTCCTGCCCCTCGGAATTTTGGTATCCAGGAAAGCGAAAATGGTTGACTTGCTCCGCGGGCTGGGCTATACTTTAACAGGTTGCGGAGCGTTGCTCCGTGAATCCAAATCTATATTGATAGGAGATTGAAAGATGAAGCACTCCCTGCGTATCATCACCCTGGTCCTGGCTCTCGTGATGGTCTTCGGTCTGACCGCCACCGCCTATGCCGCCGACCGTCCCCACTTCGACAAGCTGACCCTTGAGTTTGTTCCCTCCAAGGACGCAGACGTCATCATCGCCGGCACCGCCAACCTGCCCGAGCTCGTAAAGGCAGAGATGGCCAATCTCGGCTATGACATTGACGAAGTCGACATCACCGTCGGCACCAACTACGACGCCACCGGCGAAGCCATGGCTGCCGGTGCCATTGACCTTGGCTGGCTGCCGGGCGGCACCTATGCCCTCTACTCCGATGACACCGAAGTTCTCCTGACCGCTACCCGCAACGGCCTGAGCAACGACAGCGAGAATCCCGCCGACTGGAACGGCGAAGAAAACGCCACCCAGAAGAACGGCCCGCAGGTCACCTTCTACCGCTCTCTGATCTACGCCACTCCTTCCGAGTACGGCAAGAAGCTCGCCGAGAAGGTCAACAACGGCGAGAAGCTCACCTGGGAAGATCTCGACGG
>CADAPN010000104.1 GCA_902789835.1 Oscillospiraceae bacterium
CTTTGCCGAGACCCTGAAAGAAGACCCGGATGCAACGCTGTTTAACTACGGCGCGCTGGACATCGGCCTCTTCACGACCGCCGACATTCTTCCGTCTACGCGCTATTTTTGCATGCTGAATCTTCCGTCCGAGGAGATGATGGGGGAGATGGAGCACTACATGCGCGACGGCACCACCAAATACATTGTCTCCCGCGGCCTGGAGGTTGACAGTCCCTGCTACCGCCTGCTGCAGACGGCGGAGTTTACGGACAACGGCACCCTTTATCCTTACTATCTCTACATCCGGAGTTCGGAGAACTCCGATGATGCGGTTCCGGAGCAGGAACTGCCATAATTCATACAAAACAGGAGTACTTTCAATGAACGATATTCTTCTGCTGAAGCTGGGCGAAGTAGTGCTGAAGGGCCTCAACCGCCGCAGCTTTGAAGCGAAACTGGTCGGCAACGTCCGGCGCCGCCTCGTTGGCCTCGGAAAATTCAATGTCAGCTGCATGCAGTCCACCGTCTATGTGGAGCCGGCGGATGATCATGCGGATCTGGACGCGGCCTTTGAGGCGGTTCAGGATGTTTTCGGCGTTGTGAAGATCAGCCGGGCTTCCGCCTGTGAAAAAGACAAGGACGCCATTGTGCGCCTTGCGATCGAGTGCCTGAGGGAGGACATGCTCCGGGCAAAGAGCTTCAAGGTGGAGTCCAAGCGAAGCGACAAGCGTTTCCCCATGACCAGCATCCAGCTGAGCCAGTATGTGGGCGGCGAACTGGCCGAGGCCTATCCCAACTGCGCCGTCGACGTTCACAATCCCGAGCTGATCGTGAATGTGGAGATCCGGGACCTTGCGGCCTATGTCCATACCCAGCCGGTGGACGGCGCGGGCGGAATGCCTGTCGGATCCAACGGCATTGCGGTTTCGCTGCTGTCCGGCGGCATCGACAGTCCGGTTTCAACCTATATGATCGCAAAACGCGGCGTCCGCCTGGTTCCGGTACACTTTTTCTCTTTCCCCTATACCTCCCAGCAGGCGAAGGAGAAGGTGATCGAACTCGGACATCTTCTTACCCGGTATTGCGGCGACATGACGCTGGAGGTTGTGCCCTTTACCCATATTCAGGAGGAGATTCGGGACAAATGCCCGGAGGAATACTTTACCCTGATCATGCGGCGCTTCATGATGCGCATTGCCGAGCGCATTGCCGAGCGTGTCGGCGCGAAGGCGATTGTCACCGGAGAGAACCTCGGCCAGGTTGCCAGCCAGACCATGGAAGCCATGGCCACGACCCAGGCCGTGACGGCGATGCCTGTGCTGCAGCCGCTGGTCGGAATGGACAAGGAGGATATCGTCCGCTATGCGCGGAGGATCGGGACCTTCGACACCTCCATTCTGCCCTATGAGGACTGCTGCACGGTCTTCACACCGCGCCATCCCCGAACCCATCCGAAGCTGCAGGAAGTGGAAGCGGCGGAAAGCGCACTGGATGTCTCCGCCCTGGTAGAAGAGGCGCTGAACGGAGTGGAGCATATCCGCCTGTAAGGAGCGGTCAAGCCCGAAATTCAAGCAGAAAAAACAAAGGGTTACAGAAAAACGAAAAAACAAAATCGTTTACAAAGAATACAAGATATGGTATTCTACCTCCTGCACGTCATACAAAATGATGTGCAGGAGATTTTTGCTGTATTATTGGAGTATCCGGGTTATGAGAATCATCAAACGAAACGGCTCCGAAGCGGAGTTTGAAAAAGATAAAATCGCAAACGCCATCCGAAAGGCGAATTTTGCCTCCGACCCGTCCGAGCGGGTTCCGGAAGAAGCCATCCAGGCCATGACCGATGCGGTCACGGCATCCTGTGCTGCCCTGGGACGGGCGCCGGGGGTGGAAGAGGTTCAGGACATGGTGGAGCGCCAGCTCATGTCCCATGGCGCGTATGAAGTGGCAAAGCGCTATATCACCTATCGCTATACCCGCGCCCTGGTCCGTCAGTCCAACACCACGGACAAGAAAATCCTCAGCCTGATCGAGTGTACGAATGAAGAGGCAAAACAGGAGAACGCCAACAAGAATCCGGTGATCAACTCCACCCAGCGCGACTATATGGCGGGCGAAGTGTCCAAGGACATCAGCGAGCGGCTTCTGCTCCCTTCGGATATTGTTGAGGCGCATAACGAGGGAATTATTCACTTCCATGACATGGATTACTATGCCCAGCATATGCACAACTGCGACCTGGTGAATCTTGAGGATATGCTACAGAACGGTACCGTAATCACCGGAACCCTGATTGAAAAGCCCCACAGCTTTTCCACCGCCTGCAACATCGCAACCCAGATCATCGCCCAGGTGGCGTCCAATCAGTATGGCGGACAGTCCATCTCGCTTGCACATCTGGCGCCTTTTGTGGAAGTCAGCCGCAAGAAGCTGCGCCATGAGCTGGACGAGGAGTGCAGGCTCTCCGGCGTTGAGATGAGCGAAGAGATGAAGGCAAAGCTCACTGAGAGAATGCTCCGCTCGGAGATCAAGCGCGGCGTCCAGACCATTCAGTACCAGGTCGTTACGCTCCTGACCACAAACGGCCAGGCTCCCTTCGTTACCGTGTACATGTACCTCAATGAGGCTAAGAACGAACAGGAAAAGGCCGACCTCGCCATGATCATTGAAGAGGTTCTGCTTCAGCGTTACGAGGGCGTGAAAAACGAGAAGGGCGTCTGGGTAACCCCGGCCTTTCCGAAGCTGATTTATGTCCTGGAGGAGGACAATATCACGGAAGGCAGCCGCTATTATGAGCTGACCAGGCTGGCTGCCAAGTGCACGGCCAAACGCATGGTACCGGACTACATCTCCGAAAAGATCATGAAACAGCTCAAGAAAGGCGACGTCTATACCTGTATGGGCTGCCGCAGCTTCCTGACCCCGGACCGCTTCACCGATGCCCATATCGGAAACGTCGCCAACGCCGGAAACTATGTGGAAGGACAGCACAAGTATTACGGCCGCTTCAATCAGGGGGTCGTGACGGTGAACCTGGTGGACATCGGCCTTTCCGCGGGCGGAGATCTCGAACGTTTCTGGGAAATCTTCGACGAGAGAATGGAGCTGTGTCACCGTGCGCTGCGCTGTCGGCATGAACGCCTGCTGGGGACGGTCTCCGATGTCGCGCCGATCCTGTGGCAGTACGGCGCTCTCGCAAGGCTGGACAAGGGGGAAACCATCGACCGGCTGCTCTATAACGGATACAGCACCATCAGCCTCGGCTATGCCGGGCTCTGGGAATGCGTCCTCGCCCTGAACGGAAAGAAGCTGACCGAGCCGGAAGGCGAAGCGCTGGGGCTCGAGATCATGAACAAGCTCAACGAGTACACCGCGAAGTGGAAGGCCGCCGAGAACATCGACTACTCCATCTACGGCACCCCGCTGGAGAGCACCACTTACAAGTTTGCCAAGTGCCTGCAGAAACGCTTCGGCGTGATCAAAGACATCACGGATAAGGGCTATATCACCAACAGCTACCACATCCATGTGACCGAGCCGATCGATGCCTTCGAGAAGCTCCGCATCGAGGCAAAGTTCCAGGCCCTGTCTCCCGGCGGTGCCATCAGCTATGTCGAAGTGCCGAACATGCAGGACAATCTGGAAGCGGTCCTTGCCGTCATGCGTTTTATCTATGACAACATCATGTATGCCGAACTCAACACCAAGAGCGACTACTGCCAGGTCTGCGGCTATGACGGAGAGATTTCCATCGAAGAGGACGACGGCAAGCTGGTCTGGGTCTGCCCGAACTGCGGCAACCGGGATCAGAACAAGATGAACGTGGCCCGCCGCACCTGCGGATACATCGGCACCCAGTTCTGGAACCAGGGCCGTACCCAGGAGATCAGGGAACGCGTCCTGCACCTGTAAACCGAGCGGGTTTAAAAAAGAATAATCAGTATAGCCCGGCGGGCGTCCTGTTTGTCAAGAGCAGGCGGCCCGTCGGGCTTTTTCAGCTTCCCGAAAGGAAAACGCAAAGCGGCATTTTTGATGTTTCGCTGTTTACAGAACCGGCCGGAATGCGCTATAATAAAATAGTATAATTGTGATTCTGTGGCGGGAGGGGAGCTTTATGGTACAAACCGGCATAACGGTAAATCAACTGCCGGATCTTCCTGCGGCCCTGCAGATGATTGAGGAGAAAACCGGTTCCCGACCCGGCGGAACGGAAGAAAAAACACTGTGCCGGCTGCTGAGCGAGGAACTGCTGATGCATCTGCTCCGTGCCGGCTATACCGGAATCCGTGTCAGCGTGAGAAACCTTGGCAGCAGGGCAGTGATACTGACCGCACCGGGGGAGCCGGATACGCTTTTTACGGCTCAGCCCGGCGAGAGGGCGGGCGGAGACGCGGAAGAGACCGAGGTCGAAATCAACCGGAATATCCTGGGCGAATTTGACGGGAATATCGACTACCGCTATCGCCGGAAAAAGAACATCTATACCATCTATCCCGGACAGAAGGACAGCGCCCGGATTACCGACGAGATCCTGGACTATTACGAAACGGAAAACGGCGGGGAAAAGGGCTCGTTTGGCCTTCTGCGCTTCCTTGCGCGCAAACACCCGGACATGGCGGCGGCAGGCTCGCTGCTTCGCCTTGTGCGCCATCTGGCGGCGCTGTTCCTGCCGGTGTTTGCCTCGAATATCATCCAGGCCTTCAGCGATTCACATGCCTTCTTCACGCCGGAGATCGGACGAAATCTGCTGTTTTCGGTGCTGGCCCTGGCGATCAACCTGATCTGCGCCACCCTTGACAACCGGGTGTATCACCGCTTTACAAGATCGGTGGAGAGCGGACTTAAAATGGCCATTGTCCAGAAGCTTCAGCTTCTCTCCCTGCGCTTTCATGAAGAAACGCCTTCGGGCAGGCTTCTGTCCAAACTGGTTTCGGATGTCCAGTTTGTGAAGATGCTTCTCTATGAGGACGCGCTTTACGTCATGTTCCTCCCGGAGGACCTGCTTTTTGTGCTGGTTATGTCGCTGTGCCGGATGCCGTTGATGCTGCTGATCTATGCGATCCTGCTTCCGATGTACTTCGCGCTGATTCGCCGCTTCGGGGCAAGGGCCCGCCGGACAAAGGCCGAGATGCGCTACCGGACGGAGGACTCGAACGCGCTTTTCCAGGAAATGCTTGCCATGGACCAGATGACACGCTCCCAGGGCCTGCAGAAGAACGAGTCTCAGAAAATCCGCCGGTCCGTCCATCGGGTTCAGCAGGCGGCGAGTGTCCAGGACAGTGTCCAGCTGCATCTCAACAACATCAGCTTCGGCGCGGCACACGGTTTTCGCATGATCATCCTGATGGCCGCGGTGTATATGGCGTCAAAGGACTATATCAACATCGGTACCGTGGTTCTGTTCCTGTCACTGTTTGACATGCTGATCTCCAGCATCCAGAGGACTCTGGACGCCGCGCCGCAGATTACCCAGGGGCTTGACAGCCTGAGCAGTATCCATGAACTTCTCTCGGAAAACGGGGTGGAACAGAACGGAAGCCGCCTGCTTCCAAAGCCCGTTCGGGGGGAGGTCGAACTGAAAGACGTCGTCTTCCGCTACGGCGAAGACATGGTCCCTGTGCTGGACGGCCTGAGCCTGCATGTACCCGCCGGAAAGAGTGCGGCTCTGGTCGGGGCCTCCGGCGCGGGGAAGACCACGGTCCTCAATCTGATTCTCGGCCTGTATCCAACGCAGGGCGGCGGGGTGTACATTGACGGAATCAATCTGGAAGAACTGGAAAAGAATCAATATCGGCACTCGCTCGCGGTGGTCCCACAGACGCCGATCCTCTTTGCGGGGACACTCTGGGACAATCTGGTCTACGGCCTGAGCTACTGCTCGACAGAGCAGGTGATGGATGTCCTGCGCAAGGTTGGATTGGAAGAGCTGGTGCGGAAGCAGCCGAAAGGCCTGAATATGCCGGTTCAGGAGGGGGGCAAGAACCTTTCGGGGGGCCAGCGCCAGCGGCTCTCCATCGCGCGTGCCATGCTTCGCCGGCCGAAACTGGTCCTGCTGGATGAAGCCACAAGTGCGCTGGACCCGGCGAGCGAACGGGAGGTTCAAGAAGCGCTGGAGGCCATGATGGGGACCTGTACCATGATCATGGTGGCGCACAGGCTGAATACCATCCGGAAAGCGGACCTGATCTTTGAGCTTCAAAACGGAAAGGCGATCCGTTATGATTCCTATGAACAGTTCAGGAAGGAAAGAATAGATGAACAGAGCGGCAGCGATTAAGTGCTTTCATGACTATACCGGGCGCTACAACCCGGAAGACCCGATGATCCGGCATAAAATTGTCCATACCCTTTCCGTTGCCGGGCTTTCGGAGCGGATTGCCGGGAGCCTCGGACTGGACGCGGAGGACGTGGACTTTGCGTGGTTTCTCGGCCTGCTTCATGATATCGGCCGCTTTGAGCAGGTGCGCCGTTACGGAACCTTTGTGGATTCCCAGTCCGTGGATCATGCCGAATTCGGCGCGGATCTTTTGTTTCGGGACGGGCTTTTCCACTCCTTCCCGACAGAGGATCTTTCGCCGGCGCGGAGACAAATGGCCGAAACCGCCATCCGCCTGCACAACAAGCTCTCCCTTCCGGAGAATCTGGATGACGAGACACGATGCTTTTCCCAGATCCTGCGGGATGCGGATAAGGTGGACATTTTTCG
>CADAPN010000105.1 GCA_902789835.1 Oscillospiraceae bacterium
GCCGTTTTCAAGTATTTCGCCAAGTTTTGAATGTCGCGTGTCGATAAGAAGAGGCGTTGCCTCAATTCAGCTTGTTTTGCTGTTTTGAGACAACGCCTTTTATTCTTTAAACAATTCCTCAATCGAAACTCCAAGTACCTTTGCCAAGCCATCATCGCTACCAATTACATTCTCGGCTTCGACGAGGAGCTTAAGGCTGAAACCCACTACTTCGTCCAGGCCGACGCCGCGGAAGCGTCCAAGAACGGGACTCTGAAAGAGCTGGTGGATCGGTACTTTGGGTAAATGAATAGACATACGAAACGGCAAGAGCAGCGAATTGTTGCTCTTGCCGTTATCTTTTATTTACGCTTTACGCTAAAAAATAGTATGGTTACCATTTCGAAGCGGTGCAGTAATATAGTTAGTTATTCTGCCCAACAAAACAGATTAGCTAAAACCCGTGGTCGAGCAAATACCTAACATAATAGTCCATATGATTGTCAACTAAATACTTCAGCAAATAATCTCTTGGTGGCCAGTTGCTCATGTACGGGACTGAGTCCGGGCCAGTATATAGCCCGCCGCCCGGACCAGTATATAGCCCGCCGCCCGGACCAGTATATAGCCCGCCACCCGGACCAGTATATAGCCCGCCACCCGGACCAGTATATAGCCCGCCACCCGGACCAGTATATAGCCCACCACCCGGACCAGTATATAGCCCACCACCCGGGCCGGTATATAGCCCACCACCCGGGCCGGTATATGCGCCGCCTCCGGGACCAGTATATAGCCCACCACCCGGGCCGGTGTATAGCCCGCCGCCCGGGCCAGTATATCTATTCCTTGGCCACATGGTAATCCTCCTTTTGAGTTTCATTTGAGAACGGGATTGTAATTTGATAAACACTGAGCCGCTAATAAGGGAAACTTTCTTTCAAAGATTCTAATGTACTGATTTATAACTAGTGCAAATTGTGAAGAAATACGATTTGTTAAGATATTACTCCATTCATGAGGAGAATAACGCATTATATTACATAGAGCACTGATAATCAAAAAATGCAGACAGATTTCTGGTAAATACAGGCCCTCGATGGGAGATTCTACATACCAGAGTTGCCCATATAGATCTTGATAAATAGTTGGCAGGATGGAATTGATAACTGACGAATCAACTGATACCTTATAGCTTCCTTGGTTTTCTGTTACTTCCTCTGTTCTAAAGCAGTTCTTTATCTTGTCAATCGCAGGTCTGGTAATGCCATCTCCAATATAGAAATTATATGTAAATTTGGAACCGTTGATTCCAGTATCAATATTCAATTTGTGAACACTTTTGTGACCAGAATTCAGCTGATCAAAATGTGCTCCGAGTTCTGGAACCATTGACAATAATGGCAAAAGTGAGAGACTTATGCTATTCCTTTGCGCCAAATCAATACTAGGCAGAGCAGAATACTTAAAACAGATGTTTTGGTTGCCGATTTGGGATATTTTGGCGACTGGCAATGCACACAACAAATCCGAAAAAGTACCGCTGGGAATGTCCCCACCGAAGTCTACTGTTTTCTTCAAGTGATTGTATGTGTGACCATGAGAACCTTTTAGTGAGGCAATTGACTTGTGCAGAGGAGAATTTAATACAATAATTGCATATGCGTATGCTGAAGCAGCGTAAAAATCTATTAATGGCTTTGCAAGCATTTCCGCTTTTAGCCCAGCTTGAAGTAGGCTCCTGCCTTGACGTATACAATCCATCAGCACTGCTGCATCCTGTGTGTTAATACCAGAATTCTTAACTTGTAGCTTCTTTTTTCGGTAAATATCTTTAATATGATTCTCGTTTTCAAGCGAGGAAAGCAAATCTTGGACTTCAACGTCATGATCCAGAAATTCTATCGGAAATAATTCTGGCATACTCTCCGAAGCCAGCTGAGCATTTATTTCATCAGTCAAGAGCTTATAATTCTTGTTTTCTTGTGTTAATACTGGCCCACCATTTTTGATAATATAATCATCTGCACCTTTGTAACCAGACTTCTCCGTTTTTGTCAACAAGTCATACTCTTTTCTTTTCTCAGAATATGATTGCAAATCACATTTCTCAAAAATCTTTTGTCCACTTGTAGTCGGTGTGATATGGACTATCCAGTCTTGTATCATGTTTTCACCTCAATTGAAGGATTCTGTTTTTTGACAATATTATAAGCTGGAAACCATGTATAAGCAACACCTTTAGTTAACGAACTGAAAAGTGAGTTCGCAGATCATCTAATGCATCTTGAGTTGCCTGCCTGCAAATGCTATAATACTGTCACAATGATTGCGAGGTGCTTTGAATGCCTTCTAACTCCCTTATTGTTAATTCTGAATACCAGGACCTCCTTCAGCATGTCGGCGAAACGTTGGAGAATGGCCGCGCCAAGGCTGTTGCCGCAGTCAATTCTGCTGTGGTTACGACTTATTGGGAGATTGGCCGTGATATTGTTGAGTTTGAACAGGCCGGAAGTGTAAAAGCAGAATATGGAACGGAGCTACTGAAAAGGCTTTCAAGAGACTTGACGGACGCTTACGGTAAAGGTTTCAGTCACAGTAATCTTGTTTATATGCGCAAGCTATATCTGACCTATCCAAAAAGTCAGACACTGTCTGACTTTTTGAGTTGGAGTCAGTATATAGAGCTTTTGAAGATTGATGATCCCCTGGAACGCTCTTTCTATGAGAAGGAAGCGGAGAGCGAACATTGGGGCGTCCGAGAACTCAAGCGGCAGATGAAGAGCATGCTTTTCCATCGTCTCGCGCTCAGCACGAACCGTGAGGAAGTCTTGCGCTTGGCAAAGGAAGGCGAAATCATTGAGCGCCCGGAGGACATTCTACGCGAGCCGTATGTTTTTGAATTCACAGGACTGCCTCAGCTCCCCGTATATACGGAAGGTGATCTGGAAGAGGCACTGGTCAACAATCTGAGTCTTTTCTTTCTGGAACTTGGCAAGGGATTCACCTATGTCGGCAGACAGCAGAAGATGGTGATCGGTGGCCGGACCTACAAAGTCGATCTTGTTTTTTACCATCGCATTCTGAAATGCTTTGTGCTGATCGACCTCAAGCGCGGCGAAGTCCAGCACGAGGACATCGGCCAGATGAACTTCTACCTGAACTACTATCGGGAGGAAATGAACACCGAGGGCGATACGGAACCGATCGGCATCGTACTCGGAGCCTATCAAGACAAACTGGTCATGCAATACGCGCTCCAGAACATTTCCAACCAGGTTTTTGTGAGCCGTTATCAGCTCTACCTGCCTGATAAAGAACAGCTTGAAGCGGAATTCAGGCGCTATATGGGCGACCATATCTCAGAAGAATTGCCAGAACAATAAGATGATCTTGAAAGAGCCAGAGGCGCACACTTTTCTGCGTCTTTGGCTCTCTTCTTTATAGCAGTGCAATAGAGTTTTTTAGCAAAATTGGTGACATATGCGCACTTGCTGACGTGTCCACAGACGTGACAAACCTGTTGCTTATTCACCGTTTTCTCAATATTTTCGCCCTGCTGCCTGAAAAGAGAAATGATTCTGGAACGCATATCAAAGCATCTTAAACAGGGTTATTGACGAGTACCCTGAGACGAAGGAACGCCCCGTTTTGGTTGAAAACCCGCAAATTTGTTGGTATAATCTGCATGTGTGGTGCTTTTATGACAGAAGGTATCCTTTCATACCGTCAAGAAGCATCGCACAGTGAAGGTACCCATAAGCTTCTGCACGTGAAAGGAAATAAAATCATGGATAACGATAACAAAAACAAACTCTCTGAAAAACAGCTGACGCAGGTATCCGGCGGCGATATACCCGACTTTCCCTGCTCCTATGGTGAGCAGGTCTGCCCGGTTTGCGGCTCAACAGATATCTAAGTTCCCTGGACAGAGCCTTCGATCAGCTTCGTTCCGACCGTGGTACTCAGCACGAACTGATTGAGGAACCACTGGATGAATAAACTCTGGTCGATAAAGCCTGGGACGATTATCTTTACTGGCAGCAGCAGGACCGAAAAACGTTGAGGCGAATTAACGATCTGGTAAAAGATATCGAGCGCAATGGTATTTCCTCCGGAATTGGAAAACCGGAGCCTCTGAAATACCGAAAAGGCTGGGGCCGGAGAATTGATGAGGCAAACCGTCTCATATATGATATTGACGAGAACGGAAATCTCCTGATCGCCGCGTGCAGAGGTCACTACGAATATTGACAGGCACTAAAGCTCTTCCAAAAGCTCGGTAACAGAGCCGGCTCAAAAGTCAGCCCGGAAAAAAATCAGGCTGGATCACCGATCAAGTGATTCAGCCTGTTTTGGTTTGCAAATAAAGTAGAATGTGGAATCAGACGGCGCTGCGGCGCTCATGTCCCCCTGACACACTAAGACGCGCTTTGCGATGGAGCATTGCTTTTTGGCACGAAGCTGATATTCAGCTCCATGCCCATTCCATCAGCCAGTCTCTGAAGAAGTCTGATACTGGGATTACGCGTACCATTCTCCAGCCGGCTGATTTCGGTCTGAGCAATGCCGGTTCTCTCGGCCAGTTCCTTCTGGGTCAGCTTCTGAGAGATTCTTGCGTCAATCATCGCACGAATCACATTCATCTCCGGCTGAAGCGCTGCATATTCCTGCGCAAATTCGGGATCCTGCATTTCATTCCCTGCCCTATAAAGATTCGGTCAATCGTACTATATGAGATATATCTCATTATGTCAAGTGTTTTCCTCATGAGAAAATCAGGCCGGATCACCGAAAAAAATGATTCATCCAGTTTTGGTTTATGTGACGCGAACACAGAAAGCCGCCCGATGTGCGCTACCATAAACGTTTATTTCAGTTTCTCACACAGGGGCAGGAGTTCTTCCAGCCGGGCGACAATGCGCTTCTGCTCCGCGAGGGGTGGGAGGGGAACAAGGTAGTTTTTCAAGATTTCAAACGGCGGGATATTCTTTATTGCAGAACCCTTGCTATTCGCACGTGCGCTCTGCTTTAAAACGACATCAAAGAAGGTTAAAAAATATGGGATAAACATTGGTGCAAAAATCTGCATACGCATGAGCGCTTGGTTGATAATGCCCTGCTCAATGCACTCTGGTAGCACGTATGTTTCACCGATCGTTCCTGCGCAGCTTACGATTACATCTCCGGGGTGAACCTCAAAGCCCGACATTTTCGATTCAAAATAGTCCCGACGGATGTAGTATTCACCCAGCGAAGCATCTTTTTGAATAGCGTTTTTCTGCTCATATACTTTTACTGAATTCGGACCTTTTGGCACAAACATGCTTTTTGTGAGGGCGCTGCCAAAGGGTCCCTTTTTGTAACTGCCAAGTTCTCCAAAACGAACCCATGTCCAATTGCTGGGGATGTCAAATGGCATTTCATCGTCTGTTATCGGATCAAACGCTTTCTCAGCTTTAATCTTCCCTGCTTTGATGAGGGCCTGTTTTTCCTTCTGGATCTGCTGATACAGTTCTTCGCCGGTGCCTTCTTCGGGGCGCTGTTCGACCAGTTTTCCCTGGATGGCCATCTGGAGGATGGACTTCTGCATATCGCCGGGGAAACGTTTGTTGAAGTCCTCCAGGCGGGTCCAGGCCTTTTCATAGCGATCAATCAAGGGCAGGAGTTCTTCGATTTTGGCGACGATGCGCTTCTGCTCGGCGAGAGGTGGAAGCGGGCATATTACCTTATGAATCGCCTCACTTGACAGCCCCTGAATGGCCACTCCACGTCCTCTTAGTCTCCCAGTGAACTTATAAAGGAAAAACACATAATAAAAGTACTCAATTGAAACAGCAGAATAAGGACGCAGCCTGTGTACATGATTCTGTATACATACTTCCTCATCATATCTCCAGATGGCAGATCTTCCACAGTCACCACCTTCACATACTAGCAAATCACCCTTTCGGGCTGAGCAGCGTTCAATCTCCTGCTCCGTAAATGGCATCTCTTTTACCTTGGAAAAATCGAACTCATTCCAATACAGGTTTGATGTTGTGATAAACCTGCGAAGTGTTCCTGCTGATGACCCTGACGCATTCTGTGCTTTCCCCGTATTGTGAAGGAATACCTCTCCTATATATACCCACTTCCAGGTTTCGGGGATGTCAAAGGGCAGCTCCTCCTCTGTAATCTCAGGCAGGGGTTTCTCCTTTTTAATCTTCCCTGCCTTGATCAGGGCCTGTTTTTCCTTCTGAATCTCCCGAAACAACTCTTCGGCAGTTCCCTCTTCCGGGCGCTGCTCCACGAGCTTCCCCTGGATGGCAAGCTGAAGAATGCTGTTTTTCAGTTCCTGGGGCGTCATAGGGACACCCCTCCCAGCTTTTCGGTGATCTCGGCCAGGACCCGGTCGATCTCGGCGTTCAGGGAGGCACGCTCCTCCTGGTAGCGGTGGATCAGGTCCAGGGGATCGAGAATCTCTTCCTCCTCATGGGGGAAGCCGCACTGGTCCAGATTATAGCCCAGGTCCACGGAGAGCTCTTCGGCGGTGTAGCAGCGGGCCTTGTCAAAACCGTCGACATTCAGAGGCTTCCGGTCGTTCCACCATTCCGCCACGGGATCAAAATGTTCGAGCTTCATGGGTTTGGTCTTGGAAAAGTGCTTATAGCCCTCGGGCATGTCCAGACGGTAGAACCAGGTTTCCTTCGTAGGGCCGGTACGGTCGAAGAAGAGAATGTTCGTGGTGATGGAGGTATAGGGCGAGAAGACGCTGCCGGGCATGCGGACGACGGTATGGAGATTGAACTCCGAGAGGAGCTTCCTCTTGATGTTGAGCTTGGCATTGTCGGTGCCGAAGAGGAAGCCGTCCGGGAGAATCACCGCGGCGCGGCCGCCCTGCTTCAGGCGGTACATGATGACGGACATGAAGAGGTCGGCGGTCTCGGAGCTGGCCAGATCCGCCGGGAAGTGATTCTTAACCTCGGCCTTTTCGCTTCCGCCATAAGGGGGATTCATCAAAACCACGTCGAAGGCGTCGTCCTCGGTATAGTCCAGGACATCCTTGAGAAGCGAGTTGTCATGATAGACCCAGGGCACATCCACGCCGTGGAGCAGCATGTTGGTGATGCAGAGCATGTAGGGGAACTGCTTCTTCTCGATGCCGTAGATGGAACTGCCGAAGGCCTCGCGGTCGCCGGTGGTCTCGACGTTCTTCTCCAGCTCCTTGAGCCAGCTTGTGAGGAAGCCGCCGGTGCCACAGGCAAAGTCCGCCATGGTCTCGCCAATGCGTGGACGGATCATGCGGGCCATGAAATCGGTCACGGCGCGGGGCGTATAGAATTCACCGGCGGAGCCGGCACTCTGCAGCTCCTTGAGAATGGTCTCGTAGATCTCGCCGAAGGCATGGCTCTCCTCATAGTCGGAGAGGTCCAGCTCGTCGATGACGCTTATTACCTGGCGCAGCAGGACGCCGTCTTTCATATAGTTGTTGGCGTCGGAGAAGGTGGACTGGACAATCGCCTTGCGGATCGGCGTGGTGGCGTCCACCGGCAGATGCTTCAGGGTCGGGAACAGGGTGTTGTTCACAAAGTCCAGCAGGGCATCGCCGGTCAGGCCCTTCCCTGTCGGGTCATGGGCCCAGGTGCTCCAGCGGCAATGATCCGGGATGATGGAGACATAATCGTCCTCCTCAAATTCCCAGTCCTGCTCCTTGGCGTCATAGACCTTCAGAAAGAGGAGCCAGGCGATCTGCTCCAGGCGCTGGGCATCGCCGTTGATACCGGCGTCGTTGCGCATGATGTCGCGCAGCCGTTTTACAAATCCGGAAAGATTGGCCATCGTACGTTATACCGCCTCATTCGAATAGATTGCGTCTTCCAGTTCCTGCACGGCTTTCAGGTAGCCGTCACGCCCGCCGAAGTAGGACGCGATCTTCGCGGGCTTGCCCATTTTCAGGAAGGGATCGAGCTTCAGGATCTCGGTCTTTTCGACTTCGTAGATGCCGTAGTTCATGTAGCGGTCCAGGAGCGCTTCCAGCACCTCGCGGGCCGCTTCGCCGTACTTCGAGAAGAAGTCCCGCTTCTTCACATTGGCGGCGCGCTCGCGGCGGGTCAGGGGCTTGCGGTCAAAGGCGACATGGCAGATGAAGTCGAAATCGTCCACGTCCTCCATCCCCTGTTCCTTTTTTAGCGCGGCGAGGTCAATGCCGCGGTTCTGCAGCAGGGTGCGAATCTCTTCCTTTTTCTCGGTGGCCGACCAGCGGCGGATGAAGTTCTCGAGGGAAGCATACTCGCCCACCACGTTCTCGCGGGTGTAGTCGATGATGTTCTCTTTCTTCAGGAGCTTGCCGTCGGCGTCATAGATGGAAACCTCCTTCAGCAGCACCGTGACCGGGCAGCCCTCGGCGTTGACGTAGGGAATCTCCTTATGGCCGGGAGTCGGGTCCGGAGGTCCGGGCGGCGTATCGCCGTCATCACCGCCGGGCGTCGGCTTCGGCGGGTAATCCGGATCGATCTCGATGGGGCCGTCCCAGTCGGGGTCGGCAAAGAGGCGCGTCACGCCGCGGAAGTCCATGACGGTGAAGCTGAGCTTGCCCTCCTTCTCCCGCAGGCGGGTGCCGCGGCCGATGATCTGTTTGAACTCGGTCATGGAGCCGATCATCTGGTCCAGGACGATGAGCTTGGTCATCTTGCAGTCGGTGCCAGTGGAGAGGAGCTTGGAGGTGGTGGCGACGACGGGGTATTTGGAAGAGACGGAGATGAAATAATCCAGCTTGCTCTTGCCGTAGTCGTCGGAGCCGGTGATGCGGACCACATAGTCCGGGTTCTGACGGACCATGTCGGCGTTGAGGTTCACCAGGGCTTGGCGCATGCGCTCGGCCGCGTCCTCGGTGGCGCAGAAGACGATGGTCTTGGCCATGCGGTCGGTGGCCTTCAGGTAGGCGGTAATCTCGGCGGCCACCTGGTTGATGCGGTCCTCGAGAATGATGTTGTAGTCATAGTCGCTGTTGTTATAAATGCGGTCGGGGATCAGGCGGCCGTAGATGTCGCACTGGTCCTTGCGGGGCCGCCAGCCGTCGCCGATGTCCATCTTGATGCCGATGACCTTGAAGGGGGCGAGGAAGCCGTCCTCGATGCCCTCCTTGAGGCTGTAGGTGTAGATGGGGTCGCCGAAGTAATTGATGTTGGAGATGTACTTCGTCTCCTTCGGGGTAGCGGTCATGCCGATCTGGGTCGCGGAGGAAAAATATTCCAGGATGCGGCGCCAGCGGCTGTCATCCTTGGCGGAGCCGCGGTGGCACTCGTCGACGATGATGAGGTCGAAGAAGTCGGGGTCGAAAAGCTCGCTGTAATGCTCCTGATCGTCGTCACCCACCAGCTGCTGATACAGGGCGAAGTAGACCTGATGGGAAGTGATGGTGGTGCGGTTGTCGCGGGCGTAGTTGATCTTATGAATGACCTTCTCCAGCGGGGCGAAGTCCTGGGAGATGGACTGATCCACCAGGTTGTTGCGGTCGGCCAGGTAGAGGATCTTCTGCTTCATGCCGCTCATAAGAAGGCGGTAGACAATCTGAAAGGCGGTATAGGTTTTGCCGGTTCCGGTGGCCATGACGAGGAGGATGCGCCGCTCCCCTTTCGCAATGCGGTCGAGGGTGCGGTTGATGGCAATGCGCTGGTAATAGCGGGGCGGGTAGCTCTTCTGGCTGGAGTAATAAGGCTGACGGAGGACGGCCTCCTCTTCGGGGGTGAAGCCGGACTCCCGCTTATAGCGGGCAACGAGCTCGTCATAGGTAGGGAATGTGTCGAGGGGGATTTCCCGCTCGAGCCCGGTGAGGAAGTCATGCTCGGCAAAGCCGTCGCCGTTGGAGCTGTAAGCGAAGGGCAGATCCAGCATCACGGCATAGGTCATGGCCTGCTGCAGGCCGAAGGAGACGCTGTGGCTGTTGTCCTTGGCCTCCACGACGGCGATGGGGTTGTTGGCGCAGAGGTAGAGCAGATAATCCGCCTTCTTCGGGTTGCCGCGGACGGCGATGTTGCCACGGAGGTTCACCTTGCCGTCGGTGACCTTGACGGCGGTCTCCATGGTGATGCGGTCCTTCCAGCCGCGGGCCTGGATGGCGGGGGTGATGTAATTGAGCTTGATGTCCTCTTCGGTCATGAGGGCTTTATCGATGATCGGAGTCATGAGCTTGGCCTCCAAGTTCAATGTTCAATGTGCAATGTTCAGTTCATTTTAACACAGCAGGGAAACCAATACAAGACAATAGCGGCGACAATAGCGGCGACAAAAGCGACGGCCCGGGCAGCGGGTGAGGCTGTACCGGCCGGAGACAATGCTTCGTATTCAATGTGAAAAGTGCAAAGTGGAATTAGGGGTGTGGAGTGTGTCAAGGCATGCGATACGCCCGCTCGGACACCGTATCGATTCCCCAATTGTATTTTATGGATGATTCTGATATACTTCTGGCATCATAAAGCTTTGTCTATCATAATCTTAATTGCGGGGATCAGTGAGAAGGAGACAGAATCATGAGAAAATTTGTCGTGTTCAGCGGCTTTCTCGGTTCCGGAAAGACCACGACCATGATGGCCCTGACCCGCTACTACACCGCGCACCATGGCAAGGCCGCCATGATCTCCAATGATCTGGGCGAGGGTGTGACGCTGGCCGACGACAGGCTTGCAAGACTCAGCGGCGTAAACGCGTCCCAGATTACGGACGAATGCATCTGCTTCTGTCATGATGTGCTGACCGACCGGCTGAACGCGTACTTTGACGACGGCTGCGATCTTGTGCTCTCGGATATTCCGGGCTTTGGTGTGGGCGCGCTGGAGCATGTCTATCACGGGCTGCACAGCAAATACCCCGACGAGTTTGAACTTGGACCCTTTACGGTGCTCCTGGAACCGAGAAACGCGGCGCTCCTGAAAAGCGGGAAAAGCGGTGACATGGGTTATATTCTGCATGCCCAGCTCATGGAAGCGGATCTGATCGTGCTGAACAAATGCGACCTTCTGGAGGACTCGGAGCTGGAAGCGGACCGACGCTGGCTGGCCGAACGCTATCCCCAGGCCGAAGTCCTCACGATCAGCGCCGCAGCGGGACAGGGCCTCGAAGATCTCTCTCTGGCCCTGATGCGGGGCAGGGCATCCCTGCGGCATCCTGACATCAATTACGAAGTATTATCTGGAATACGCCGCCCAGGTCTGCTGCAACGACTTTGACGGTACGGCGTATCTTTCGGATCTCGCCCGCCGGGTGCAGGAAGCGCTGCGCGCGGGGGGATATGAAATTCCCCACATGAAGCTCCTAGGCTGGGAGCCGGAGGGTGATTTCGGCAAGGTGGATCTGCTCGGCGTGGATCGTCCGATCGAGGTCTTCCGTCCTTTTACGCGGCCCTGCACCGATATCGCCGTTGTTCTGAATGCCAACGCCGCCTGCCCGTCCGCCGTGCTGGATAAGGTGATCTGGGCCGCCGTGGAAAAGGCATCGCAGCTTTACCAGCTTGAGCTCAGCCTGTTTAAAAAGGAGTGCTTTAATCTGGGAGAATAGGGAAGCTTCTTCCGGCAGCGCCTTTTCGGCGTATTCCCTATAGATAATAATACACGCAGTAGTCTCCGGGTTTCCCCGGGAACTACCGCGTTTGTTTATTCTTCTCTTTTTCTTCTTCAGATTCCCTTCCGGTACAGGAGGTACGAGTACACCGTGGGGACCAGGATCATCACAAGCAGCGGGATCAGGAACGCCGGAAGACTCCAGCCGATGAAGCTCATGACGATGAAATACAGCCCGGCGATCACCCACAGGAACCCGGCCAGACGGTGCGTGCGGTTCCAGTTTTCCTCGCTGGCCA
>CADAPN010000106.1 GCA_902789835.1 Oscillospiraceae bacterium
GGTTGCAAAATATTACATTTTGTTACATTATAACATACGCCTTCCGAAAAAACCACATGCCATTTCTTAATTTTCAGGCCGGAAATCCCCAAAGACGCAATTCATCCCCGCCGAAGGGCGGGGATGAATCTCATGTTCAGATATCTTATTTTTTGCGCTTCATCAGATAAAGCACGATCCCGACGATGCCGGCCAGTGCCACAACGCCGACAACGATCCAGAGCACGACGTTGCTCTCATCCCCGGTCAGGGGGCTCCCGGAGGTACCGGCAGCGGTCAGGCCTTCGCCCGCAAACGCGCAGACCGGCAGAACAGTCAGGCAAAGGATCATGCAGAGAAGCAATGCAAACAGTCTCTTTTTCATAATAGTCCATCCGTCCTTTCTGCCGGAGTATTACATGATGATGGCGTCCTTCGGGCAGGCACCCTGGCAGGTGCCGCAGGCAACGCAGAGGTCTTCATCGAGGACCCAGGTCTTCGCCTTGCGGTCAACCGTCAGCGCGCCGGCCGGGCAGTTGCGTGCACAGAGCGTGCAGTAAATGCACTTGGATGGATCCTGAACGGGCTTGCCGTCGTCGCGGGGCTGCGGAGCCGCCGCGGGTGCGGCCGCCTCTTCGGCGGGAGCTGCCTTCTCTTCGGCTTTCGGTGCTTCCGGAGCCGCTTCCGCTGCCTTTTCGGTGACCGTCGCGCCTGCCGCTGCGGCGGCATCCGCCGTCTCGGTCTTGGGCTTGCGGGTTCTCTTGGGCTTCGGGGCCTCTTCGGTCACTTCGGCCGCAGGCGCCGCTTTTGCATCAGCGGCTGCAGCAGGTTTTTCCTCCGCGGGCTTCGCCTCCGCCTTGGGCGCCTCCGCTGCCTTGGGGGCCGCGGGCTTTGCCGCCGGCGCGGCAGCCGGGGCCGCCTTTTTCACCGGGGCCTTCTTGATATAGGTGCCGCGGACAATCAGCGCCTCTTCGCCCTCTTCAAACGTATCGGCATGGTAATAATCCGCGACCATGTGATAGTCGTCGCTCAGTTCAATGGCACCGTGGGTGCAGAAGCTGGCGCAGTGAGAGCAGAAGGTGCAGGAGCCGAGATAGAACTGGCGGGTAATGCGCTCGCCCTCTTCACAGGGTTCGGAGGTATGGGTGATCGCCTGACCGGCGCAGACGCGCTCGCACATGTTGCAGCTGATGCACTTGTCCGGATGGAAGACGATCCTGCCGCGATAGTTCGGCTTGGCCGGGCTCGGCGCCGCCGGGAATGCCATGGTGCTGGGCTTGGAGAAGAGCTGGGCCAGAGCTTCTTTCACAAACGGGAAATCCATTACTTCTGACCCCCTTTCTTATTCTGCCGTTTCTCCATGAGGATCTTGGTCGCCGTGGCGAGACCCTCGATGACGGCTTCGGGCTTCGGCGTGCAGCCGGCAACATCCACGTCGACGTGCACGTACTTGCTCAGCGGGCCGCAGACCGAATAGCTGCCGCGGAAGACGTTGCCGCTCTGCGGGCAGGAGCCCATCGTCACGATGCAGCGCGGTTCCGGAACCTGGGAGATGGCGCGCAGCACACGGGGAAGGGACTGCTTGGTGATCGGTCCTGTGACCACGACGATGTCCGCCTGACGCGGGGACCCGGCCAGCTTGAAGCCGAGACGCTCTGCGTCATAGCGCGGGGTCAGAACTGCGACGAGTTCGATGTCGCAGCCGTTGCAGGAGCCGGCGTTGATGTGGAACAGCCACGGGGATTTCCCCATGCTCTCGGTAATCAGTTTATCAAACATTTGCCCACTCCTTTCTTACAGTCCGTACCAGGCCATCACCAGGCTGATCAGGGCAAGGCCGGTGACCACGGTCCAGTAGTACTTGAAGAGCTGCTCAATGCGCAGTCTTGCGGTCACCGCGTGTACAAAGGAGATGCACACCGCGACCAGCACCGTGCACAGCAGGAAGAGAATGATGATCTCGATCAGGAAGCAGAAGGCTCCGCCGATCGCGGAGGTCATCATTGCCCGTTCGATCCCGCCGCCGATGCCGCCGAGGAACAGCGCCACAAAGAGCGTCGTCATCGTGAGCAGCTTCACGGCATGGCTGAGCTTGTAGACCGCCAGGGGCTTGCCGCTGTATTCGGCGAGCATGCCTTCGCAGATCTCGGTCTCGGCTTCCGCCGCGTCGAAGGGATGGCTGCCCGTCTCACCGGGGATGATGAGAAGCATTGCCACTGCCGCCGGGATCATGCTGAGCCGGGTGATGAGGCTGCCGTGGGTCAGCTGATAGTTCACGATATCCGTGAGGCTGAAGCAGAGTCCGGTGCCCATGGCGTTGCCGACCACCTTCGCGACCGACAGCAGCACCAGCACCAGCGGCAGCTCCACCGCGAGGATCGTCACCATCTCACGGGAGAGGCCGACGCCGGAATAGGGAGAACCGGAGGAGGCCGCGCCGAGGATCACCGACAGCGCCGGGATCAGCAGCAGGTATAGAATGACGATCACGTCCGCCACGCCGTGGAAAGCGTTGAAGGAGAAGACCGGGATGAACAGCTGCAGCACCACCTGGGCCGCGAGGCCCACCAGCGGCGCGAGGAGAAACACGGTCCGGTTCGCCGTCACGGGGATGATCGTCTCCTTGCCCAGGAGCTTGAAGAAATCATAGAACGGCTGCAGGACAGGAGGACCGACACGCTTCTGCATCCGGGCGACCAGCTTGCGGTCAATGCCGCAGAGCAGAAGGCCGGACAGGAAGCAGAACAGGAATCCCGGGAAGATCAGGATATAGGCCAGATACTTGAGGCCTTCAAGAATGATACTCATATTCCCGCCTCCCTTACAGAATGATCATCGCATAGAGCATCGCCAGGGCCAGAGCGATCACACCCCAGAGGGCGTAGTCGTTCACGATACCGCTGTGCAGCTCATGCATAAAGCTGAAGTAATGACGCCAATTGTGCTTGAAGCCCCAGAAGAGGTCGTCGCCGCCCACCTGGGAATAGACGCTCTCTTCACCGCCGAAGAACAGCTCGTTCTTCGCTTCGGCAAGCGCCCCGCTTCCGAAACGGGGACCGGCCTTGGCTGCCGCCGCTTCGGCGACTGCCGCGGTTCTGGCCAGTTCGGAAACCCGGTCATACTTGGAGCTCACCGCGACGATCGCCACGGCAAGCAGCATGATCATCAGCAGGCAGAGCCAGGAAATCGGGCTCCAGACGCCGGCCGCCTGGAAGCTGACCGGAAGGATATCCGTCAGGCCGAAGCCCTGCGCATACCCGGTGCCCATCATGGCGTTGATATAGGTGTTGGCGCCGAAGACGGCACGGGCGGCGGGCTCGGTCAGATAGGTGGTGACGAAGCCCGGGAAGAGGCCCGTCAGGATGCAGAGCAGGGCCAGGATGCCCATGGCCAGACGCATGCCGAGGGAAACTTCTTCGACGTTTTCATACTCCTTCGGAAGCTGTCCGAAGAAGACGGACTGGGTGACCTTCACGAAGGAAGCCAGGGTCAGGGTACTGGTGACCAGGGCCACAATCGTGCACATCAGGAAGCCGATGTTGCCGCTCTCGACCGCCTTCTGATAGGTGGCCTGATAAATCAGCCACTTGGAGGCAAAGCCGTTGAACGGCGGGACGCCGCTGATGGAGAAGGCGCCGACCAGGAAGAGGATCGTGGTATGGGGCATCTTCTTCGACAGGCCGCCCAGCTTTCCGAGGTCGGTGGTGCCCGTCTCATGCAGGACAGCACCGGCGCAAAGGAACAGCAGTCCCTTGAAGAGCGTGTGGTTCATGGCGTGGTAAAGGCCGGATGAAACGCCCAGCGCGGTGGCAAGGCCGGCGGCCGTCAGGACATAGCCGATCTGGGAGATGGAGTGGAAGGCCAGCAGACGCTTGAAGTCGTGCTGGGCCAGGGCCATCGTCACGCAGACGAACATGCTGACCGAGCCGAGGAAGACCAGCCAGAACTGGACCGTACCGAGGTTCATGACACGGAAGAGGATGTAGGTCAGACGGATGATACCGTAGAGACCGCTCTTGGTCAGAACACCGGAGATCAGCACCGACACCGGAGCCGGGGCCGCGCCGTGGGCATCCGCCGCCAGCGGATGGAACGGGACGATGAAGGCCTTGGTGCAGAAGCCGATGAAGAGCATCGCATAGGCGATGATCGTCGCCCGGTTCAGGTGTCCGGGCAGGAAGGCTGCCAGCTGAGCAAAGTTCAGGGTGTGGGCCTGGGCATAGAGCATGATGGTGCCGGCCAGGATGCAGCTTGAACCGATGCAGCCGACCACCAGGTACTTGAACGCCGCTTCCAGCGCGCCGTTGGCGGTGTTGCGGAAGGCGGTGAGCGCCACCGCGGCGAAGGTCAGGATCTCAATCATGATGAACATGTTGAACAGATCGCCCGAGAGCACAAAGCCCATTACGCCGCCGCAGAGCATCAGGAACAGGGTGTAGTACTGCGGTTCGTTGTCGTCATGGCTCATATAGCTGAAGGAATAGAGCATGGCGACGAAAACCGCCGTCGCGATCAGCAGGCCGAAGAACAGGCCCATTGCGTCCACTTCCAGGGCGATGCCGATGGCATAGCCGCCCGCGGGGACGCGGTTGCCCATCCAGTAGGCGATGACGTCAGAGCCCAGCATGATGGGCTTGACCAGCGCGGCCAGAAGGCAAAGCGGCGTCGCTGTTGCCAGGAAGCCGAAGACGTTGCGCAGGGCGCGGTTTCTGCCGAAGATCACAATCAGGAACGCGCCGAGGAAGTACGCCATGATCGCACAGATCGGGAAGTGTTGGATACTCATCCTCTCAGCCTCCTTATCTGTGTGGTATCGGTGGTGCCGTACATCTCACGGATCTTGATCACCAGAGCGAGGCTCATGGCCGTGGTGCAGGCGCCGATGACGATGCTGGTCAGCGTGAGCGCCTGGGGGATCGGATCCACGAAGAAGCTCTCCGGACGCAGCTCGCCGAAGCTGTAGATTGGGGCGGTGCCGCCGGGGTTGAAGCCGATGGTGATGATCAGCAGGTTCACCCCGTAGTCCATGACCGAAAGTCCGATCACGGATTTCAGCAGGTCATGCTTGGTCACAATGCAGTAGAGGCCAAGCGTGATCAGAAAGAATGAGGCCAGATAGTTTATCAAAATCATTCAGCTCACCTCATTTCTCAGTTTTTCTGGTTCACGATGCCGAGCATCAGCAGCGTGATGGAGCCGATACCGGTCATGACCTTAATGCCGACAACCAGGTTCATCCAGAAGATGGTGCCCGAGCTGTACAGGTCGCCGATGTTGCCGTGCGTGTAGAGGATGTTCTCACAGAACTGGGCGCCGGCGGCAATGCCCATCATGGCCAGCGCCACATAGGCCACCGAAGCCACACCCTCTGTATCGTGCAGGAGATTGAAGCTGATCGCTTTGGCGGTGGCCTGATAGCCGTTGGCAAAGTAGATCATCAGGAACACACCGACGATCAGCACGCCGCCCTGGAAGCCGCCGCCGGGAGACAGATGGCCGTGCAGAATGATGTAGCACATATAGACCATCGTCAGGGGGAAGACCAGGTTCAGGCTGTGCCCGACCACGTGGCGGATCTGAATGTTTTCATTCTTCATCCTTTGTCTCCTCCTTTCCGGCTTTCTTGGTAAAGAGGATGACCGCGGAACCGGCCACGGCCGTAATCAGGATAAAGGCTTCGCCCATGGTGTCGTAACCACGGAAGTCGAAGACGATGGAGGTCACGTCGTTGACCGCATGGCTTTTCGCCAGGTTCTGCTGGACGATGACCGCCGCCGCGCCGTCTGCCGTGCTGTCGTCGTAGGCTTCCGGATTCTCCTGCAGCACCGCCACCGGAACCGTGGCGTTCTGTCCCTCATAGGTGCGGGGCATGGCCGCCATCTGAATGGCCGCCGTGATTCCCGCAAACAGGATCATCGCGAGCGAAACAAAGGTCAGAAACTTCTTCATTTATCGTCCCCTCCCCGAATCTTTTTCAGAGCGACGATGAAGATCAGCGGGGTCAGCGCCGCGCCGACGGCCGCCTCGGAGATCGCCACGTCCGGCGCATGCATCAGCAGGAACGCCGCAGCCGCGAAGAGGCCGGTCACGCCGAGGGAAATCACCGCGCTCAGGAGCTTTTCGAAGTGGACAGCCATCACGGCGGAAACCACCAGTCCGAGAACGATCAGGATGTCCAGGATCATCATCACATTACTCATCGAAGTCCCTCCCCAGATCGTCTGTTTCCATTTTCTTCTCCGGCCGGTAGCCATGGCTGTAGGCGCCCTTGGCAATCGCGTGAGAACCGACCGGGTTGGTCACCATGATCATCAGCGCAATCACGGCGATTTTGATCGCCGCACCGGCGCTGTGCATGATCACGGCGGCATAAAGCACACCGCCGACCGCCACGCCGAGCATGCCCAGCGTGGAGACGCAGGTGGATGCCTGCATACGGCTGAACGGATCGGGCATCTTCAGAATACCGATGGTGCCGGCACACGCAAACACCAGCCCGACCGCGATCAGGAGATCAATGATGATCCGAATCAACATTGTGAAACCTCCCTTTCTTGTCGAGATATCTGCCGACGGCAATGGTATCGATGATAGTGCGATATCCAGATACACGCCTCTTCCGCTGAAGAGCGAGAAGAGGATCATCGCGCAGCACAGCAGAATGTCTACGCTGTCGCCGGCGACCATCCGGTCTGCGGCCGTGGGGCCTTTGACCAGGCGATATACACAGATGAACGCCAGCAGAGCAAAGAATATCGCAAATATCAGCAGATCGTTCATTGCCATACCCTCCTCAGTCCTTTTTCCAGCGTTCCCTTGATCTCCTCGCCGGCCTTCACCGGATCGGTTTCCTTGACATCGATCCAGTGTACATAGAGGTAATTCTGTCCGTCCTCTTCCGTGGCCTCCATGGTGATGGTGCCCGGCGTCAGAGTGATGGAGTTGGAAAGTGCCGCGAGACCGTAGTCCGATTTCATCTCGGTCGGGACCTTCACGATGCCCGGATTGATGTCCTTGCAGCCGCCGAAGCAGATCCGCGCCATGTTGAGATTGGCCTTGATGAGCTCACCGACAAAGGTGAAGCACCAGAAACCGATCATGGCG
>CADAPN010000107.1 GCA_902789835.1 Oscillospiraceae bacterium
GCGTGTCCTGTTCCCCGGTAAAGAGAATGGTCACGCCGCAGATGCGCTCATGTACCGTCACCTGGTCAACGCCGGGCAGGGCCAGGATCCAGGCCTCCAGGAGGTCGGCATCGCGCATGCTCATGCTGCGCTGCATGGCCCGCAGACGGACGCGTCCCCTGCTTTCATGCAGAATCTGAAATTTCATGCTTTGGCGGTATCTTCGATGTATTTGGCTTCCTCGGCGGCTCTCGCCTCATTGATGGCCCTGGCGTCTGCCAGGATGTCCGAACAGTTCTCCTGCACGGTCTCCACATCGCGCATCACCTGGTCCTTGCAGCGAAGCACGGCGGCGGTGGCCTGGGTGTAGACCTTGCGGGCATCCCTGCTGCCCAGAAGCTTGAAGCCGGCGGAGCCAAAGAGCGTTCCGCCCACAAACAGTGCGATTTTTCCGGTAGTCGTCATATCTTTTTTCCTCCTATGTTTGCCCGGCGTCTGCCGGGTATTTTACTTTTTCCTGTATCCGCAGTCACAGTACAGCCCGCCGCTTGCCAGCGTATATTGCCGCACAAATTCCGACGCGCCGCCCGCCTCGTTCATGGTATAGTCCAGATGGCACATGGCGGGGGTCAGTTCAAAAAGTCCCAGCTCCTTCATCAGCGTGCAGATGCCGCATTTGGTAAAGCGGGCCTCGTAGCCGCTGCCGTCCGGATAGGGCAGATAGTCCATGTTCCAGGAATAGGGGTTGCGGTCGGCGGCGCGCAGCGCGGCGGTTTGCTTCATGCTCTGAATGTCAGCTTCTGTAAACTTGCGTTTCCCGCTCATCCGGCAGAACCACCTGGTGGGTGCGGTCATCATAGCCTGCGCGTAAAACGCAGTCAGCGTCTCCACGTCTGGCCGCTTTTCCATACTCAGCAGAAAGGCGCAGAGCATGGCGCAGTTGACGATATTCATCTGGAAGCGGTCGGCTTTCTCAAATTCCGGGAGCTTTTTTATGATCTCCCGGTATTTGGGCTTCGCCTTCCCGGCGATTTCCTTTGCTTCCCGTGCGGTGCAGCCCAGCACGGAAACCAGGTGCTCCCGGAAGGATCTCCGATACAGCAGCCACATGCCAAGCGGCATTCCCATGTACTTCATGCTTTTTCCTCTCCAAACGCGATCTTTACGATCACCATCTTGACCAGACTGTCACAGAAGCGGATCATCAGTTTGTGGAAAGCGTTTACCTTGGGGTAAATATCCCGGTAACCGCGCATATAGCTTTTTGTCGAGACGGATGCGAAGTCTTTGCTCCAGCCCGTCAGGATCATCGGATCGTCCAGGGAGAACAGTGCGTTCACGTCCCGGATCCCTGCGCCCTTGAGCCAGGTTTTGGTCATCATCTTTGCCCCGCGCCGGTTGCAGCAGTCAAAGGCCAGCACCGCGCCGGGAAAGCGCTCCGCCATCGCCCGGAACAGCGCCTTGACCGCCTCTGTCTCAAAGTAGTAGAACACGCCGGAGGCGAAGAAAACCGCGCCGCCGCTCGCATCGATCCGACCCATCCAGCTGTGGTCATTTAAGTCGCAGCCGATGTTCTGCTCCCGCTCACCCGCGGGCAGCAGCTCGTCTCTCACGGCGATCACGTCCGGCATGTCGAGGTTATAGCCCCGGCACCGGCCGTTATCCACCTGGGAAAAGGTGTCGTCCAGCCCGCAGCCCAGGTTGACCACCGCCGCCTGGGGGTGGGTTTTGAGGTAATCGCGCACCTCCCACATGAGGTCATACTGCCGCTGGGCCACCTCCAGTGTACCGAAGAGCCCTGCCTGGGACTCCATGAGTTTCCGCTTTTCGGAGAAGTCGTAGTCCAGCATGGCGCAGATGCGCTTTGCCGACGGGTCGGAAAACAGCTCCGGATAATGCTCGGAGCAGATGAGCCGCCCGAAAAGCGGGATGATCAGGGTCTCCTGAACGGAGTTTTTCTCGATGTGATACATATTCTTACCTTACTTCTTTCCCACCAGCAGTGTGGAGCCACCAAGGCCCAGCAGGGTCGCTTCCTTCCGGCCCATAAAGCAGCCGTCCGTGGTGTCGATCAGGCGCACGTTG
Organism: Oscillospiraceae bacterium; assembly: GCA_902789835.1. The sequence goes on from CADAPN010000107.1 coordinate 2,065, forward strand.
GCAACACCCTCCGCCTTTGCGTTTTCTTCGCAGCGCTTTTTTGTGAAGACCGCTTTGTACGCGCCGCTCCAGATATCGCAGCCCAGCATCTGCGCCTTGGGGTTCCGCGTTTTTATAATCCGGTTTTTTCATTTTGCTTCTCCTTCCCAATTTTGCTTTTCCCGCCTGTTCAAGGCAAGACCGTAATGAACCCAGCAATCAGCGCCGCACCTGCGATCCAGACGGCCGTCAGGATTCCGCGCTTCTTCAGGACCTGCGGCCAGGTTTGCACGAAAGGGATCTCCTCAGTCCCCGGGATCACCCAGAAGCGGCTGTGTCCGACCCATAGCCGATCGATGACGATTCCGTCGTACCAGTTCATAGTCTCCAGGAAAAGCAGCGCCTGCCAGTACGCCGGCAGGAAGCCGCACACGCCGTTCCAGACGCGGATGATAAGGAGCAGCGCGGCAGCCATGCCCGCGAAAAACACGGTCATGAAGCGTTTCCTTTTTCTCCCGACCATCTCCCGGTCCGTCAGGCCGAGCGCATACACTTTTTCCTGCACGGGCTTCGGATAGAAAAACAGGCCGTTGAGCGCACTGTTCCCTACACCAAGCTTTACCATCAGCGTGAACAGAGCGCAGTACATAACCAGCTGCAAAACAATCCGCATGACGCTCATTTGACGCAGCGAAAGCAGCCCATGCCTTCCACGCTCGTCACGTTGACTGAGCGGTAGAGTTTGGAGAGCCGCTGACGCAGACTTGTCTCCGTCTCGTAGGGCGGCGTGAAAAAGCCCTTGGGCTGGTAGAGATGCCGGATGAACCAGTCGGTCCGGCTGCAGCCGCCCTGTACATAAAAGCAGCCGCAGAAGGTGCCGCCGGGGTTCAGCACACGGAAGGTCTCCCGGTAGGCCGCCTCCTTGTCTGGGAAGGCGTGAAAGCCGTTGAGGGAGAGCACAATGTCAAAGCTCTCGTCGGGGAAGGGCAGCGCGCCCACGTCTCCCTGCACAAAGCGCACATTTCCGATCCCGGCCTTTTTTGCACGCTCCTGCGCGGCCGCCATCATATCGAGGGAATAGTCCAGGCAGGTGATCTGCGCCTCAGGCAGGTACCGATAGACCGGCATGGTCAGCACGCCGGTGCCCACCGGAACCTCCAGCAGCTTCCCGGAAAAATCCTCTGGCACGCCGGAGAGGGCGCGCTCCAGATAGCGGAGGTTTTTCTCCCCGTCCATGTTCCACACGATCCGGCAGATGGCTTTGCCGGGCAGGGTGGAGTATGTCATCATTCCGTCGTAAAACGAAGCGTTTCCTCCCGTCAGCCGGTAGGCGCTTCGGACCTGCTCTTTTCGTGTCATATCGGACCGCCTCCACTCTGTTTCTTCTTGGAAAGCGGCACGGTCCGCGCCTCTTTCTCCGTATCCTCCGCCTCCTCGTAGCCGTCGTAAGGGGCCTCCGGGTCGGAATATCGCTTGGTGAAGGGCTTGCAGATCTCCGCCCTGTGGGCAAAGGCAAAGTCCAGATCGTCCGTCCAGCCGGTGTGCCCGGTGATCACCGCAATGCGGCCCTTTCGCGCGCGGATGTTCTTCTCCAGCCGCTCCAGGGAGCGGAGGGCCAGCTTGTTGTCCTCCGCCAGGGTGCTGATGAAGCTGTAGCCGCCGTCCGCGCCGAACCAGATCGTGTCCCCGGTAAAGAGATACTCGTCGTCGATCAGATAGACCATATGCCCCCAGGTGTGGCCGGGGACCAGGATGCACTCGATCTTGATATCGCCGATGTGAAAAATCTCGCCGTCGCGCAGCAGCACCTTCCGGTTGCCCATCTTGACCATCGGCAGCTTGTACAGGCCGTGGATCACCTTCCGCCGCATCTCCCCGGTCAGATAGCGGTTCTCGATCTCGCCGATATAGACTGTCGCATCCCGGAACAGCAGCTCGCTGTCCTCTTCCAGGGCACCCACGTGGTCGGTGTCCTGGTGAGTGATCAGGATGTGCCCGATCGAGGCGGGATCAATGTCCAGCCACTGCATTTTTTCCTGCAGCCGGGCATAGTTGTAGCCCGCGTCGATCATGATGGTGAGGTCGTTCTTGGTGTAAAAGAAAATATTTGCCACCCACTCGCGTACACAGGCCACATGCTTGTCGATGCGCCCGGTGTTCAGGGGCTTGAAGATCGCCCGCCCGCGGAACATAGCGCTCATGGACTTTTTCTGGTTATCCGAATCTTTTCTTGCCATGCTCAGTTCTCCTTCTTCCGAAACCGAAAATAGCCTTCCAGTCCCAGATCGTTTTCTTTGTGCACGGTTTCAAAGCCGCGTTTATTCGCCTCTTCCTCGAACTCCTTGAAGGTAAAGAACGCCTCCTCTGCATGGCGTCAAATTCTTACGTGCCATTTTTGGTATCCTCCTATCCTTTCTTTACCATTCCGCCAGCGCCTTTTTCAGCCGCCGGTCGATGTCGAGCCGCGTCTCGCGGCACTCTCTCGGATGCTCCTTCCCGGCTTTGAACATGAACGAGACCAGAAGTCCGGAGCCCACCGGCAGGATACTTTTCAGCAGCGATTCCGGAAAGGCGAAATGGGTGCCGTGCTCATAGAGCCAGCTTTCAAAAACACTGTCATGGGGAAGCCTCTCCAGCCGCTCCTCCATCCGGCGGATATACCGGCAGGTATCCCACAACACATCGTCCTCCGCGCCGATGAAGATGACCTTCCCGCAGATCTTTTCGACCTTGATCCGCTCTTCCTCTCGAATGGGATGGCGGCGTTCCGATTCGTCAAACATCTTCCTGGAGGCGATCTTGTCGCCCCCGGTTTTGGAATCCGCCGCGATTCGCTGCCAGTATTCCGGATGACGGTAGGCATAGGGAAGGTAGGGCAGAGGCTCGCCCTGCCAGGTGACGGTGGATTCGTTGTCGCCGGGGCGCTCATGCATGCCGTCCTTCCCGTCCTGATAGAAGCCCTCCATGACAAAGTCGGGAGGCGAAATGGCGATCGTAAGCGTAAGCTCCGGATAATAGGACGCCGCCAGCAAAGCCATCATTCCGGTGGTGGAGGCGCCCACCACGCCCAGCTTTTCACAGCCCTGCGATTTCATGAACGCGATCGCTCTGCCAAAGCGCTCCAGCGGGACGTTGTGGTGTCCGTAATCCTTTTTCTCCGGGGACATGGCCAGCACGTGGATCCCCTGCCGGTTCAGCCATTTGGCTCCGCGTGAAGCCATATAGTCCTCCGCGCTGTCGCCCAGCATGGCGATGATCCCGCGTTTGCTCGGTGCGGCACAGGGATACCACGCGCCGTTAAAGCCGTCGGTCTCTACCCGAAAAACCTGTCTTTTCATATCTCGTCCCTCCAACGGATCATCCGCCCGACCATCTGCCGCCAGCCCTCCCCGGCCTCTTTCACGATGGGAAAGACCGGATAGCAGTGGAACAGACCATAGAGTTCGGTGCGATCAAGATGCCGCCCAGACGCAATGCGCGGTCGATCTCTCGCAGAGCTTTCTCCGGTTCCGGCATCACATGCAGGGCGTTGGCGATCAATACAGCGTCGAAGCTGTCGTCCGCATAGGGCAGGGCGGTTGCGTCCGCCACCTCGAACCTGAGGGTTGCCGGGATCTCCCCTTCTGTTAGCGATGTCTAACTGCCATATATTGTAAAAGCCCATCACACAGATGTCCATAATCGGGTCACTGAACAATGGGCAAGCAAGGCTCGTTAGACACCGTTAACTATTATAACGGATAGGCCATCGTTTTGCAAGGAGTTACGATATTCTTTTTCTTTTTTTCCTGAATGCTGACTATTAGACCGCAGGGAGAATTTTTTTTTAAGCGACCTGAAGGGTCTGGTGCCTGTGTTCAGCAGGTGTCAGGACCTTTCGTTTCAGCTTGATCCTGCGGTTATTGCAGTAGTCGAGGTATTCGATGAGTGCAGCTTTGAAGTTTTCTATTGCTGAACCGACAACTTGATTTCAAGCGAATTTGATTTCCCCGGTTCTGCCGCAAGCATCCTGGACTATAGACGGGCAGACGCGACAAGCGTCCGATCATCCCGGGGCATCATTGCCTGAAAAGCGGTTGTTTTTTCTCCTGCCGACTGCTGCAGACCACATTTCATCGTTTGCCAACATGGATTATCACGTACAAAAATTACCCCCTCCGTGTCCAATTTAAGCTTACCACTTCACTACGGCAACAAAAAATACCCTCAAGAGAGGGTATTTTTTGTTGGTGCTCCAGCGGGGACTCGAACCCCGGACACCCTGCTTAAAAGGCAGGTGCTCTACCTCCTGAGCTACTGGGGCGGATGGCTGGGATGGCGGGACTCGAACCCACTATATCGGAGTCAAAGTCCGGTGTGTTACCATTACACTACATCCCAATCTCTTTGCGGTTGTGAATGAG
>CADAPN010000108.1 GCA_902789835.1 Oscillospiraceae bacterium
GAGTCGGATTTACGCTTTCGCCACACACTGCGGGGGATTATAAGACGTTTTTCGGAAAAAGTCAAATCTTTTTTTTGTCTGAAATTACGCCAGATTGGAGTTTCCGAAGGAGACGAAGGTGGCGCTGGTCACACCGTCTATTCCGACCAGATTGATCGGCGTCTCGAACAGCAGATCCTCGACGTGCAGACTGCGATGACCGTACAGCTTGTTCCCGACGACATATTCGATGGTGTAGAGGGTCTCGTTCTCGGTGCGAAGCATATAGCCTGTGACCGTGACTTCAACCGACTCGCCGCTCTCCAGACCGTCACCGGCGAGGTTCTCACCCTTCTCCGTGCCGCTGCTGGGATAGACATAGAGTTCGGTCACGACGCTGTCCATGGTGTTCTGCAGGGTGTAGGTTCTGGTCGCTTTGACCGCGCCGGAAGTTTCCGCATCCTCCGTGGTATCTTCCGCGAATGCGGCGACCATGCCCACGGAAAGCTGATGATCGGCACCATTGAGGCGACGGCCTTTACCGAGCTTCCGTCCCTGCTGCTCGGTTATCGAAGAGAAAACCCCGATGTCCAGCTTTCCCTGAAGGTCGACCTGAACGATGTGTTTCTGAAGCCGCTCATGGAGCTGTCATTGGATGGTGCGTTCATTGCCGGACCGGTCGTTCATCCGGAACTCACTTCAATCAGACTGAAACAGGAGCGGCTTGTGCTTGTGGGAAGCAGAAATGAAGCAATTCTTTCAGCGGATCAGATTCTTACGGAAGCTCCGCTTGTCACATTTCCGGAGGGAAGCGTTTTTCGCCGGCGTCTCGAACTGCTGCTGGCATCCGAAAAGCTCTCCTTCCAGGATCGGATGACGTATGTGAACTCTCTCGGCGCGATGATCGCCACGATTTCTGCCGGGGTAGGCTACGGGTATCTCCCGCTGAGTATTGTGGAACCCTATGTCCGGGAGGGACTGGTAAGCATCTACCCGTTTGAGGATCCGTATTCAGAGTATGATGTTGTGTTCGCCTACCGCAGAGACCATATCATGGACGCCGCGTTCAGAAACTTTATCGCCTGTGTCCAGCGGAAAGAGGAAGAACTGTCAGGCACAGGGAAAGACGGCTGAAGCGGTAAGCATGATATGGCTTTCCATGAAAACGGAGGCCGGCCCGAACGGGTCAGCCTCCGATGCAGTTTGCTTTGACAGAGTTTACTTTTCCAGACTGGCAGCTGCCGCCTGACCGGCGATTCTTCCGCTGTAGAGGTTCCAGCTGCTGTTCTCACCGGCAGAGAAGTGGACGGTATCCAGAACCTGAACACAGGTGAGTTCACCAACGGCATAGAGATTTTCAATGACCGTGTCATCGTCCTTCAGCACTTCGGCGTTTTCGTTGACGATCAGGCCGCCCACGGTGCCGTAAACCATGGAGTCATAGCCGGGAAGATCGGGGAGAGTTGCATAGGCGGTTTTGGCTCCGACCGAGGTGCCGGCTTCGATGCCCCAGCCTTTGTTGGAAGTCGGTCCGAGATAGAAGGGCCGCTCCATGTCGCAGTGCTCCTTCAGCATGGCGTAATTGCCGCCAAAGCCGCCGCAGGCCAGAATCACTTTCTCAGCCGCGATTTCATAGGTGTTGCCGTAGACACCGGAGAAACTGGCCGCCTATGAATTCCGGACCATGCCGAAGCTGATCCGAGATGCTTATACATATAAACCGGAAGGAATGTAGAGAGACATTTCTGCAAACCTGCGGCTAAGTGGGCAACCCGTAAAAAACATATGTGAAAAAGGCTTCCGGAGTTGTGATTCATCTACAGCTCTGAAGGCCCTTTTTGTTGCGCTTTACCAGTAACCTGTGGTATAATATAATCTTAAATTGGGTATATTTTCGAATGCGATTTCGGGTTGCTGTGGAGCAGACATATGAAGGAAAGTCCATTGATTCTGACTTTACAGAGCAGCTCTATAAGCTCATAGAACGAAAATATATGATAAGGTTACCTTGAGGCTTGAGTATATTGCGCTGAATGGAGCTTACGATGGATTTGGCAAAATACGATGGAAAGCATGTTCGCATCACGGACAAATGGGGAGAAACCTTCGCGGGCATGGCGGAATATGGAAACAGCAGTTTCCTGGAGTGTGAATACGGCGGCGAGGAAGACGGCATTTTCATTGAAGATTGCCTGATTTACCATTCGCAGATCGTTTCCATCGAGGAAATTGAAGTGCATGGAACCGTTGAATTGTGGACAGAGCGTATGATCCTGCGCAGATACCGCCCGGAGGATGCGGATGACCTGCATCAGTATCTTGGAACAGATCCGGCGATGTATGCCTACTCCGGCTGGAATCCGTACGCAAGCTTGGAAATGGCACAGGAAACCGTGCGCGGGTTTATCGACAGCTACGATGATAATCATACCTACTCATGGATCATGGATGTGGATGATGTGATCGTCGGAACGATCGGGGCCTATGATTATAAGGACGATCAGATCGAGATTGGCTTCAGTGTTGTGAAAGGCTGGCAGGGGCGAGGCCTCGCGACCGAGGCGCTGAAAAAAGTGCTGGAGTACCTGACGGAAAATGAGGGGATTTCCTGCGTGACGGCATGGTGCGCCGCAGAGAACATCGGATCACGCAAGGTGCTTGAGAAGGCGGGATTGCAGTTCCTCGGCACGGAGAAGAATGCCATCACGGTCGGTGACAGAGTATACGATAAGCTGATGTATGAATATAGGCGCTGAGGCAAAGGTAGCGACTATTTTTGATACAATCATGAGGGAAAGGGTGCTTGTTGCGTGAAGTATCTTGAAGAGTGTAACAATTTGTAATCACACAATTCCCCCAGTTATTCCTCCAGTCAATGCCGAGTATGAATCTGCTCTTTGGCGACCGAGCCACCATATACCGGGTCAACAGTTATCATTATACAAGTAATTAAATGAAGTGAGGTATTGCCACATGAAGAAAGCTCTTTCCCTGCTTCTGGTCCTGATTCTTCTCCTGCCGACAGCCCTGCTGCCGGGCTATGCCGAGTCCGCCGACGCGGCCGCTTTGACGGCCGTGTGACGGGCCCTGTCACCACGGGTGATCTGGGGGATGGGGAAAGCGATCCCTCCAGCGCATCCGGCGATATCGCGTTCCCAGTGGCGGAGAACGAATACATCACCGGCGAACTCGGCTTCCAGATCGACCGCCCCTATGTGGTGCAGTCGGATGAGGTAAACAAAAAATGGAAATTCGGCCTGGACAATCAGAGCATCTCACAGGAGAACACGATCTATGAGGCCATGTCCAAGAATCCCTTCCTGAAGGTCTGGGTGCTGTGCGGCTACTATGATGCCGCGACTCCGTTCTATGCGGCGGAGTGGGTGTATAACCATGTGTTCATCAATGACGCACTCCAGGACAACCTGTCCTTCACCTATTACCCGTCCGGCCATATGATCTATGTGAATGCCGATTCCCTCGTTCAGCTGCATCAGGACGCCGAGGCCTGGTTCGGCAGAGAATAATGCAAGAGAATCACGCAAAGAGGCGGAGGCTGCCGGAAAGGCAGTCCCCGCCTCTTTGCGTCTGTGAGAAAACGGATGTCCGGGAATTATCTGTGCAGCCTGCGGAGCAGACGGACGAAGGTCCGCTCCGCCGCAATCTCCAGACGGCTGCCCAGATCGTAGAGCTTGCGCAGGACTGTTTTCTGAGATTCGGATGAGTTCTTTGCCATGTTTGACCTCCTCGGTGTGATGATCAGGGCCGCCGCTCAAAGATCATGAACTGTGCTCCGTCCTGGACGCGAAGCCGCCCGTTCAGGTAAAAGAAGGGCATGGTTTTCCCTTCGGAGAAGACCAGCATTTTTTCGGTGTCCATTTTCAGCGCGATCGCCCGGTCAAAGATCCCGAGGACGGCGCTTCCGTCCTCATGGAGTTCCAGGATCATGGGCATGCCAAGCTGATGTAGCCGGGCGAGAAGCTCGTCGGAAAACGCATCATCTTCCGTACGGATTGACACCAGATCGTAGTAGCCCGGAAGCTCCGCGCCTACTTCCTGATAGAAGCTTGTAAGCGGAACCGGTGTGGGCGTGGGAGAGGGCGTCGGCGTCGGGGTGGGAGACGGCGTCGGGATCAATTCTTCCTCACGGAGATTGCTCTGGGGAAAGAAGCGCTCTATGAACTGTTCTCCCTTCGGCGTGTAGGGAAAGAGCAGGGTCAGCGCAATCACCTGGAAGAAGAGCAGATAAAGCATCGTACGGTTCTTCATCGGCTCATCCCGCGGAAGACAGATCTTCCAGATAGATCAGGTCGGCAAGGCGCACCGTCTGGCTCGGAAAACCGACCTCGCGCCCGTGATACCAGACATGCGTTGAGGTGCCCCCATCCAGATTGTAGGCGCAGCGGCAGCCTAACGATGCGAAGAAGGCGGAGAGCTTCTCCAGCGAGACGCCGGGAAACTCCCCCTGATACCCGGAGACGCTGAGCAGGCAGTAATGCCCCGGCGCGTAGTAGCCGATGGCGGTGCGGGGATGGTCCCGGGTCAGGTACTCGATGGTGCGGTCGGAAAAGTCCGTAATGGCGCTGCCGTCCTCATTCAGAAGCGTCGGCCCGAAGGACCAGGCCTGCCATGCGCCATCCAGCGCCTCGTTGACCTCCTCCTGGGTGCCGAGCTCCCAGCCGCGGAAGCAGCGCATGCTTCCGTCCTCGTAAAGCACACAGAGGTCGTAGCCGCTGACGCAGCTGTTGAGGACGGTGCCGTTGCGGATGGCCGTGACCCCCTGCATGGGATAGAAATCGCCGTTCACGGCGAAAGCCGCATTGACGGCCCCGGCCGCGTCCTCGATCTCCGAAGGCTCATTGCCGGGGATGGACGGGTCGCCCGCGTACCAGGCGCGGAGGCTGTGTACATCCGGAATGTAGAGATCCGCGAGAATATACGGACAGGGGAGCGCGCCGTCGGTCTCGTCGTGCTGTTCCAGAAAGATGACCGCGTTCGAGGCGAGGTACATGCTGTCGTCAAACCGCGATTCTGCCTGGGTCAGGGACGCATACCAGGGAAACTGACTGCTTCTCACCGCGTCAAGATCCGCCGGGGCGTTTTGTGTCAGCGCCCCGGTCAGAGCAAGCAGCGCCAGCACCCGTCGCAGCATCTGAGCGGTGAAGTCGAACATGAAGGCCATCCTTTCGACAGAAATCAATTCTGTATTATGCGATGAAAGCGGAAATTTGTCAATTCCCGTCTCAGGTGCATTGTTCATAAAATCCCCTTGAACAGGGCTCGGTTCAGACGATATAATACAGCCGAAACAGACCGGGATGCGCGGAAGCCAAGCCATCGATCACGGCAGAAGAGGATTGCCCATGCTGCAGCTGAGAAACATCAAAAAAGACTATACGGTCGCCGATACCAAGGTTCACGCGCTCAAGGGGATCGATCTCGAATTCCGTGAGAGCGAGTTCGTTGCGATCCTGGGCCATTCGGGCTGCGGCAAAACCACGCTGCTGAACATCATCGGCGGGCTGGACCGCTTCAGCGCGGGAGACCTGATCATCAACGGCCGCTCCACAAAAAAGTTCACGGACGCCGACTGGGACGCTTATCGCAACCACTCCATCGGCTTTGTCTTTCAGTCCTACAATCTGATCCCGCACCAGACAGTTCTGTCGAATGTGGAGCTGGCGCTGACAATCTCGGGGGTTCCGCATTCCGAGCGCCGCCGCCGGGCGGAAGAGGCGCTGCGCAAAGTCGGTCTGGGGGACCAGCTTCAGAAGAAGCCGAACCAGATGTCGGGCGGCCAGATGCAGCGTGTCGCCATTGCCCGCGCACTGGTGAACAATCCGGATATCCTGCTGGCGGACGAACCGACGGGCGCCCTGGACACCGAAACCTCGGTCCAGATCATGGAACTGCTGAAGGAGATTTCCAAAGACCGGCTCATCATCATGGTGACGCATAACCCGGAGCTTGCTGAGCAGTATGCCGGGCGCATCATCCGCCTGAAGGACGGCCGCATCACGGACGACAGCGATCCCTATCACGAGGAACGGATCACACAGCAGGGCAGACGGATGAAACACACATCCATGAGTTTCATTACGGCACTCTCCCTGTCGCTCAACAACCTCATGACGAAAAAAGCCAGGACACTCCTGACCGCCTTCGCGGGGAGCATTGGCATCATCGGCATCGCCCTGATCATGTCCCTGTCCAACGGCATCCAGAATTACATCGACAAGGTACAGGAGGATACGCTTTCGAGCTATCCCATCACCATCCAGGCCGAGAGCGTGGACATGACCGGGATGATGACCTCGCTCATGGGGATCCAGGCCGCCGATGCGCAGAACCGGCATGACCGGGACGCGGTCTATTCCAGCACCATTATGTATGACCTGATGAATTCCATGGTTTCGGCAGAGAAGGAGACAAACAACCTGCGGGACTTCAAG
>CADAPN010000109.1 GCA_902789835.1 Oscillospiraceae bacterium
TAGGGATTGTTGGCTTTGCGGTCAAAATACTGGTTGTCGAAGGAGACGAATTTCAGCTCCCCGTTCACCGAGAAGCAGTCGGTATCGGAGGAATAACCCTGCTGCTGGATAAAGTCTTCCAGGATGAATCTTCCGCAGCGGGTAAACTTCAGCGCATACCGGATTGCCGTCTCCAGCTCTGCCGGACTGTCCACCCGGCCGACGCCCTTGCTGCCCGCGTTGTCCACGGGCTTGACGATCAGGGGATATCTGAGCTGCTCGGCCATCCTCAGGGCGTCTTCGAGGCTGGAAAAGCTCCGGCAATCGGGCACTCGGAAACCGTGCTCCCGCAGGAAGGCGCGGAAGCGTCCCTTGTCCTGCAGGATCGCCACCGATTCATACGGCCCGACGTTCGGCAGGCCCATCCGGTCCGCCACATACGCCGCCGTGATGACGCCGGGGTCACAGGCAAAGGACATCACGCCGTCCACCTTGAGCTCCCGGGCCAGCTTCAGCGTCGCCTCTTTGTCGACGATGCTCACATTGTGGTACTCGTCCGAGATCTTATGTGCGTAGTTATCCGGGAGATAGTCGCAGGTGATCGTGTGACAGCCCAGTGCCTTTGCCTCCCGGATGACCGGAACCAGATAGCGCGAGCCGCCCAGGAGCAGTAATTTTTTCATCGGTTTTCTCCCGCCCTTCTTTTCTGCAGAATGCTTTTCGCCATGTTGAGGATATAGTCGAAGCTGTCCAGCTTCAGAAGCCTTGCGCCCAGGACATAGACCAGCGCGCCCAGCGGAACCTGGATCACCAGGGTCACCAGGTCATGCAGGCCCAGCAGCTGCACCGCCGCCACACAGCCCGCCATCGCCAGCGACAGCAGCAGGCAGGGCAGCAGATCCTTCAGCTGCGTCCAGTACGGATAGCCCAGCAGCTTCTTGTTCGGCCAGGCGTTGATGAGCTGCGCCAGGATGTCGCAAAACAGCTGTCCCAGCGCCATCGCCAGCACGCCGTAGCGCAGGGTATAAAGCAGTACGCTGGTCTCCACGATTTTCTTGATCACTTCCAGCTTGAGGAAGATATCGCTCCGCCCCATGGCCTTGATGGCGTTGAGGTTCGCCGTGTGGAGGGGATAGAAGGCATAGATCGCGCAGAAAATCTGCATAAACGGCACGCAGGGCAGCCACTGTTCCTTCAGAAGCAGCCGGACCAGCGGTGTGGCACAGGCCGCAAGGCCCGCCATCATCGGCATCATCACGAAAGAACTGGTCTTGATGGCGCGCCGGGTCATCTCCCGCAGGGTATGGACGTTGTCCTGCTCCGCCGAGAGCACCGGCAGCAGCACGCTGTCGAGGGAGGCGTTGATGCTGGTCGTGATCTGGTCCGGCCAGTTGCGGCCCTTGTCGAACTGGCCGAGCTCCTCCTTGGGATAGCGCTTGCCGATCACCAGGGAGTAGATCTGCAGGTACAGCGTGTCGAGGAACGAGGCCGCCAGCAGCTTCCAGCCGTAGGAGAGCAGGCCCTTCAGGCGCTCGGCGGAGAACATTTTTTTCGGCCGCCAGCTGACCGTGAACCACAGGATCAGGGTGTTGACGGCAAAGTTGCTCAGCTGCAGCGCCACCAGGGACCAGATGCCGAAGCCGAGATAGACCATCGCAATGCTCAGCGCGCCGGAGAACAGCGTTCCCCCCAGCGTTGCGAAGAAAAAGCGCTTGAACTGCATGGTCTTGGACACGTAGGCCAGCTGGACATTATAAAGTCCCGAAATCACCACCAACAGGCCCAGTACCCGGAGGATGGCCACATAGCTCTCCTCCTGATAGAACACCGCGATCCGCGGCGCCGCGAGAAACAGCCCCAGATACAGCAGCAGGCTGAATCCGAGGTTGAAGAAAAACACCGACGAGAAATCCAGATCGTCCGGATCCTTTTTCTGGATCAGGGCGTTGGCCATGCCGCTGTCGGCAAACACCTTCAGGATATTGATGACCGCCAGCACCACGGCGATCTGGCCGGAGGGGCCGGGGCCCAGCTTGCGCGCGAGAATGATGCCCACCACGATGTTGAGCAGCTGCGCGCCGAAGCGCTCAAAAAACCGCCAGAGGAAGTTGCTTGCGACCTTGCTTCCGTTACCCATCCTTCTGCTCAGTCCTCATATCCGCGGCGTTTCCGGTAGAGCCGGTGCAGATAGGGCAGCCTGCGCTTGAGCTCGGTGGAGATGACGCGGCCCTTTCCCATACTTTTATGAATTTTGTCATAGGGCGGCTTCACCATCTCGTCCACGCGGCCTTCGATGTACAGCAGCTCATACTCCCGCTCCAGCAGGACCTGATCGATGGCCGCTTTCTGAGCCTCTGTCAGGGGATGCTGCTTCACGGTCTTCAGCATGGCGATCTCGCCGCTGACAAAGCGCTTGAGCTTGTGATATTCCTGTCCGACGCCCCGGCTCCAGGCGGAGGGGTTGCTGCCGATGCGGTAGACCGACATGCAGCGGTCCAGAAAACGCACCTTTCCCGCAAGGCCGAGCCGCACACCCACAGCGTAGTCGGTAAAGTAGCCCTGATGATAGGCCACATCACGGTAGTCGGGCGGGTTCAGGATAAACTCGCGCCGGGCGAGGATCGAGCTGGTGTGGTAGGCGTGGGACATGCCCTGCACCACCTGCTCAAAGGGGATGTCCCGGTCTCCGTCCTGCGCAAACAGGACTTTGTCCGGCTGATCCGCAAAACGCCCGATGCTGTTGTGCACGCAGGCGGAGTACTCCGGGTGGCTGTCCAGCCAGTTCACCTGAAGCTGCAGCTTTTCCGGGTCGTTCCAGTAGTCATCGCCCTCGCAGACCGCGATATACTCGCCCCGGCAGGCCGGGAAGAACACCACGTCATAGAGGTTAATGCGCCGGGAATAGAGGTTCTCCTTCTGATAAAACGGCCGGATCACCTCGGGGTATTTCGCCGCGTATTCCCGGATAATGTCCCCGGTGCTGTCGGTGGATGCGTCGTCGTTTACCAGCACCTCAAAGGGAAAATCCGTCTTCTGATTCAGAAAGCTGTCCAGGGTCTGGCGCAGATACTCCTCGTGATTGTATGTCGCGCAGAGCACCGAGACCTTGCATGTTATATTCTCATCCATAAAATGAAACCGCCTGTTGTCTTGATTTCAGTTTACACCCAGGGCGTATTGTACTTTGGATTATAGCCGTCTGTTACTGTTTATGCCCACGGCGCGTTGTATTTCGGGTCGTTATATGGATACGGCGCCACGGAAGGCCAGTGGTCATAGTCGAACTGCTCCCGCAGGAGAAGATAACGCTCCGGAACCGTTCCGTCCGGGTTCATGCGCCAGCTTCCGGTGGCCGCTCCGTCGACTTTGTAGAGGATATCCGTATCCGGGTGGGCTTCCAGAATCTGCTCCATCGCGCCCTCCGGGAAGAAGTAGGCCGTGTGGCTCCCGATCCAGAGACGCTTGAGCTTCGGCATGCCCAGCAGCACTTCCCAGCCCTGTGTCTGGCCCATGCCGCAGATGTTCAGATGCTCCAGATCCTGCATGCCGGCCAGGGGCGTGAGATCCAGCTCGATGTGGGCATAGGGAACAATCTCCAGGAACTCCAGCTTCGTGCAGTTTTCCAACATGTCCAGCGTGTCCCAGCCGCTGGCCGTGATGATGCACACCTCAAGATTCGTCATATACCGCATGAAGTCCCAGTTGTGCAGTTCCAGATTGTGCCCGAGGTCCAGGTACTTCAGGTTGGTGAGGTACTTCAGCTCCTGGGTGTATTCATCCCACATGTACGGATAGAAGTTGGCGCACCAGAGCCGCTCGGAGTCCGTGCGCATGGTAAACTGGTCGTTTGCAAACCAGATTCTCCAGATGACCTCCATCTCCGGATAGGCGTCCCGGATCTCCGCCATACGCTCCGAAGAGACACCGCAGGAGTCCATGTCCAGGCGCTTGCAGCGCTTCATCAGCGGAAGGATTTCCCGCACCGCTGCGCCATCGTCCGTCATGACGCTGTGGTTCAGGTCCATCTCCTCCGACAGCGTACTCAGATAACGCCCATAGAATACAAAGCGGTACTCCAGCTCCGCCTGGGGCGCGGCCTCCTGCAGGGTGCGCAGGTCGGCCCAGGTGAGGTCCCGGGTCGCTTTCAGGGGTCGTTCCATGGCGGCGGTCTGCGCGTTCAGCTCCTCGCGGTCCAGTTTTGTCCAGGCCCCGTCGGTCCCCATGTCGATCCGCGTCAGCTCCGGCATCTGACTCAGCAGCTTCGCCGCCTCTTCCACATCCTGATGGGTCAGCTTGTGGAGCGATACTCTCGCGGCATCCAGCGGGTAAACGCTGCCCTCCGGGAAAGTCAGTTCCGGTACCGGCGTCGGGGTCGGTTCCGGTGTCTCGGTCGGCTCGGGGGTTTCCGCCGCGGCTTCCGCCGCGGTTTCTTTCGTCGGTGCCGGGCTCGGATCCGCCGAAACCGCGGCCGCTCCGCAGCCGCAGAGCAGGGCCATCAGCAGGATGGCCAGGATGATGGTCAGGATGATTTTTTTCATAAGAGATTCCCTCTGTTTTTTCTAATCAGTTTTATGTCCGTGTCTCAGCATGTCGCAATTTGACTTCTTATTATATCATTCATTTGCCGCCGCTTCAACAAAAAACCGTTTCCGGGCAAATATTCATAAATCTTTTGGATTCGCCCGCTTTACGGATCTCTTCCGGATGCGGTATAATATCTTTTGCAATTCCAAGCTCCCGAAAGGAGGACTGACACATGAAAACCAGAACGCTGATCGCGCTTCTGCTCCTGATTCTGCTGCTCTGTCTGCTGCCGGCTATGACGCTTGCGCTGAAAACAGAAAAGCACGTGGAATCCGTTCCCGCGGCGGAGGGGGCGCCGCTTCCCTCATCCGAAATCCCGGAGACTTCCCAGCAGGCCGCCGAGATCGCGGATCAGATTCAGCCGGATTCCGGTGATTTCCCCGAAGTCGTCATCCCCTCTGAGCCGCCCGTCTCCGAGCCGGAGCAGGAGCCCATCCTCGTAGCGGCGGGGGATACCTTCTACGCCTACGAGGGTATGACCGTCAGGACTGACGGTGGAACCGTCTACAGCACCGGCGCTACCGTCACCAATGTCGGCGGGACGGTCTTCTGCAGCGGCGGCACCGTGCATAACTTCGGCGGGACGGTCTATGCCAGAGCCGGGACGGTTTTCAACCATGCCGGGACGGTTTACAACGACGGGGCGGATATCATTGTCCTTCCGGAGGACGATCCCCTGGAGAGTCATATCTACGGCTATTATGAGCTGAAGCTCGCCGGGTATTATGAACCCTATGTGACCATGGAAGGTGTGGTGAACGAACCCGGCGCCGAGAGCATGATTATCAGTGAAGACAGCGTCTGCCGCATCATTCCGAAACAGAATTTCCGAATTCTGGATGCCGAAACGACCTCCGGCGAGCTGACCCGGAACGACGCAGACGGAAGCGTCACCCTTCAGAACGTCACCGGCGACACCTTGCTCACGCTGAAGATTGAATCGGTCGTCTTCTGACACGGACGGAAAGAATCAAAACCTTTCTTCCGCTGAGAACCCTCGGCGAAATCGCCGCATCGAAAAAAGACGGAGAAGCAGGCTCTTCTGCTTCTCCGTCTTTTTTACAAGGTGCCGGTTCCGACCGAGGCTGTTTTCCCGCCGGATCAGTAATTCTCTTCGCGTACCTCGAAGTAGGACTGGGGGTGGTTGCACACGGGACAGACCTCCGGGGCCTTGGTCCCGACAACGATGTGACCGCAGTTGCGGCACTCCCAGACCTTGACACCGCTCTTCTCGAAGACTTTCTTTTCCTCGACGTTGTTCAGAAGCTTGCGGTAGCGCTCCTCATGGGCCTTCTCGATGGCGCCCACACCGCGGAACTTCTCGGCCAGCTCGGGAAAGCCCTCTTCTTCCGCTTCCCTGGCCATCCGTTCGTACATATCGGTCCACTCGAAGTTCTCGCCCTCTGCCGCATGCAGCAGGTTCTCCTCGGTGCTGCCAAGCTCGCCCAGCTCCTTGAACCAGAGCTTGGCGTGCTCCTTCTCGTTGTCCGCCGTCTTCAGAAACAGGGCCGCGATCTGCTCATAGCCCGCCTTTTTCGCCACGGAAGCGAAATAGGTGTACTTGTTTCTGGCCTGGCTCTCGCCCGCGAAAGCTTCCCAGAGGTTTTTCTCGGTTTTGGTTCCGGTGTACTTGTTTGCCATGATGGTTCCTCCTTATGGTTTTTTATTTTGAACTTGATCCGCTGTTTGCTTGATCAGGAAACCTGATGCTAAAAAAATCAGAGCCGCTCTGTTGAGCGGCTCTGTGTTGGCATTGACCTATTTTCCCGGTCCGTCGCCAGACAAGTATCGTCGGCACTGGTGAGCTTAAC
>CADAPN010000110.1 GCA_902789835.1 Oscillospiraceae bacterium
CAACGATGTGGAGATCAAATACAAAAATGAATGGAAATATCGGGTGCTGTGGCACTGCTTCAAGGGAAAATTCAAGCATTTTGATGCCTTTGTGGCGGGAACGGCCTCCATCATCGAACCGTTCCGGCGGCTCTCGGGCGTGACGGACAAGCCCTACAGCGCGATCCACAACTTCATTGACGTCGAGGCCATCCGGAAGAAGGCGGAGGAGCCGACCGAGGTCAGCGTGGACGAGCGCTGCGTGAACTTTGTGGCGCTGGGGCGTCTGGTTCATCAGAAGGGCTATGACATCATGCTGAACTATTTTGCCGAAGCCTGCAGAACAAGAGACGACCTGCGCCTCTATATCATCGGCGACGGCGAGGACCGCGAAGCCCTGGAAAAACAGTGCGAAGAGCTGGGCCTGACGGAGAAGGTCTTCTTCCTCGGCAGCCGCTCCAATCCCTACTGCATCATGCAGAAGATGGACGCGTTCATCTCCACCTCGCGTTATGAAGGACACCCGCTGAATATCATGGACGCGATGGTGATCGGCCTGCCGCTCTACTGCACAAAGAATCTGGAGCAGTATACCGACGGCCTCGTAGGCAGGGAGGACATGGCGGCGGCCCTTGCCGCGGCCGGGAAGGAAGAAAAGCATCCGGACAACCTTGCCGCCTACAACAAAAAAATCATCGACAGCTACTGGGAGCTGGCCGGCGGCGATCAATCGATGGACTGAGCCGACAGAGCGCAGGCCTCACAGGGCCTGTACACGGAAGGGAGCAGAGACATGGACTACGGAAAACGCTCACTGGAAAAACACGCCGAATGGAAGGGGAAGATCGAGGTCACGGTCCGCGCACCGGTGGATTCCTCCGAGGCGCTGAGCCTGGCGTATACCCCGGGCGTCGCGACGCCCTGCCTGGAGATCCAGAAAAACCCGGGAAAAAGCTATGAGCTGACACGGCGCTGGAACATGGTGGCGGTCATCACCGACGGAACGGCGGTTCTTGGCTTGGGGGACATCGGCCCGGAGGCCAGCATGCCGGTCATGGAGGGAAAATGCGCCCTCTTCAAGGCTTTCGGCGATGTGGACGCGGTGCCGATCTGTGTTGACAGCAAAAACGTGGACGAGATTGTGGAGACGGTCCGCCTGATCTCCAAGTCCTTTGGCGGGGTAAACCTGGAAGATATCTCGGCGCCGCGCTGCTTTGAGATCGAAAAGCGCCTGAAGGCATGCACCGATATTCCCATTTTCCATGACGACCAGCACGGGACCGCCGTCATCACCCTGGCGGGACTTACCAACGCGCTGAAGCTGGTAGGGAAGAAGTTGGGTGAGGTGCGCATCGTCCTGAACGGCGCCGGTGCCGCAGCCACCGCCATCACCAGACTCCTGATCACGGCGGGGGCCTCGGACGTGACCCTGTGTGACCGCGGCGGCGCAATCTGGAACGGCAGGGAAGAGCATATGAACCCGGCCAAACAGGAGATCGCGGCGATCACAAACCCGCTGTGCCGGAAAGGCACGCTGGCCGAAGTGCTGAAGGGGGCCGACGTGTTCATCGGGGTTTCTGCGCCGGGGGTCCTTACCACCGAAATGGTGAAGACCATGAACCGGGATGCCATTGTGTTTGCCTGTGCCAACCCCACGCCCGAGATTTTCCCGGACGATGCCAAAGCGGGCGGTGCGGCGGTGGTCTCCACCGGGCGCTCGGACTATCCCAACCAGGTCAACAACGTGCTCTGCTTCCCGGGAATCTTCCGGGGAGCCCTGGACGTACGGGCAAGTGACATCAACGACGCCATGAAGCTGGCGGCGGCAAAGGCACTGGCCGATCTGGTCTCGGAGAGTGAACTCTGCGCGGATTATATTCTCCCGAAGGCCTTTGACCCGCGGGTGCGGGATGCGGTCGCCGCGGCGACGGCGCAGGCCGCCCGCGAGAGCGGTGTCGCGAGAATCTGACGAGGCGGGGCAAGGCTTTCCGGCCTCAGAACATGATACAGAAATCAGCAACGCTCCGACTGCCTCATAAGGCGGTCGGAGCGTTGCGATTATCGATTATGACAGATGATTTGATCAGAGCACAGGGCGTGAACGCGAGGCTCAGAGATGATAATACTGCTTCAGGAAGTCCGCGGTTTTCCGGATGCCGAGCCGCAGCGGAATCGGGTTCAGCGCGCCGTAGGCACGCTCATAGCGGCCAATGTCCAGGAAATTGACCGGAACGTCGACGGTGCGGGCGGGCTTCCAGATGATCTCCGGCTCGATTGCCAGTTCCTGCCGGATGGTGTCCAGCACCTCACGAATGCTGGTGCCGTGCCCGCTGCCGAGATTGAAGACCCGCTCCGGGGAATCACCGGCGACGATATTGAGAATCCCGCGCACGGCATCGTCGATATAGAGGAAATCCCGGACCACGCTGCCGTCACCGTAGACGGTGATCGGCTCGTTTCTGAGCGCCTTGTAGGTAAAGGTCGTAACCGCGCCGAGAACCCCGTTGGGACGCTGGTACGGCCCATAGGGATTGGCAAGACGGATGATCCGATAATCAAAGCCGTACATGTGATGGTAGAGATAGAGAAGCTTCTCGATGGTAAGCTTTTGAATCCCGTAAGAGGTAATGGGGTCGGTGGGGGTGTCCTCGTGCAGGGGACAGGCCGCGGCTTTCCCGTAAACCGTTCCGCCGGAGGAGAAGAAAACCACCTTCTTTACCCCGCAGGCGGCGCAGGCCTCGAACAGCTTTGCCGAGTGGACGACATTTGCCGTCAGCTCCTGGGAGATCTGGAGGTTTGACGTGGTGGGCACCGTGGTGCTCAGCAGGTGAAACACGACGTCCTGCCCGACCAGCAGGGGAGTGAAGTCCGGCTCTTTGACCAGATCGCACTCCACAAAACGGACATTGGGCAGGGCCAGCGCGTCCACATCCGCGAAGGAGGCACGTCTCCGGCTCACGACAGTTATTTGGTTTTCAGGCTGTTTCGCCAGCGCCAGCGTCAGGTTGGTCCCGATAAAGCCGGCGGCTCCAAGCAGAATCATGTTCATGAAACGGCTTCCTCATCACAGAATAATCGAAGGGCTCACCCAAAGGTTCGGGTGAGCCCAATTATAACGGCTTTTCAGTTTTTTGTAAAGAGCAGGCTTGTGCGGTCTGCAGATGCTTACAGAGCGGCTTCGACAGCGGCGCGGACCTTGTCCATGGACATGGTGGGCTCAAAGCGGGCGACGATGTTGCCCTCGCGGTCAATGAGGAACTTGGTGAAATTCCACTTGATGTTGCCGTTGTTCTTGAAATCCTTGTCCATCTTCTTGACCACACCGTTCAGAACCAGAGCGGCCGGGCCGTTGAAGCCTTCGAACTTGGTGCTGGAAGTAAGCCACTGATAGAGGGGAATGGCGTTCTCACCGTTGACGTCGATCTTGGCATACTGGGGGAAGGTAATTCCAAAGCGGCCGGTGCAGAAGGTGTGGATCTCTTCATCGGTGCCGGGGGCCTGGTCGGCAAACTGGTTGCAGGGGAAGTCGAGAATCTCGAGGCCCTTGTCCTTGAATGCGTCGTAGATCTCCTGGAGCTCCTTGTACTGGGGGGTAAAGCCGCAGCCGGTGGCGGTGTTGACAACCAGAACAACCTTACCAGCGAAATCGGAGAGCGCGACATCCGCGCCCTTGCGCGTCTTAACGGTAAAATCATACAGATTCATGAGTGTTCCTCCTTATTGTTAAATTATATTTGATAAAACATATATACACCAATTGAAATAGTTTGTCAAGTCTAAATATTAGAAAGAATACAGAAAAAACAGCTTGACAAAACAGAACAGAATTTATAAAATAATATTGAATAAAATATAAATGGAGAGCAACAAGGAATGGATCATACCCCGACTTACGACTACCGGGAAGTGATGAAGCTGTCGAATCAGCTCTGCTTCCCGCTTTATGCCGCGGCCCGCAAGGTGACCGCACTCTATACACCCTTTCTGACCGAGCTGAACCTGACCTATACCCAGTATCTGGTGCTGCTGGTCCTGTGGGAGCAGGACGGTATTCCGGTGAGCGAAATCTGCCGGAGACTTCATCTGGACAACGGGACGGTCTCCCCGCTGCTGAAGAAGCTGGAGAAGGAGGGCCTGCTGGAAAAGAGCCGGTCGCCGGAGGACGAGCGTGTGGTGCTCATCACGCTGACCGATACGGGCCGTGCCCTGCAGGAGCGTGCCAAGGAAATCCCCGGCAAGGTGGGGAGCTGTGTCCGGCTCACACCGGGCAAAGCCCTGACGCTCTACCAGCTGCTGTATGAGCTTTTGGACGAAGCGTAAATCATGCTGTAAATGAATATAAATAGTAAATCTGCCTCGGAGTGGAAAGCTCCGGGGCAGATTCTATAGTCTGTTGAAATCAATTGGCGCGTCAAGCTTATCTTGTAATCAGCTCGCCGTCCTGCACATCCACCGTGATGGTGGAGCCGGCGCTGATGTCGCCGCGGAGAATGGTCCGGGCCACCAGTGTTTCGACACTGCTCTGCAGCACGCGGCGCAGCGGACGGGCGCCGTAGAGCGGGTCATAGCCGCGGTCGATGATGAGCTGCTTGGCTTCATCCGTGAGAACCAGGTCGAGGTCGCGATCCTGCAGGCGCTTGCGCAGGGATTCCACCAGCAGGTCGACGATGTTCGTCAGGTTCTCCTTCGTGAGCGGCTTGAAGAGAATGATCTCATCCAGACGGTTCAGGAATTCCGGACGGAAGCTGCGGCGCAGCTCTGCCATGACGGCATCCTGGGCCTCCTGTTTGATGCTGCCGTCCTCATTGATCCCGTCGAGCAGATACGGGCTGCCCAGGTTCGAGGTCAGGATGATGATGGTGTTCTTGAAGTCCACCGTGCGTCCCTGGGAGTCGGTGATGCGGCCGTCGTCGAGGATCTGGAGCAGGATGTTGAAGACGTCGGGATGCGCCTTTTCAATTTCATCGAAGAGCACGACGCTGTAGGGCTTGCGGCGGACCGCCTCGGTCAGCTGGCCGCCCTCGTCGTAGCCGACGTATCCGGGAGGCGCCCCGATCAGACGCGAGACGGAGAACTTCTCCATGTACTCGGTCATGTCGATCCGGACGATGTTGCGCTCGTCGTCAAAGAGGCACTCGGCCAGAGACTTGGCCAGTTCCGTTTTGCCGACGCCCGTGGGACCGAGGAACAGGAACGAGCCGATGGGGCGGTTCGGGTCCGCGATGCCGGCCCGGGAGCGGAGAATGGCTTCCGTGACCTTCTGCACTGCCTCGTCCTGACCGACCAGGCGCTTGTGCAGGTATTCGTCCAGGTGGAGGATCTTTTCGCGCTCGCCCTCCATCAGGCGGGCCACCGGGATGCCGGTCCACTTGGCGACGATGCCGGAAATCTCCTCTTCGGTGACCGTGTCGTGAACAAGAGAGTTCTGGTTCCGCTGCTCGGACAGCGCTTCGGCCTCCTGCAGCTGCTTCTCCAGCGCGGGGAGATCGGAGTACTTCAGGCGTGCGGCCTTTTCATACTCATAGTTCAGCTGGGCATTTTCGATGTCGGCGTGCATACGCTCAATCTCGCCCTTCAGCCGTTTGACATCGTCCACGCTGCTCTTCTCCGCCTCCCAGCGGGATTTCATCTCGTTGAACTGATCCTTGAGGTTGGCGAGCTCTTCCTGAAGCTTTTCCAGACGCTCCTTGCTGAGGTTGTCGTCCTCTTTCTTGAGGGCCATTTCCTCGATCTCCATCTGCATGATCTTGCGGCGGATGTCGTCCAGCTCTGCGGGCATGGAGTCGATCTCGGTCCGGATCAGAGCGCAGGCCTCATCCACCAGGTCGATGGCCTTGTCGGGGAGGAAACGGTCGGTGATATAGCGGTTGGAGAGAGTCGCGGCGGCAACCAGGGCGTTGTCGTGGATGCGGACGCCGTGATAGACCTCATAGCGCTCCTTCAGTCCGCGGAGGATCGAAATGGTGTCCTCAACGGTCGGCTCATCCACCTGCACCGGCTGGAACCGGCGTTCCAGGGCGGCGTCCTTTTCGATGTACTTGCGGTACTCGTCCAGGGTGGTGGCCCCGATGCAGTGCAGTTCGCCGCGGGCCAGCATCGGCTTGAGAAGGTTTCCGGCATCCATGCTGCCCTCGGTCTTGCCCGCGCCGACGATGGTATGAAGCTCATCGATGAAGAGGATGATGCCGCCCTCGGATTTGCGGATCTCTTCCAGGACCGCCTTCAGACGCTCCTCAAACTCGCCGCGGTACTTAGCCCCGGCGATCAGGGCGCCCATGTCCAGGGAGAAGATGCTCTTGTCCTTCAGTCCCTCCGGGACATCGCCCTTGACAATCCGCTGGGCGAGGCCTTCGGCG
>CADAPN010000111.1 GCA_902789835.1 Oscillospiraceae bacterium
CGAAGCGATAAAAAATGCAGAGAGCAAGAAGAGAGAAGCTCTCGTGGAGGCAAAGGAAGAAATACACAAAAACCGCTCCGAGTTTGAGCGGGAAGAGAAACTGCGCCGCAGTGAGGTGCAGAAGCAGGAACGCCGCCTTCAGCAGAAGGAGGAAGCCCTCGACCGCAAGACCGACGCCCTGGAGAAAAAGAACGAAACCCTCAGCTCCAAGATCGCTGCTGTAGAAGCGCAGCAGGCAGAGGTTGCCCTGGTCAAGAAGAGCCAGCTTGAAATGCTGGAAAAAATCTCCGGCTTCACCGTGGACGAAGCCAAAGCCTATCTGATTGAAAACATCAAGAACGACGTCACGCATGAAATGGCCATGAAGGTCAAGGAAGTCGAAGCGCAGTATAAGGAAGAAGCCGACAACCGGGCCCGTGAAATCATCACGACGGCCATTCAGCGCTGTGCCGCGGATCACACCAGCGAAGTCACCGTTTCTGTCGTCCCCCTCCCCAACGACGAAATGAAGGGCCGCATCATCGGCCGTGAAGGCCGCAACATCCGCAGCATCGAAACCCTGACCGGCTGCGATCTGATCATCGACGATACGCCGGAAGCCATTACCGTTTCGAGCTTTGACCCGGTGCGTCGGGAAGTTGCCCGCCTTGCGCTGGAGAAGCTCATTCAGGACGGCCGCATTCACCCCGCCCGCATCGAAGAAATGGTTGCCAAAGCGCAGAAGGAAGTCAACGCCACCATCAAGGCCGAAGGCGAGCGCGCCGTGTTCGAGACCAACATCCACGGTCTGCATCCCGAGCTTGTCCGCCTGCTGGGCCGCATGCGCTACCGCACCAGCTACGGCCAGAATGTTCTGAACCACTCCATCGAAGTCTCCCATATCGCAGGTCTCCTGGCTTCCGAGCTCGGTGTCGATGTCGTCACCGCAAAACGTGCCGGACTTCTGCACGACATCGGCAAGGCCATCGATCACGAGGTCGAAGGCAGCCATGTGTCCATCGGTGTCGATATCGCCCGGAAGTATCATGAATCCGAGGCTGTTATCCACGCGATTGAAGCGCACCACAACGATGTGGAACCGCATACCGCTGTCGCCTGCCTCGTTCAGGCCGCCGACGCGATTTCCGCCTCCCGTCCCGGTGCTCGCCGTGAGAACATTGAGAACTATGTCAAGCGTCTGGAAAAGCTGGAAGAGATCTCCAAGAGCTTCCCGGGCATCGCAAGCTCCTATGCGATTCAGGCCGGACGCGAGATCCGCATCATGGTCAAGCCCGAAGCCGTCAGCGAAGATCAGATGGTTCTGCTTGCCAGAGACATTGCCAAGAAGATCGAAGCCGAGCTTACCTATCCCGGCCAGGTCAAGGTTCACGTTCTTCGTGAGACCAAGGTTGTCGATTACGCGAAATAAGATCAATCCCCGCCCGTTGGGCGGGGATTTTTTTGCCAGGCCATTATCCGTGTTCTTCGTGAGACGAAGCTTGCCGACTATGCGAAGTAAGATGAATCCCCGCCCGAAAACAGAGCACTCCCGCCGATGGCGGGGGTGCTCTGTTTTACAGGTCAATTTCCATAAAGATCGTACCGGGGATCAGACAGTCGTAATACGGCGCCGTCTCCCGGAAGCCGAGCCGCCGGTAGAGGGCCAGCGCGGTTTTCAGGCCCGGAAGCGTATCCAGACGCAGTTTCCGATATCCGGCCGCCCGGGCATCGTCCATAATCCGCCGTGTCAGCAGCTCCCCGAGATTCTGTCCGCGGAAGGCCGGACGGACATAGAGCCGCTTGAGCTCCGCGCTCTCCGTGTCCGACGGCTTCATCCCGACGCAGCCGGCAAGCTCATCCTCGACATACACGAGATAGATGCTCCCGCGCGGCGGGGCGTATTTCTCCTCCAGACGGGCGATTTCCTCATCATAGTTCTGCTGTTCGAGGGACCTGGTAAAGATCGGTTCCACCCGGACCAGCATGTCCGCATATTCCTGATAAAGCGGGATCAGTTCCTCCCGTTTTTCAAAGGCGGGAAGCAGCGTAATCCCGGCGTTCATCTCTTCTCTCCGGCACTCCGCCGTCCTGCGTTGTGCAGCATCTCATCCTTCAGTGCCATCAGCTTCTCCGAGAGGTCGACATAGTACTGATGCGGGTTGTCAAAGCGCATCACCTCGGGCCACAGGGTCTGAAGCTGTTGGGCACAGTATTGTTTGATCTCCGGCAGGGTCGGCAGCTCATAGACCAGCTCTCCGCTGCGGAAAATGGGGACCTGAAGCTCCACCGCGCGATAGTTTTCCATCACCTTGCTCTTCCAGCGGGCAATCGGATCGCAGATCATCAGGGGCTTCGTGTCATCGACGATTTCTTCCCTCAGGCAGATATAATCCGCCTCAGCCTTTCCGGTCTCCCGGTTATAGAAGCGGTAGAGCTTCTTGAAGTCCGGGTTGGTGATTTTCCCGATGTTCTCGCTGATCTTGATCTTCGGGATGCGGTGTCCGTCCTTGTCTTCCACGGCACAGAGCTTGTAGACCCCGCCGAAAACAGGCTCGCTCTTGGAGGTGATCAGACGCTCGCCGACGCCGAAGGAGTCGATCTTTGCCCCCTGGCGGATCAGATCCCGGATCAGGCGTTCATCCAGCGAGTTGGAAACCGTGATGCGGCACTCGGTCCATCCCGCCTCGTCCAGCATTTCCCTCGCCCGTTTGGTCAGCCAGGCCATGTCGCCGGAATCCAGGCGGATTCCGCATTTCTTGATTCCCAGGGGCTTCAGAATATTGTTAAATGCGCGGATGGCGTTCGGCACGCCGGAGCGCAGGGTATCGAAGGTATCCACCAGCAGAACGGCATTGTCCGGGTAGGTCCGGCAATAGTGTTCAAAGGCGTCATACTCGCTGTCGAACATCTGTACCCAGGAATGGGCCATGGTGCCCGCGGCCGGAACCCCATAGATCTGATCCGAAACGGTACAGGCCGTTCCCGCGCAGCCGCCGATGAAAGCGGCTCTTGCCCCGGTCACGGCGCCGGTGATGCCCTGGGCGCGGCGGGAGCCGAATTCCAGCACCGTCCGGCCCTCCGCCGCCCGGCAGACGCGGTTGGCCTTGGTGGCGATCAGGCTCTGGTGGTTAAACTCCAGCAGCATATAGGTTTCCAGAAGCTGGGCCTCAATGGCCGGCGCGCGAACCGTAATAATCGGCTCTCCCGGGAAAATCGGCGTTCCTTCCGGAATTGCCCAGATATCTCCGTGAAAGCGAAAGTTCTTCAGATAATCCAGGAAGCCCTCGTCAAACATGCCCCGGCCCCGCAGATAATCGAGATCCTCCTCCGAAAAATGGAGGTTCCTGACATAATCCACAATCTGCTCCAACCCCGCGGCAATGGCAAAGCCGCCGCTGTCCGGGATACTGCGGAAAAACACGTCAAAATACGTGATCCGGTCTGACATATCGGCCTTCCAGTAGCCGTTTCCCATCGTGAGCTCATAATAGTCACAGAGCATGGTCAGGTTGATTCCGTTCGCAGTTTTCATCCGACACTCCTCCTTGTTCGATGATCTGATTTCTCATATTATATGGTCTAAGGAATCGAATGGCAAGCGTTAAATACTTGTCTTACAGGATCACAATTGCGAGCAGGACCGTGATTTTCTCCGATTCTCATCTTTTATTTCCTTTTTAATTGACTTTACACAAAATATGGTTTATGATATATTAGTTAATTGTTGGAAATGCTTAAGTCTTTTTAATTTTTAAGGAGAACAGAATATTGGCTATCTTATCTGTACCCGGCAGGACAGAGCTTGCCGGCAACCACACGGATCATCAGCAGGGGCGCGTTCTGGCCTCCGCAATCCACCTGAATGTTCAGGCCGACTTTACTGCGAATTCTGACTCCGTTATCCGCATCCACAGCAAGGGCTATGACCCGATTCTGTTCAAGACCAGTCAACTCTCCATCCGCCCGGCGGAATTCGGCAAGCCGATCGCTCTGGCCAGGGGGGTTGCGGCCGCCTTTCAGGATCTGGGCCTCACGATCGGCGGTTTTGACGCCGAGGTCACCACCTCGCTTCCCATCGGCGCCGGGCTCAGTTCTTCCGCCGCCTTTTCCGTCCTGATCGCGCGCATCCTGAGCCAGCTTTACAACAACAGCGCCGTCGAGGATATTGTCATTGCCCGTACCGCTCACCAGGCGGAAACGAACCACTTCGGCAAGCCCTGCGGGCTCATGAGCCAGCTGGTCTGCGCGATGGGCCATGCCCTCTACATCGACCTCAAGACCAACGAGATGGAACGGATTGAGGACGATTTCTCGGATATGGGCCTGACCATGTGCCTCACCGACACCGGCGGCAGCCACGACGGGCTCAACACCTCGTATGCCCGTATCCCGGCCGATATGTGCTACATCGCCAACCTCTTCGATGTCGGTGTGCTTTCGGATGTGGATCCCGAACAATTCTACAGCAGGGGCTGGGACGAATCCAACCGGCCGGTACGCAGAGCCATGCATTTCTTTGCCGAGAATGAGCGTGTCCCCAAGATGCGCGACGCGCTGAAAGCTCACAACGGGGAGGAGTATATGCGGCTCATGAACGAATCCGGCCGCTCCTCCGAAACGCTTCTGAACAACATTGTCACCAGCGCCACCGGTGACACCCGTCTTTTGGAGGGACTGGAACGCAGCGCTTCTCTTCTGGAGGGCAAGGGCGCATGGCGTGTCCACGGCGGGGGCTTTGCCGGCTGTGTACAGGCGCTGATGCCTTCGGACTTCTTCCCGCTGTATCGCGCGGAGATGGAACACGCCTTCGGCGCAGGCAAGTGCTTCCGGATTCACCTGGTCTGAGGTGCTTCCGGAATGGAAATGAATTACTGCATGCAGTGCGGAACAAAACTCGTCATCCGTCATCATGAGACCGAAGGCGAAGTTCCCTACTGCGAATCCTGCGGGGCGTTTCGTTATCCTGTCTTCAACACGGCGGTAAGCATGATTGTGATGGATGAAGCCAGAGAACGCATCATCCTCATCCAGCAGTACGGCAAGCCGAGTTATGTTCTGGTGGCCGGCTACGTGAACAAAGGGGAAGACGCGGAAACCGCCGCCGCCCGCGAAGTCAGAGAAGAGCTCGGCATGACCGTGAGTTCCGTTCACTTTAACCGCAGCCATTATTACGCCCGAAGCAACACGCTGATGCTGAATTATACCGTTACGGTAAAAGAGGGCGAAGCCCACCCGAACTGGGAAATCGATTCCTGGCGCTGGTTCACCATTGCGGAATCCCGGCAGAATATCCGCCCCAACAGCCTGGCGGAGATTTTTCTCAATGGATTTCTGGACGGCGGTGTGTATCCTTTTTAGGATCCGCACCGTCCTTTTTTTGCTCAGTTCATGCTTTACATAATCTTGTTTTTCCGTTAACTTTATGGTAAACTGAGGGCACCATTGAAAGGGAGGATTCTTATATGAAGAAATATCTTGCAGAATGCATCGGCACCTGCACGCTGGTTGTCCTTGGATGCGGTACCGCGATGCTTGTCGGCTGCGACGCGGCCGTCGGCGGCGGCTACATCCTGACCGCCCTGGCCTTCGGCCTTTCCATTGTCGCGATGGCCTATTCCATCGGCAATATCTCCGGATGCCATATTAACCCGGCCGTCTCGCTCGGCGTGCTGCTCTCCGGCGGCATGAGCATGAAGGACTTCTGGGGCTATGTGGTCTCCCAGTGCGTCGGAGCTCTGATCGGCTCTGCGCTGCTGGCGATGATCTTCAAGCTCGGCGGCGTAACGGATATGACCGGCGGTCTCGGCACCAACGGACTCGGCGGAGTCGGCGGAAACGCTTTTGCCGGGCTTCTGGTGGAAATCGTTCTCACGTTTATCTTCGTAACCTGCATTCTCGGCGTAACTTCAAGCAAAGCCGGCCACGGCTCCTTCGGCGGTCTGGTAATCGGCCTGACCCTGACCGGTGTGCACATCCTCGGCATCGGCCTGACCGGAACCTCGGTCAACCCCGCCCGCAGCTTTGGTCCTGCCCTCATCGCCGCGTTCTCCGGCAATGCCGCTCCCCTCTCCTGCCTCTGGGTCTTCATCGTCGGCCCGCTGGTGGGCGCTGCGCTTGCCGCCGTGGTGTACAAAGCCCTGGAGAAGTAATTCTCTCCGGATACAATCCTGCGTATGCAAAAAGCCCGGCACGCTGCTTTGGCAGCCTGTCGGGCTCTTTCATTCCGCAGTAATCGAGTAGGAGGGGCTGAGTAAGCCCCGACCTCTCACACCACCGTGCGTACCGTTCGGTACACGGCGGTTCAACCGCATAAGTGCAGAGACTCGT
>CADAPN010000112.1 GCA_902789835.1 Oscillospiraceae bacterium
TTCAGTTTATGCGAAATGATGATCGAGGTCATGCCCTGCTTCTTGAAGTCCAGCAGGAGGTTCAGGAGCATCCTGGAGTCTTCTTCGTTCAGAGAAGATGTCGGTTCATCGAGAATCAGCAATTTTACATTTTTGGACAGCGCCTTGGCAATTTCAACGAGCTGCTGCTTGCCGGTGCCGATGTCCTTGATCAGCGTGTGCTCGCTGTCCTTCAGGCCGACCTGATCCATGTGAGTTCTCGCCTCGTGATAAGTGCGGTCCCAGTCGATTCCGAAGGTGCCTTTCCGCTCATTGCCGAGGAACATGTTCTCTCCGATGGAGAGTTCCGGAATCAGCGCGAGTTCCTGATGAATGATAACAATACCCCGCTTCTCGCTGTCTTTCAGGGTGTTGAACTGGCAGACCTCGCCGTTATAAATAATATCGCCGGTGTAGCTTCCGTAGGGATATGTGCCGGAAAGCACATTCATCAATGTGGATTTCCCCGCGCCGTTCTCGCCGACCAACGCGTGGATCTCTCCTCTTTCGACTTCGAGATTCACGTTGTCAAGCGCTTTGACGCCGGGGAATTCTTTTGTGATGTTCTTCATCACAAGAATATGATCAGCCAAGTGAAAACCCTCCTAATATCCAAAAAGAGAGGCGGGGGTGAACCCCGCCCCTCGGTGCTTCAGATGTGTCTGAGGAAATCAGCCAAGGGTGGAAACCAGATACTGATGATCGGCGCCAAGGCCGTTGTCATAGGTCTCGGTATCGAATGCAGCGTCCGCGGAGAACTTCTCGCAGAGCTCGGCACCCGGGGTCTCGCCGTTGAGGATGGCGTCAACCAGAACGAGGGTGACACCGGCTTCATCGGAGACGTTCTTGTAAACCGTCATGGTCTGGATGCCGTCGACGATGTTCTGGAGGTTGCCGATATCGCCGTCCTGACCGGTGACGATGGGCTGGTTCTCACCGGCATAGTCGGAGACGATGGCCTGGGCAACGCCGGCTGCGGTGGAGTCGTTGGAGCAGAGGGCGATGTCGAGGACCGTGCCGTCACCGTAGAAAGAAGCGAGGGTGTTCTGGAAGTTCTCAAGAGCGGTGTCGGTGCTCCACTGCGGGGTGGCAACCTGCTCAAAGGTGGTCTTGCCGGAGGGGATCTTCAGGGTGCCGGCATCGATGAAGGGCTTCAGGGTGTCAAAGGCGCCGCTGAAGAAGTATCCGGCATTGGTGTCCGCGGGGTCACCGGCGGTGAACTCGATGTTGAAGGTCTTGTCACCGGCGTTCTCAAGATCGAGGGCATCGATGACATACTTGGCCTGCAGCACGCCGACGGTGTAGTTATCGAAGGAGACATAGTAAGCGATGTTCGCGTTGTTGATCAGACGGTCATAGGCAATGACAGTCACACCGGCTTCCTCGGCATCCGCAAGGACGGAGCTCAGGGAGTCAGAGTCGATGGCGGAGATGATCAGAACCTTCACACCGTCGGCGATCATGTTGGCGATGTCGTTGTTCTGCTTCACAGCGTCGTTGTCGGAGTAGGTCAGCTCAACTTTGTAGCCGGCTGCTTCAAACTGCTCCTTGAGGTAGGTACCGTCACGGTTCCAGCGCTCAAGGGATTTGGTCGGCATGGAGATACCGATCAGGTCGCCTTCATCAGCAAAAGCGCTGAAGGCGCCGACCGCCAGGATCATGCATGCCACAAGGACAAGTGCGAGTAACTTTTTCATGTGAATCCTCCTTGTTTCTATTTCTTTCTTTTGTATTAGAAGTCGCCCGACTTCCATATAGTGATTTTACAAATATCATTTGCGACTGTCAAGGCCTTTTTGACTTTTGACGTTGATTTGTTGATTATGTTTAAATTCGATCTCTCATTTTTGTGCATTATGCTGCATCCATGTCCGGTCTTTCTTAAAAGCATCTTTCTCAAGTTGCAAAAGGCCATTGACTCTTTTGAAAAGCGTGTTAAAATAATATAATAAGATTGAATAGGAAGCACAGTTCCTCATGTTTGCTGAAAAGGAGGGCAGACGATACAGATGGCACCGATCGCCAGACAGGCTCCGGTTTCGGTCCGGAGCAAAATCTATCACACCCTGTATGACGCACAGGAATTCTGTTCCAAGCAGATGCTGGCTTCGAAATGCGGCATCAGCATGCCCACACTGTATCAGAATCTGAACGAGCTGATGGAAGAAGGCCTGGTGCAGTATTCCGGGGAAGAAAAGTCCACCGGCGGACGCAAAGCCCAGGGCCTGGACATCATTCCGGATGCCCGGCTCGCGGTCGGAATCGCCGTGAGTGAACACCGCCTGCGTTTTATTCTGACCGATCTGCGCCTGCACGAGCTCGCCTATCAGGCGATTCCCTTTGATTTTATCTCCTCTCTCGCGGAAGAAACTTCTTCTCTGCCCGCGCTGCTGGAGACCTTTCTGGACGATCACCGGGTTGACCGCTCAAAGCTCCTCGGTGTCGGGATCACCATTCCCGCCCTGATCACCCAGGATCATTCGCGCATCCACATGGCCCCCACGCTGAACATCCGGGATGTGCCTCTGGAGATTCTGACCAAGGGCATTCCGTATCCGGTCTACGTGGAAAATGACGCTTCCGCGAGCGGCTTTGCGGAGTTTTTTGTCCGGGGCGCCTCTTCCAATCTCGCCTATTTCTCTCTGGAATACGGCATCGGCGGCGCGGTTGTCATCGACGGTCACCCATACCCCGGCGACAACGCCCAGAGCGGCGAATTCGGTCATCTCTGCATAGAGCCCGGCGGCCTGCGCTGCAGCTGCGGAAAAAACGGCTGCCTCGAGGCGTACAGCTCCCCGAAGCGGATTGAAGAGACCTTCGGCGTCTCGCTGGAAGATTTCTTCCGCGGTGTGGAGCAGCACAATCCCGAGTACGAAGCGCTTCTTTATGACATGCTGCGGCACCTCGCCATCGCGGTCAACAGCGTTCACATGATTCTGGACTGCGACGTGATTCTGGGCGGCCTGTTTTCCGAGTATCTCCAGCCCTATCTTCCGGTGATCCGCAATTATGTCCGGGCGGGAAATCCCTTTACCGCCGACGCGGACTTCGTCAAGCTGAGCACCCTTCGGCATCACATCACCCCGCTGGGCGCGGCGCTCTACTTTGTCCGCGACTTTGTCAGCGGCGTCTCCTGACCCTTTCTCCCGGCTTTACAGGATTTCATTTTTCTTTTATAATGGCATCAGCTGCTGATTCCAGGAAAAAACACATCTTTATGGAGGTATCTTCTATGCCGATTCCCACCCCCCACATCAATGCGCGGAAAGATCAGATTGCCAAAACCGTGCTCATGCCCGGTGATCCCCTGCGTGCCAAATTCATCGCTGAGACTTTTCTCACCGACCCTGTCCTGGTCAACAACGTCCGCGGGGTCCAGGGCCACACCGGCACCTGGAAGGGTGTCCCGGTCACCGTCATGGCCTCCGGCATGGGCATCCCGTCCATCGGCATCTACAGCTGGGAGCTCTTCAACTTCTATGATGTTGACAACATCATCCGCATCGGCTCCGCCGGTGCGCTGCAGGACGACCTGAAGCTGCGCGACCTGGTCGCCGGACAGGCCGCCTGCACCAATTCCAATTATGTCAAAAGCTTCGGCCTCGGTGAGACCGCCACCTTCGCCCCCATTGCGGATTATACCCTCCTCAGCACCGCCGTCGCCATGGCAAAGAACCGCGGCATCGACATGCGCGTCGGAAACATTCTCTCCTCCGACCCCTTCTATGCCGCCGAGGGCTGCTCCAAAAACGACCAGTGGAAGCGGATGGGCGTCCTCGCCGTCGAGATGGAAGCCGCCGGTCTCTACGCCAACGCCGCCTACGCCGGAAAACGGGCGCTTTGCATCTGCACCATCTCCGACCATATCTATCGCCCGGAGGACAACCTCCCCGCCGAGGAGCGGCAGAGCTCCTTCACCCAGATGATGGAGGTCGCCCTGGACACCGCCGCCGAGATGGCAAAGCTCGCCTGATCCCCTGAAAAGAAAAGCTGTCCGGTATCTCCCCGTCTTCGGCGGGGAGATTTCTTCTGTTAAATTGATAAAGTTTTCCCTTGATTCTCTATACCGCGGCATGGTATAATCATTCATGGATTCAGAGAGATCTCTGAACAACAAATTTATAATGGAGGAAGAATAATGAAGAAGATCCTTTCTATCGCACTGGTTCTCTGCATGGTCCTCGCGCTGGGCTGCACCGCTTTTGCCGATGACGATGTCTCTGTTGCCATGATCACTGACTACGGCGACATCACCGACCAGTCCTTCAACCAGACCACTTACGAAGCCTGCAAGGCGTTCGCCGATGAAAAAGGCCTCACCTTCCAGTACTACAAGCCGGCTTCCGACTCCGATGAAGACCGTATCACTTCCATCGAGAAGGCCATTGACGACGGCTACACCGTCATCGTGATGCCCGGTTATGCCTTCGGTCCCGCCATCCAGGAAGTTGCCCCTGAGTACGACGACATCACCTTCATCGCCCTTGACGTCAGCGAAGGCGACATCGGCGACCTTGCCAAGGATGTTCCCGCCAACCTCTACTGCGCTGTCTATCAGGAAGAGCTCTGCGGCTACATGGCCGGTTATGCGGCTGTGAAGCTCGGCTACACCAAGCTCGGCTTCCTCGGCGGCATGGCGGTTCCCGCCGTTGTCCGTTACGGATACGGCTTTGTGCAGGGCGCTGACGCTGCCGCCGCCGAACTCAACCTCACCGATGTTGAGATCAAGTATGCTTACGGCAACCAGTTCTACGGCGATTCCGATATC
Source organism: Oscillospiraceae bacterium (assembly GCA_902789835.1). The sequence goes on from CADAPN010000112.1 coordinate 4,787, forward strand.
ACCGCTTACATGGACACCTGGTATGCTGCCGGTACCGAAGTCGTCTTTGCCTGCGGCGGCGGTATCTTCACCTCTGCCGGTGAAGCAGCGGCCAAGGTCGGCGGCAAGGTCATCGGTGTTGACGTTGACCAGGCCGGCACCATCGACGGTCTCTATGGCGAAGGCATGACGGTCACTTCCGCGATGAAGAAGGTTGACAACCTCGGCCTTGTCTCCGATGTCCCGGCTGAGAACTTTGTTCAGATCGCCGGATCCACTCAGTTCAGCGACAGCTTCACCGAGGATGACTACGCTGCACTGGTCGCCGCCATGAACGCCGGCGATGTCACCGTCTCCAATGACATCACCACCGAGCCCGCCGTCTCCGTTGTCACGGTTGACTATCAGGGCAACATCAAGTAATTTCTTCTGGCTTTCCGGAGGCAGGTCTTTTGGCCTGCCTCTTTTTTGAAACAATCGCTGAGAAAAGGAGGATGTGAATTTGGCACAGGAGCAATATGCAATCGAGATGCTTCACATCACGAAGAAGTTCCCCGGTATCATCGCCAACGATGATATCACGCTCCAGCTGAAGAAAGGAGAAATCCACGCGCTGCTCGGTGAAAACGGGGCGGGAAAGAGCACGCTCATGAGCGTGCTGTTCGGCCTTTATCAGCCGGAAGAAGGCACCATCAAGAAAGACGGCGTTGAGGTTAAGATCAACAACCCCAATGACGCCAATGATCTGGGGATCGGCATGGTTCACCAGCATTTCAAGCTGGTGGAATGCTTCACGGTTCTCGACAACATCATCCTGGGCGTCGAGCCGAACAAGATGGGTTTTCTGCAAAAGAAGGAAGCCCGCGAAAAAGTCCTGGCCCTCTCTGAGAAGTACGGTCTGAAGGTCGATCCCGACGCCAAGATTGAGGACATCACCGTCGGTATGCAGCAGAGAACGGAGATTCTCAAGATGCTCTACCGCGATAATGAGATCCTGATCTTTGACGAGCCGACCGCCGTTCTCACGCCGCAGGAGATCTCCGAGCTGATGCAGATCATGAAAAATCTGGCAGGGGAAGGGAAGTCCATTCTCTTCATTTCTCACAAGCTGAACGAGATCATGGAAGTTGCAGACCGCTGCACGGTTCTCCGGAAGGGCAAGTATATCGGTACTGTCAACACAAACGACGTTACGCCGGAGCAGCTCTCCGCCATGATGGTCGGACGCAATGTCAACTTCCATGTTGAAAAGACGCCGGCGCATCCCGGCGAAGTCATTCTCGACATTGAGAACATGACCGTCGCCTCCAAAGTCCATAAGAACAACGCGGTGAAAAATGTCTCTCTGAAGGTTCGTGCCGGAGAGATTGTCTGCCTCGCCGGTATCGACGGAAACGGTCAGTCGGAGTTTGTCTACGGGCTCTCCGGTCTGGAGCCGCTTGTCTCCGGGAAAATCACCATCATGGGCAAAGACATGACCAAGGCTTCCATCCGCGAACGCAGCGCCGTGATGGGGATCAGCCATATCCCAGAAGACCGGCACAAACACGGCCTTGTGCTGGATTATTCGCTGGAAGACAACCTGATTCTCCAGACTTACTTTGAGCCGGAGTTTACCTCTTCTGCAGGCTTCCTCAGGCGAAAGAACATCCGCGAATATGCCAATAAGCTGATCAAGGAATACGACGTCCGTTCCGGCCAGGGTCCGATCACGACGGCGCGTTCCATGTCTGGCGGCAACCAGCAGAAAGCCATTATCGCCCGTGAGATCGACAAGGCTCCGGAACTGTTGATCGCCGTCCAGCCCACTCGCGGCCTCGACGTCGGCGCCATCGAGTTCATCCACAAGCAGCTGGTCGCCCAGCGTGACGCCGGCAAGGCGGTTCTTCTGGTCTCGCTGGAGCTGGACGAAGTCATGGATGTCCCCGATCGGATTCTCGTCATGTATGAGGGCGAGATTGTCGGTGAGCTGGATCCGAAGAAGACCACCCAGGAAGAGCTCGGCCTTTACATGGCCGGCGCGAAACGAGATGAGGTGAAAGCATGAAAAAAGCACTGAAGAATCCGGGTGTACAGGCTTTTGTCGCCTCGATCATCTGCATTATTCTCGGTTTGTTGATCGGCTATATCGTTCTTCTCTTCATCAATCCCCAGGGTGCTGCCGAATCGATCACAAACGTCATCAAAAACTTCTTCACCTGGAGCAAGCCCAAAACCCAGCTCAAGCAGTTCGGCAATACGCTGGCCAAGACCATGCCGCTGCTGATGTGCTCTCTCAGCATTCTGTTTGCCTATAAGGTCGGCCTGTTCAACATCGGCGCTGCCGGCCAGTACGTGGCAGGCTCCTGCGCCTGCCTGTACGCCGCCCTCGCCTGGGGCTGGAGCTGGCTGCCGTGCATGCTGTTTGCGATCTGTGCAGGCGCCGTGCTCGGCGCTGTCGTCGGCATTCTGAAAGCCTACTGCAATGTCAACGAGGTAATCTCCGGCATCATGCTGAACTGGATCTCTCTATACTCCGCCAATACCATTCTGGCAAAGGTCAAAGAAGTCGCAAGCCCTTATACCATGTATATCACGGATGTGAATCCCTCCGCGATTCTGCCGAATGTCGGCCTGGATAAGCTGATCGGAAACAACAAGTATGTCACCATCGCGGTTCCTCTGGCTCTGGTGATTGCGATCGTGATCAGCATCATCCTCAACAAGACAAAGCTCGGTTATGAGCTGAAAGCCACCGGCAGCAACAAGAACGCCGCCCGGTATGCCGGCATGAAGGAGAATCAGAACATCATCCTGACTCTGGTCATTGCGGGCGGTCTGGCCGGCCTTGGCGCATCCATGCTGTATCAGACCGGCTATATGCGCTGGGAGTGCACCCAGTCTTCCGTTCCGAGTATGGGCTTCAACGGGATTGCGGCAGCCTTCCTGGGCGGCCTCAGCCCCATCGGCACGATCTTCTCCTCTTTCTTTATCCAGCATATCACCGACGGCGGCCAGTACGTCAACACCAACTTCTACAGCTCGCAGATCTCTGATCTGATCTCCTCCGTCATCATCTATCTCTGCGGTTTCGTGCTCTTCATCAAGATTACCATGAACAACATGATCGCAAAAAGCGAAGATAAAAAGCGTCAGAAGCAGAAAACTGCGGAAACTGCCGGAAAGGAGGCTGATTAATCATGTTGCTGCTGATTCAGTATACGCTGATTTTCTCCTCTGTTCTGATTCTTGTCGCCCTGGGCGGCTGCATTTCGGAACACTCCGGCGTCATCAACCTCGGTCTTGAGGGCATCATGGTCATCGGTGCCTTGGGCGGTGCCCTCATGATGCGCTTCTGCCAGACGGAATCTGCCTTCGTCATGGTACTCCTTGTCATCCTTGCGGCAGCGTTCTTCGGTCTGGTCTACTCCGCTCTCCTGGGGGTCGCCTGCATCAACTTCAAGGCAGACCAGACCCTCGTCGGCACTGCGCTGAACCTGCTGGGCACCGCAGCCGCCACCGTTTTCGTCAAGGCGCTCAACACCTCGATGAATCCGGATGACCACTCTTCAGAGATCGAATATGTCCGCGCGCGCAAAATGTTCATCACAAACATCAACGGCTTTGAGTTCAACTGGTTTATGCTGATCGCCGTGATCGCCGTGATCGTGGTCGCCGTGATGCTCTATCGCACCAGGTTCGGTCTCCGCCTGATGGCCTGCGGTGAGCATCCCCAGGCAGCCGATTCCGTCGGCATCAATGTCTACAAGATGCGCTGGGCCGGCGTCCTGCTCTCCGGTATTCTCGGCGGTCTCGGCGGCATCTGCTACATTCTGGCAGGCGTCTCGATCTGGAAGTTTGAAAACGGCGTTGCCGGCTTCGGCTTTCTGGCCCTGGCGGTCATGATCTTCGGCCAGTGGAAGCCCGGACGCATTGCGCTGGCGGCGCTGCTGTTCGGTCTGTTCCGCGCTCTGTCGAACACCTATGTCGGCTTCCCCTCTCTGGCTGCTCTGAATCTCCCGGGCAATGTATACAACATGATGCCCTATATCGTTTCCCTGATCGTGCTCGCCCTGACTTCCAAGAACTCCCGCGCCCCGAAGGCTGAGGGCATTCCGTACGACAAGGGGTCGAGGTAACGCTTTTATCACAGATTCTCATTCACACATCGCACGCGGGCTCCACAGTCCCTGTGCGATGTGCCTTTTTCAGAAAGGAGCAAATACATATGGAAGCAACAGCCCTGTTGCAGGCGCTGCATACCGCGGAGCGGCTGAAAGATGCCACCCGGCACTGCTATACATCCGAAGGACGTCATGAGAGCGTCGCCGAGCACAGCTGGCGGATTTCCCTGATGGCTTACTGGATCAGCGATGAATTTCCGGAGGCAGACATGAACAAGGTGCTCCGGATGTGCCTCATCCACGATCTCGGAGAGGCTTTTACCGGAGACATCCCCACATTTCTGAAGACCTCCTCGGATGAAAAGCGGGAAGACGAGCTGCTGGCTGAATGGGTTTCGACTCTGCCGCAGCCCTTCCGGGAAGAAATGGCTGCTCTGTACCGGGAAATGAACGAACGAAAGACCCTCGAAGCCCGGATCTTTAAGGCCATGGACAGTCTGGAAGCCCTGATTCAGCATAACGAGTCGAATCTCAGCACTTGGTCGGAGAACGAATATGAACTCAACATGCATTATGCCGATGACAAGGTTTCTTTCTCTCCTTATCTCACAAGTCTGCGGGAGCTGATCCGGAAGGATACCATCGCCAAAATTGAGGCTGAATCGTCCTGAAGAAGCTCCTGGCCCATTTCATTTCGGTACTGCTCTCATCTGGTCAGCCGGCGGCAGCATCATTTTAATGTTAAATAATTGTCTTGTTCTTTTTTCCGTTTTCCGTTATACTGTCTATGGGCAATCAAATTATAAGATATGGAGGTTTGCTTATGAAAAAGATCCTTGCCATCGCACTCGCCCTGGTCATGCTTCTGTCGCTCGGCGTCACGTCTTTCGCGGATTATGACTACGCGGCCAACGCCAAAGTCTTCCGCAGCGATTACACCGGCAAGACCGTCATCCTGCACAGCAACGACGTCCACGGCGCTCTGGGCGGCTACGCCTACATGACCGAGCTCAAGAACGAGTTCCTCGCCGCAGGCGCAACCGACGTCATCCTCGTGGACGCCGGCGACTTCAGCCAGGGTACCAGCTATGTCAGCAGCTCCAAGGGCGCCAGCGCGGTCACGATGATGAACGCGGCCGGCTATGACGTCGTCACCCTTGGCAACCATGAATTTGACTTCGGCTATGCCCAGCTGATGGAGAACCTGAAGGACGCCCAGTTCCAGGTCATCTGCGCCGATGTCTATCTGGATGAGACCGGCGAGACCATTCTCCCGGCCACCACCGTCGTCGAAGTTGAAACCGCCGCCGAGGCCGCCGCAGCCGCCGAAGAGACGGAAGCTGCGGAAGGCGAAGAAGAGCCCGCAACCAATCTGCGGATCGGCTTCTTCGGCATGGAGACCCCTGAGACCGCAACCAAGGTCAACCCGGGTCTGATCCAGGAAATCTCGTTCGCGACCTTTGACGATCTCTACGCCAGCGCCCAGGTCGCCGTTGACGCGCTGAAGGAAGAGAATGTCGACCTCATCATCGGCCTCACACACCTCGGTGTGGACAAGGAGTCCGCCGCCAACGGCTATCGCTCCATCGATCTGTACGACAAGGTCACCGATATCGACTTTCTGATCGACGGTCACTCCCACACCGTCATGACCGCCGGTGAAAACGGCGAGCCCATCCAGTCCACCGGTTGCTACTTTGCCAACGTCGGCGTCGTCGTGATTGACAACGCCACCAAAACCATCGAGGACCATTTCCTGATCGAAGCCACAAATCTCCCGAAGGACGCCGATGTCCAGGCTGCCGCGGATGAGATCACAACGGCGGTTGACGCGGAGTACAGCGCTGTCTTCGCCAAGTCCGAAGTTCTTCTGAACGGCGAGAGGGCTCCCGGCAACCGCACCGAGCAGACCAACCTCGGTACCCTGATCACGGACGCCATGGTCTGGAGCGTGGTTTCCGAAGGCGCCATGGAAGCCTATTATGAAGCCCCTGTGGTCGGTGTTACCAACGGCGGCGGCATCCGCGCCCCCATCGCGATCGGCGATGTCACCAAGAATGACATCGTCACCGTGCTTCCCTTCGGCAACACCGTTGCCGTGATCTACGTCAAGGGCAGTGAGCTTCTCGAAGCCCTCGAAGCCTCCACGTACTGCACACCCGAGGCCGTCGGCGGATTCCCGCAGACCTCCGGAATCGAGTGGACGCTGGA
>CADAPN010000113.1 GCA_902789835.1 Oscillospiraceae bacterium
GACCTCGTCATAAATTCGCGCAATGTAATAGCCGATGATGCCGAGAGAGATCATGATGAGGCTGCCGATGAACAGCAGCAGAATGATCACCGTGGTAAACCCGCCCAGTGCGACACCGGTCAGCTTCTGCACCAGCGCCGTGATGGAAAAAACGATCGAGATGATCAGTGTGATGATACCCAGCACGGTAACCAGATGCAGCGGAAAAGAAGAAAACGAGCCGATGTTGGTGATCGCATACTTGATGAGCGACTTTGTCGACCACTTGCTCACACCCTCGGTGCGCTCCTGCACGTCGTAGTGCACCTCGGCCTTTCGGAACCCGACCCAGAAGCTCAGAGCACGGAAGAACACGCTTCGCTCCGGCATGGCGTTGAGGGTGTCGACGACCTTCCGGTCCAGCAGCTTGAAGTCGGAGGAGGAGCCCATGTCGATCCCGGTTGCCTTGCTGATCAGCCAGTAGAAGCTGTTGGAAGCGAAGCGGTGAAAGCCGGTCTCTTCGCCGCGGTCATTTTTGATCCCCTCAACGACCTCGTAGCCCTCCTCCCAGAGGCGGTACATCTCGATAATCTTCTCGGGAGGGTGCTGCAGATCACAGTCGAGCACGACACAGCAGTCGCCGCGGGCTTTTTCAAGCCCGGCGAACATTGCGGCCTCTTTGCCGAAGTTCCGGCTGAAGCAGACGCCGCAGACCCGGGGATCCTTTTCCCGGGCAGCGCAGATTTCATGCCATGTGCCATCCTTTGAGCCGTCATTGATAAACAGAAGCTCAAAGGGAATCCCGGCCTCATCCAGAATTCCGGAAAGGGTCCGGGCGGCGATGGAGATCATTTTTTCCTCGTTGTAGGCAGGTAAAATCACAGATAACATCATTTATCTCCTCAAAAGATAGGTATCGCTCAGAGCATACTGGTACAGATGCTCCGATTTGGCATAGCCAATGGTCTCCTCCAGCTCATCCAGTACGACGTCAGGCACAAAGCCGGAGCCCCACATGCTGTCAATGTCGATGTAGACGACGAGCTCTTCGCAATCTTTCTGCTTCAGGTAGCTTTCGAGCGCTTGCGAAGCGGGATCATCGGTAACAAAGACCTCGTCGAAGACCATCAGCTGCAGCATATCCTGGGTGACACCCGCATAATACTCCGTCAGATAGAGACAGGGAGCCTCGGCATGCTCCGTAACGGCCGCGGTATAACCGGGCTGCTCGTCATAGATGTAATCCGGAACCGAACGAAGCGACCAGAAGAAGGACAGCGCAAGAATGACGCCGAAGGCGCTGCGCATGTCCATGTGGCGGCTGCAGGCCAGCAGGCAGAAACCTGCAGCGAGAACGGCGATGGGCATGACGTTGTAGATGTAGCGGCCTTCCAGAACAGGGGAGATGATGGCCGGAACAAAGACGGTCGGAATGACCGGAAGCAGGAGAACGAGAAAACGCCAATCCGCTTTCGTGAGGCGCGGATCTTTCCGGACCAGCGTCAGGACCAGCCAGATTAAGAAGCCCACAGCGGCGAAGAGGATCGCAACAGGGATCCCGACCCGGAACTGGCCAAAGTAGTAACGCAGTCGGCCGGCCCAGGCAGAAACGTTCTTCAGGTTTGCCAGCGCGTCACTTTCCGGACCGAGGCGATGGCCCGTCATCTGGGTAAACACCGCGGGAAAACAAAGCAGCATCATGCCCACGCCGACAAAGGCCGACAGGGAGAAGCGGACAGCGGGTTTCCAATCCCTGCGGCAGAGCAGGACCGGCACGGCCAGAGCACAGAGGAAGAACGCGTAAAAAACGAAGTAGTACTGAGTCATCAGCCCGGCAAAAATCGTAAGACCGATTCCGAGTTCCTTCCTCCCCGACGGGGCACGCAGTTCCCGGGCGACCAGCAGCGCCAGCAGCACGGTGAAGAGCGTCATCAGCACATACATCCGAATCATCAGCATCGTGCTGAGGCCGACCTGACTGAAGCCGTAGAGCGCCGCAACGGAAGCGGCGATCAGACGATTGCCGAAGAGCTCCATCCCGAGGGCATAGAGCAGCGCCAGCAGACCCAGGTAGATCAGCAGGTCCGGAATCAGCCCGATCCACTTGGAGAACTGTCCTCTCGCCAGTGTCGAGCAGAAATTGAGAATCCAGTAATAAAGCGGGGGATGAACATCCTGAACCTGGTTGTAGTAGACGGAGCCCACATCGAAGCCCGGCTCTGAATCCGTCACGGCCAGATAGTCAAAAAAGTCCTCCCGTGTAATGATCTGCTCCTGAATGCGGTCGTGATCGCCGTGCCCGATGAAAGGCATATAGTGGCTGTTGGCCAGACCGTAGGTGTAGATCTCATCGATGAACATGCCGCTTTTCCAGAGACAGAAATGCAGGCACACGGCGAGAACCAGAACCAGAACCGCAAGCAGCGGCAGAACCGAACGAAGTTTACGTGGAAGAGCCATCGGTCTCCGTCTGATTCACAATCGACTCAAAATCGTCGATTCGGGTGTTCAGGTCTGCAGCACTCGAATCCGTACTGCCGGCAGTGTCCGGCGTGCTGAAGGAGGCCTTGTAGGCTTCGATTTCCGCTTCCTTGGCGGCGATGGAGCTGCGGAGCACTTCTACCTGTTCAAACAGCGGGGCGAAAAAGCCCTCCGGAGCAGAGGAAGACTGCTGATAACAGAGTTTTCCGATCTCGCAGAAGACTCGCTCCAGTTCCTTGTAATCGCGGTTCAGGTCCACGGTGAGCTTGGTGGCGGTGCCGAAGGAGCGGGCGCGCTGGCTGCCCTTTTCGAGCACATCCGAAATACCGGAGTTCTGAGCGGCGCCCTTCACGCGCTCCACGACACCGCTCACCGCTTCGCTTTCCGCGAGATCCTTTGCACGGTTGAGAATGTTTCCGACAAAACCTTTATAGTCAGACATGGTATCCTCCTAAATCCTGCCCTCTGATCCGGCCTCCGGATTCGATTCGACGGAGCCGGGGCCGACGGCAGTTTTTTTGTTGCGATTGATGAAAAGAATCGTTGCGCTGACGCACAGGATCAGGACACTCAACAGCTGAGAAACCCGGATTCCGGTGTGGGCAAGATAGAGACTGTCGGCACGCAGGCCTTCGATCCAGCTGCGCCCAAGACCGTACCAGAAGAAGTACATCAGGGCGATCTGTCCGTTATAGCGGCGCCGGCCAGACCTGGAGAAGCGGATCAGGAACAAAAGCCCAATGAGATTCCAGAGACTTTCGTAGAGAAAAGTCGGATGGACATACACCGTCGTACCGTCCGGAGCGGTCAGACCCATGCGACAGAAAACCTCCGTCTCGGCACCGAAGGCTTCCCGGTTGAAGAAGTTTCCCCAGCGGCCGATTGCCTGCCCGATGAGTACACCGAAGGACATCAGGTCGAGCATGGCGGGAAAGGAGATGTGCCGCATTCGGCAGAACACAAAGGCGATGAGCACACCGGCGATGATCCCGCCGTAGATCGCGAGACCACCCTCCCAGACGGCAAGAATCTCGACCGGATGCGCGAAATAATACTCCGCCTGAAAGAGCACAAAGTACAGCCGTGCGCCGAGAATCGACAGGGGGATCAACCAGATCATCATGTCATAGACATCGTCAGAGCGGATTCCGAATTCCGGCGCACGCCCGGCACAGTATAAAATCCCCAGAACGAAGCCCAGGGCAATAATCACACCGTAGAAGTAGATCTCCCGCCCGAAAACGGAGAAGGAGGCGGGTGGATTGAGCGTCAGGTTGCCGAGAAAGGGAAAACGAATCACGGATTCACGCTGGATGGTTTCAAGCAGGAACATCCGTCATTCCTTCTTTGCCGCAAGAATGCTGAGCGCAAGACGCTCCGGACGCAGGGCGTCCCGGAGAAACGCTTCGCACTCGCTCTTTTCGATGGAAGCCATGACCGCCGGGTAGTCCAGATAGCAGAAGCCGTCAAACTCGTCCAGGGCCAGCGACACACAGACATCGTCGAAGTCCTCCATTCCGCGCAGGGCGGATCCGATGCCGGCGCGTTTCGTCCGCTCGAACAGGGCGTTGTCCAGACCGACTTTTCCGATCCGGGCAACTTCTTCGTTCAGGGCGGAAAGAACGGCATCCGGATCCCGGCTTTCTCCGCCGAGGATCACCGTCCCCACACCGGTGGAGAAGTCGGCGTCCGCGTCGAAAGAGCGGTTCAGCAGTCCGGTTTCGTACAGCCGGTTGTAGAACGGACTGGATGCCCCGGCCAGCAGACGCATCGCAAGAGAGGCGGTGAGCTGCTGACGGAAGAGGGCCGGACCCTTTTCTGCCGGCTGCAGCTTGGCACCGATCAGAAACTGCGGGGTGGAGACGGGCATCTCAAGAACGTTCCGGGAACCAAGCGGGAGAAGATCTTCTTCCTCACCGAATGAGACGACGGGGACAGACTTCTCTTCCGAGGAAAGCTCCTCTTCGGCGATGGCCAGCACCCGCTCAGGGTCCACATCGCCCGCAACGCACAGAACCATGTTGGCGGGCGTATAGAAGGCCTCATGGCAGGCGTACAGAATCTCCGGCGTGATCTCCGCGATGCTCTCGACGGTTCCGATGACCTTCTCACGGATCGGATGATGCCGGTAGAGCAACTTCAGCAGACTGTAGTAGTTGGCCGTGCCGGGATTGTCCTCGCCCATGTGGATCTCCTGACCGATGATGCCCTGCTCCTTGCGGACCGTCTCTTCGGTGAAATAAGGCGTGGAAACAAAGTGCAGCAGAAGCCGCAGGTTTTCTTCAAACAGTCTTGTGCAGTGAAAATAATAGGCCGTCACATCGGAGGAGGTAAACGCGTTGGGGTCGGCGCCGTTCTGCGTCAGAAGCGTCAGGGCGTTGTCGCCGTCCGGCAGGTCAAACATCTTGTGCTCCAGATAGTGAGCCACACCGGCAGGCGTATCATATTCCGTTCCGTTCAGCGTGAATCGGCGGTAGGTCCCGCCATAGTCGGTCGCAAAGACCGCATAAAACCCCGAGAATCCTTTCTTCGGGAGAACCCGGACCCGAAGTCCGTTCCTGGCGGTACCGCTGTATAAGACATCTCCGGTGGCGGGGTAATCAAGTTTCTGCATCGTCATGTTCATCCTCCGGGTCGCTTTCCTGCTTCAGCAGGTAGATCTGATCACATTCAACGCTTTTTGCGATTTCGCTTACCTGCGCGGCGGTAACTTCGTTTACAAGCGCGGCCAGGTCTGTCGGACTGTAGTCCGCGCCGACCACAGCCTGGGAGAGATAGAAGCTTTCCAGAGCCCCCTGGGAATCCGGAATGGAACGCAGATCCGAGATCACACCGGCTTTCGCGGTGCGGAGGTCGTCTTCCGAGAAGTCACCCCGACAGACCGCATCCAGCTGAGCGAATATTTCTGCCTTTGCGGCATCGAGATTGGAAAGCTGTATGCCGGAAGAAACCAGCAGAAGCCCCTTGCGGATGTCGATGATGGAGCTGGCATAATAACAGAGGGAGAGCTTTTCCCGCACGTTCAGAAAGAGCTTGGAGCTGGGGCTGCCGCCGAACAGGTCGTTAAAGACATAGAGCGCGGCAAAATCGGGGTCCTCCATGCATTCGCCGAGTCGCCAGCCGATGACGAGGTTGGCCTGCGCAACGTCCATCTCCTCCACTGTGCTGCGCGGCTCCGCCTCCAGGGCGTTCATGCGGATTTTCGTCCCGATCTCCGTATCGATTTCACCGCGGGGCAGGGTTGAGAGATGGTCCCGAAGCAGTGCCTTGACCTCGCGCAGGGATGCGCGTCCGCAGTAGAACAGCTCAATGGGGCTGGTCTGCAGAAGCGTGCGGTAATGCCGGCTGAGTTTCTTGTAATTGATGGAACGGCAGCTTTCCTCATCACCGTAGCGGCCAACTGCGAAATCTTCACAGCAGCACATCTCCTCAATGCAGCGAAGAACGGCATAGCTGCGTTTGTTGTTCATGCGTGCGGAGATCAGATCCAGGAGCTTGTCCCGCTCGCTCTCCACATAGGCCGGGAGCAGAAGACCGCCCCGTGTGACAGGGGAGAGCAGCAGGTCGAGGGTCAGCTCCAGAGAGTCCTTCAGCACGCCCTCTCCTTGGGGGAGAAAGTCGTCCTCCGGAAAGCTGGCATAAAAGCCGCAGCATTGAATCTCGCCGATCCGGCGGATAATGGGCTCGATGACGGTTCCGTAGAGTTCTTCCATTCTGGCGCTCAGCGTCTCCATATCGGGAAACGCAGAGGTTCCGCGCCGCAGGACAAAC
>CADAPN010000114.1 GCA_902789835.1 Oscillospiraceae bacterium
AACCGACCCTCTGCGTGAAAGCTTTTTCCCCCAGAATTGGACCATCTTCTTTTGGGCCTATTGGATGGTCTGGGCCGTGGCCTCGCCTTTCTTCATGGGTAGCATCAGCCGCGGCCGCACCGTAAAGCAGGTGATTCTGGGCACCTATGTATTCGGCGTCATGAGTACGCTGATTTCGTTCATCGTCCTCGGCAACTACGGTCTTGGCCTGCAGATGCATGGAACCTTCGACGTGCTCGGATTCTTTGAAGAATGCGGTGGGGATCTGTATGCCACCGTCATCGCGATCATTCAAACCCTGCCCGCGTGGAAGCTGGTGCTGGTGCTGCTGATTGTATCGATGATTGCTTTCTACGCCACATCTTTTGACGGGATCACGATGGTTGCCTCGCAGTACAGCTATCTTCACCTGAAGAGCGGCGCGGATGCCGGACCGAAAATGAAGCTTTTCTGGGCTATCCTGCTCATTATGCTTCCCATCGCGCTGATCTTCAGCGAGGGCTCAATGAACAACCTCCAGACCGTCAGCATCATTGCCGCCTTCCCCCTGGGTCTGGTCATTCTCCTGATCATTGCAAGCTTTATCCGTGATGCCGGAAACTATCTTGCTGAGATGCAGTAAGCGCAAAAGAGGATCGTCCATCCAATGGGAGAAACGATCCTCTTTTTTATACGCTTTTGGTCTATGTCTGTGAGATTAGGTGTCCGCTGCTGTCGAAGATGCAGGTCTTTCCGTCAATCACATAGGGTCCTCCTGTGAGCATCCAGCCCTCTGCCGGATTGCCGGACACCTGCAGATAGTAGGTGTAGCCGCCGTCCTGTACCCATCCCTGAATCTGTTTGCCATAGGTGCCGTCAGCAACTGGATTCATATAGTACCACTTGCTGTCCAGCTTCATCCAGCCGCCTCCGTGCATGGCACCACTGTCCTTATCCAGGAAGTACCAGTCACCGCTGCCGACCGGGTTCTCAATCCAGCCGACCTGCATAGCGCCGGTTCCCGGATCCAGATAGTACCACCTATTCTTGATCTTCTGCCAGTCATACAACATGGCTCCACCGTTCGGGTCGAAATAGAACCAGACACCGCTAAGCTGTTTCCATCCGGTCTCCATGGCACCGTCGGCGTTGAAGTAACGCTTCTGTCCATCATTACAGGTAACTACGCCGGTCAGCATTTTGCCCTGCGGGTTGCTCGTCGGATCGAGATAATAAACCTTCTTATTAATAGTCTGCAGACCGGTCACGCGGTTATTATTGGCGTCATAATAGTACCATGCTCCGTTTTCCTTCGACCATCTGCCGTCGACACCGACACCGCCGACCAAACCGGCTCCAAGCCAGGCGCCGCTGGCGTTGAAAGACTGCGGACCGACCACGCCGTCGGGATCGGCAATCGGGGTTACTCCGTCAGCAAGCGTGGTAACATAGCCGGATTTCATTTCACCGATAGGATTGGAGGTAGGATCAAGATAGTACCACTTGGTTTTGTCACGGAACCACCCGGTGACGACAACGCCGTCATTCGCCAGGTAATACCACTTGTTGTTCGTCTTGATCCAGCCCTTTCCATTCAGGGCACCGTTCGATTTGAAGAAATAGGTCTTCGGAATGGCTAAGCCCTCCGGTGTTGTTTGGATGGTCGCAAACCCCGTCACCATTTGGCCGGTCGTCGAAGTCCGTGGGTCACCGGTGCCATTGGTTGTGGTCAGCCAGTACCAACTGTCTTTCCACTTCAGCCAGCCGGTCTTCATCGTACCACCTTTATCGAAATAATACCACCGGCTGCCGCCGTTGCCGACACCGTTGCCGATCAGCTCCCAGCCCTCAGAAACCTTAGTGCCGTCGGAGCGGTAGAAATTCCAGCCGCCTCCCGGATTGCCGTTGCCATCAAGGCCCTGACGCCAGCCCGTATCAACGAGGTTGCCCAGCGGGTTATTGTCAACACGCCCACCCTTCAGCGCACCGGAAGAATCAAAGGTATAATACTGACCGGTGGTGGCATCTCCGATTCGCTCGGTGCGGCCGGCAATCATGCTGCCCTCGGGGAAGCCGTCCGCTGCGGCCACATCCGCAGGGCGGAGATAATAGGTCTTGCCCTCCCAGGTCAGCCAGCCGGTTACCATCGCGCCAGTTGTCGGGTCGAGATAATACCAATAGTTGCCGCTCTTCAGCCAGCCCTTCAGCTTGGCCTTGTTCTTGATATAGAACCACTTGCCGTCGGCAGACTGCTGCCAGCCGTTGCGGAACATGTTCAGACCGCCGTCGTTGACGCCGCTGTAGGAAGGCTGCCAGACTCCGTTGTCATCATAGAAATTCCCGTCTGCCTGCAGACCGGACTGACGTACACCGGTAACAGGATCAAGATAATAGTACTTTCCGTCAATCAGTTGACGTCCTGTCTGCATCCGACCGTTCTCACCGAAGTGGAACCAGAAACCCTCATAGGCAACCCAGTTGTCACGCACCATAACGCCATTCTGATAGTAGTACCAGAAGCCGTTCTTCTGCACCCAGCCGTCGCTCGAGGTCTCCGCGGCCGAGGCATGCCAAGTCAACCGTCCACCGTAATCGGGAAATGTAGCAGTAGGATTCAGGCCCTGGTTCCAGCTGTCGTTATCCACCGGATAATAAGCGTTAGCTCTGACATTCTGGAAAACATTCGGTCCGATATTGACAGGAAGATTACCGGTAAAAACGATGGTTTTCAGCGAATTGCAGTTGGCAAACGCCTGATCCCCGATCGTTGTTACGTTCGCCGGAATTGTAACGTCCGGCAGCCCCGTGCAGTTCATAAACGATTGGAACCCGATTGTCTGAAGACCATCGGATAAATAAACGCTTGTCAGCCCGGTGCAGTCCAGAAAGGCCTGGTTGCCGATACTGATGACATTGGAAGGGATCGTGATGCCCATAAGACTGGCGCAATCTTGAAACGCATTGTTCTGGATCACTGTCAGAGAGAGCGGCAGATTGACTGCCGTGAGGTTTGCGCACTCCTGAAAGGCGCTTGCTCCCACTTGTCCAATGCCTTCCCCAATGATCAGCGTCCTGACCTCGGAACGGGTCTGGAGTCTTGCGTCTGCTAAAGACGTATAATCGTTTGGAAATGAAGAAAAACTCCACTGATTCATCGGATCGATGGTTCCCGTGCCGCTGATGACCAGTCGCCCATCGCTGTACAAAACAAACTCAGCTGTCCGTGCCGTATTGGCCCAACCGGACTCCACAATACCTGCCGCCGACGCCGACGCCGGGAAGATAGCCAGGCAGAGCACCAAGCAGAGCACCAGCGACAAAAACCTCTGTGTGGATTTCATTGTTAAAAACCACTCCTTTTTCTGTCCAAGCTGCGAAGACTACAAAAAGTAACATCCAGTCATCGCAATGTAACATTATTGTAATCGACATTATAAGCATTGTAACCACCAATGTCAAGAGGTTTTTCGAAAGCTTAATAATTTTTCAGAATTAAAAAGGTCTCCTCATTTCCGGCTTCTGAAAATGACAGTAATGACCTAATTCTTAAGAAATCTTAAAACTCTTAAGTTATCTTTAGAATCTCAGCGTTTTCACATCGGGGTTTTTGAGTTTAACGGGAATGTTTAATAGATTGTAAGCAAATTGTTCTTTAGTTTCTATATTGTAACCTTTTGTTGACTTTTTGATTCTTTTGTGTTATAATCCATTTTACAGAAAATGATATGGAAAGAGGTTTTTCTATGAATAAGAAAACCATAATTTCACTGCTGCTCTGCATGGTGCTATGTGCTTCGCTGTTTACCCTGCCGGCTTTCGCTGACAGCACCGTGATTGTGATCGGCGGCCCCGTCGGGCAGATCCAGTCCGGAAGTATCGCCGCTAAATCGCCGCTAAATTCAATTTCTTCCATCAGCAGCTCGGGTGCCGTCATCGTTGCCGGAACGGGCAGTGCGCCGGTTCAGACGCTTTCTTCAGTAGGTGCGGCCTCGCTCGGTTCGGTCATTGTTATGCCGAACGGTTCGGTTCAGAAGATCTCCTCTCAGCCGCTGCAGCAGACCCAAACCAGCGCACAGGCACAGACGGTCACGCAGACCCAGAGCAGTGTGTCGGGGCAGGGGGTTCAGATTTCCTCAGCCCAGGCGCAGATTACTGAAAAATCGGCTCCTGCCATCGTCATTGAACAGAACAGCGCTGCTCAGACCATGGCAACAGCGCAGTCCCTCGACGGTCTGGCCGCCGATCTCCTGAAACAGATCAATCAGAAGCGTACTGTCAACGGGCTTTCCACGCTGAGCTATTCTGCAGATCTGCAGGCCAGCGCCGACATCCGTGCGAAAGAGAGCGTAAAGAACTTCTCACATCTGCGCCCGGACGGACGCGGCTGTGAAACTGCTGTCACAGTTGACTATACAGTCACCGGTGAGAACCTGATTCAGGTAACCAGCGAGTTTGCGACAGCCGACATCATGATGGACACCTGGATGAATTCCCCCACCCACCGCAACAACATCCTTCTCCCGTCCTTCACCAAGATGGCCGTCGGTATTTATGTATCCAACGGGACGACCTATGTCTCAACCGTCTTTGTCGGATAATGTCCGCCAAATAAGAAGACCCGCGCCAGTCGGCCAATGTCATTAAGATAAGATGACAGGAAAGATACTTCGTACCAAAGAAAGGTACGGGGTATTTTTCTTTTGACGGTTTCTTTTGAAAAAAGTAGAAAACACTTGACAAGTGGGCAAAAATGTGCGGCCGTTTTCAGCAAGGCGTTGCTGAAAACGGCCCTTGTAATGAAAAGCAATCCCAGTTCATTACAAGGAGGATACATCATGAGCTCACAGGCCGCGAAATTGAAGAAGTTAATGAAAACAACGATTCGGGACATGGCACGGAACCAAGCCCAATTTACGAGGACACCGGGAAGAGATTTTACTCGAAAGCGAAAACTGGACTTTGCCTCTGTGGTATCTATACTGCTCAGCATGAGCGGTGGCAGCACAACCAACAGTTTGATGGACTATTTCAAATTTGACCCAAACACAGCCAGCACATCGGCGTTTGTCCAGCAACGAGCCAAGCTGAAACCAGAAGCTATGGAATACCTGTTTCAACGCTTTGTTCAAGGAAGTCCGGTAAAGAAAACATTTCGTGGCTACAGGCTTTTAGCAGTGGACGGATCGGATCTTCGAATTTTCGCTGATCCCAACGACCCGGAATCCTACTACCCCGGCGCAAACGGACAACAGCCCTACAGCCTGCTCCATTTGAATGCTCTGTTTGATCTGGAAAACCAAATTTATACAGACGCTTTCATTCATAAATCCCGGGGCTTGAATGAACATAAGGCGTTGATTGAAATGCTTGATCGAGCAACTATCCAACATGCTGTTCTCCTTGCCGATCGCGGATACGAAGGGTATAACAACCTTGCTCACTTACAGGAAAAAGGCTGGTCATACCTGTTTCGGATAAAAGACGGAGCAAACGGTATCGCCTCCGGACTTGCTTTACCGGAAACTGCCGAATTCGATCTCTCTGTAGAACTGCATCTTACCCGCAGACAAACCAAAGATGTGAAAGCCTTATGCTTAGCCGATCCGAATCGTTATAGGTGGCTTCCATCGCATGTGACCTTCGATTACCTTCCCATCGCAAACCGCAAGCACGATCCACTTTCTTTCTATGAACTTTCTTTTCGTATCGTCCGTTTCAGACTCTCTGAGGATTCCTTTGAAACTGTCGTTACCAATTTGCCTGCTAACACCTTCCCTCCCGCGGAACTCAAACTCCTCTATGCCAGACGCTGGGGAATTGAAACTTCCTTCCGCCAGCTCAAATATACCCTTGGCCTTGTCCATTTCCACGCAAAAAAGGTGGAGCACATCTACCAAGAAGTATTCGCGAAACTCACCATGTACAACTTTTCTGAGCTGATTACCTCGCACGTAGTCATCCAGAAACGCAATACGAAGTATTCCTATTCGGTCAACTTCTCCGCTGCTGTACATATTTGCCGCAATTTCTTCCTGGGGTATGTGTCTCCACCCGAACTTGAAGCTTTGCTTTCGAGATTGCTCCTTCCTATTCGCCCCGGTCGAAGTAACTCTCGTAAGCCGGTTCAAAGACAACCCTTTAGCTTCCTCTATAGAGTAGCATAATTTGTCTCTTTTGAATAGTGTTTTTGGCAGACTTCTGTCTGCCTCTTTGTCATGCCTTCTT
>CADAPN010000115.1 GCA_902789835.1 Oscillospiraceae bacterium
TCTTGGAACCGTGCACGCATAGGGTTCCAGCGGATGCTCCGCATCCTTGTCCGGATTCGTCTCATAATGGGAATACCCTTCCGATTCCAGCTTTTCTCCCCGCAGCAGCTCATACGCGTCCTGAATGGCCTCGTGCCAGGGTTCCATCCCGAAGGACGCGGCGCAGGGGCCGTAGATCGCCGCCGTGTCGCAGAGCGTGGTGAGCAGGAAGACCAGATTGGTGTTGTCCGAATAGCCCATGAACCACTTCGGCTTCGCCTGCGCAATGCGCTCGAAATCCACATATTTCAGAATCTCGCACATCATCTCGCCGCCGCCGCAGGAAATGAGCCCATTCGTTGTGTCGGAGAGCAGCATCTCTGTCACTTCCCGCCCGCAGTTTTCCGGGCTGGAGCTGATGCCGATGCCGTCTCCCGCGTAGGCGTTCGGTCCGCAGATTGTCCGGAAGCCTTTCCCTTGCAGGACCTTCTGGGCATGATCAAACCCGGTCCGATACGGTTCGATGTTGCAGCCGAAGGACGGTGCGGGAAATCCGATGGTGTCTCCGTCCCTTAAAAATTCGGGATATCTCATGTTCCATACTCCTTTTTCGACGATCTGTGCGGCTTGCGATCCGCTCTCCCCTGCCTGCAGGGATGTTTTATCATATCATATCCTCCGTCCCGCCGCAAGTTTTCCCAAAAAAGAAAACCGGCCTTTTCAGGCCGGTTTCAGTGGTCTTTCTGATTAGCGGATGACGGGGTTCTTGATGTTGTTCCACTGTGCAATCTGCATGTAGGAAACACCAAAGCGCTGGCCGATTCCGCTCAGGACATCGCCGGGGGCGACGGTGTAGACGATGTAGTTGCCATAGTTGACGAAGCTGCCGTTTGCATACTGCCAGCCGCCGCTGACCTGACCCAGATCGTTGTCATTAATGATTTCTGCCATTTTAATTTCCTCCATTTTTTTATTTAAGAGTGCTCATTGAAGATCAATGACCGCTTCTCTTATTTACGGGTACATCATAGCACGCATTCTGTCACACAAGTGTCACACGGTTTTCATGCTTTTCATGTGATGAATTATGTTAACGATTATTTTATACCATGCTCTGTCCAACAAATGTCCAACACAATTTCCGGGAGATTGTACCCATATTTATTAATTTTTTATAAAGCCGGATTCTTCCGTATGTCGCGTTTTCTTTCTTCCGCGGGGGGAACCCGTCTCCTTTTTCGAAACGGGAGAAGGCGTCCGAATTACCCGATCGGCGGTTTTCGGATCAGCTTGTTTCTCAGTCTTCTCTCGTAGAGCAGGGCCATCCGCTCATACACCCGGTCAAACATCAGCATGGTGGCCACCAGCATGGCGTACACCACAATGCTCAGAAGCATCTCGCTTTTCATGTCTTCCAGGCCCATCACGAAGGTCAGCAGCACAAACAGTAGCACGAAAACCAGCGTGAAGAGTGCCAGCTTACTCAGGATCCGGATCGGCCGGGAAGGGATGCGGTCCAACTTCGGCTTCAGAATCGGGTACCAGCCGATGAAGAGATAGAAGAACGCCGCCTCCCGGTCCGCGCACAGCAGCAGGGCAAGCCCTGCCGTTACCCCCCCAGGTCATCCAGGCATATTTTTTCCCGAACTCCGTGAGGATCGGGATCAGCGTCAGGCTTGCCAGCATCGGCGCCACATAGGTCAGCACCGGAATCAGATTGCTTGAGAGCATCAGAACCGTTCCCAGCGCCGCCATCAGGGCGCTCAGGGAGAGCCGGAACGCCATCGCATGATTCTTCTGTCCTGTGCCCATCTCTTATATACGCTCTCCTTCTTCTCCCGCTTTTTCCGGTCTTCTGCTCTTCAGCCAGGGACGTTTTCTCGATAGATTATATTGTAACACAGGAGCCGGGGCTCTTGCAAGCAAGTCGAAAAACGCACCGCCGCCCGTGTCCCGGTATTTTCTTCTTGCTCTCTTGCGTGTTTTCGGGTAAACTGAACATAGAAATCTTCTGAATTTGAATATATAAAGAAGGAGCTGATAACGATGGCAAAACCTGTGTGTATGGTTCCCGGAAAAGAATTGCCCGATGCCGCGGAGGACTTCCGCGGTGCAAAGCGGATTGAGCAGTATCGCATCAGCGAGAAGGCCCTGTATCTTCCGGAAGGGCTGCGCTGGAAGTACCTTCCTTTCAGCGCCATTGACAAAGCGGAAGAGTCCTTCCGTGTGATCAGCGCGGGGCACTGCGTTCCCGTGCGGGAGAAACGCCCGGAGCTTGACCTTACCGTCGGGTCCGAAACCGTCCACCTGCAGCTGGAGAAAGCCGCCAGCATGCAGACGGTCGTGGATCTCCTCAAGTCCGCTTCCATCCTCTGATTATTTCACAAACATCCGGGCCGCGGGTTTTTCCGCGGCCTTGCTGTCTCTTTCAGAATGCTGTTTTCTTTTCCTCTCTGACATAGACAGGCGATTGACTTTCCCGCAGGCTCCGGATAAAATAATATATGTTATCGAACATTTTTAGATTAGATAAAGGAAAGGAGAAACATCATGGCATATAAGGTTCTGGTCATCAACGGCAGTCCGAAGGCAAACGGCTGCACCGCTACGGCGCTCGATGAAGTGATCCGCACCCTGAATCAGGAGGGGATTGAGACCACCCTGCTTCAGATCGGCAAGGAGGATATCCACGGCTGCATCTCCTGCGGCTACTGTTCCACTCACGACGGCTGCGTCTTCAAGGACAAGGTCAATGAGGCCGCAAAGCTCTTTGAGGAAGCCGACGGGCTTCTCGTCGGAAGCCCGACTTATTATGGTTCACCCAACGGTACGATTCTCGCCTTTCTCGACCGGCTCTTTTACAGCACGGGCTTCTCCAAGCAAATGAAGGTCGGCGCGGCGGTCGTCAGCTGCCGCCGCGGCGGAAACACGGCAAACTTCGATGTGCTGAACAAGTATTTCACCATCTCCGGCATGCCCGTCGTCTCCAGCACCTATTGGAACCAGGTCCACGGCTTCTCCGCCGCGGATGTGAAGAAGGACCTGGAAGGACTCCAGACCATGCGGAACCTCGGCCGCAACATGGCCTTCCTGATCCGGGCCATCTCCGCAGAGAAGGATCGCGCCGGTCTGCCCGAGGAGGAGCACAGCTTCTTCACCAGCTTCCCCGACGGGAAGTGAAAACACGGTCTGTCTGACGCTTCCTCATCAGACAGACCGATTTTTAAATATGGACAGCTTATCAAAACCGGAAGGGTGATCACCATGAACGGAACAAGAAACTCGTCTGCACAAAAGTCTCAGGTGCTTCTGTCCTACGGCATGTATGTGCTCTCGATGCTGATCTTCGGAACCAACGGCTATCTCGTGGCACACATGTCCCTCCAGAGCGGGCAGATCGTCCTTCTGCGCACCCTGCTCGGCGGGCTTCTGCTCACGGTTCTGGTGCTTCTGCGAGGCGGCTTCGACCGGGAGGCCCTCTGGGCGGAACGCGTCCCGCTGCTGCTCGGCGGGGCAGCGCTTGGCTTAAACTGGGTCGCGCTGTTTGAAGCGTACCGCCTTCTGAATGTCAGCCTCGCGACGCTGATCTACTATGTCGGCCCGATGCTGATTCTGCTGCTCTCTCCGGTTCTTTTTCATGAAAAGCTGACATCCCGGAAGCTCACGGCGGTGGTGGTTGTGGCGGCGGGTCTTGTCTGCATCAGCGGAAGCATCGCCTTCAGCGGCCTGAGCACCGCGGGGCTTCTGGTTGCGATCCTTTCCGCCCTGTTCTATGCCTCGCTGATCGCTTTCAACAAGCGCATCGTCCGGACCGGCGGCATGCAGACCGCGGCTCTCGAGCTGGATGTGGCCTTTTTCATCGTGCTCATCTACGTGCTGCTTACCTCCGGCCTCCCGCACCCCCGGCCTGCCGATCTGCCGTATGTCGCGGTCATCGGCTCTATCAACACGGGCCTTGCGTATCTGCTCTATTTTTCCGGCCTGCAGAAGCTGCCGGGGCAGTCCGTCGCGCTGATCAGCTATGTTGATCCTGTCTCAGCGCTGATCTTCTCCGCGCTCCTGCTGCATGAGACGATGTCGCCGGTCCAGATGCTCGGTGCTGTCCTCATCATCGGCGGCGCCATGTACGGGGAGACCGGGAAGACAGAAAGCAATTGACGAAAGGGCTTCTTTCGGTTACACTGTAGTTTGTTTTCAAGTTTTGAACGATAAGAAAGGTCGTCAATCAATCATGGAACAGAGCTTTATTGCCCGCACCAGCGGCATCAAGGCCAAAGACAAGATCGGCTACGCCATGGGCGACGTCGCCTCCTGCCTGGTTTTCGGGCTGACGCAGAGCATTCTCAACAAGTACTACACCGACATTCTGCAGATTGGCGTCCTGAGCGTCATGATCATGACCATCATCGCCCGCATCTGGGACGCAATCAACGACCC
This sequence comes from Oscillospiraceae bacterium, assembly GCA_902789835.1. The sequence goes on from CADAPN010000115.1 coordinate 4,417, forward strand.
CATCTGGGGCCGCCTGATCGACCGGGCCAAGCCCAAAAAGGACGGGCGCTACCGCCGCTGGATGAAGATCTTCGCCGTTCCGGTGGCGCTCTCGGCGATTCTGATGTTTGCCGATGTCCGCGGCTTTTCCGACGGCGGCAAGGTTGCCTGGATCTATTTCACCTATATCCTCTTCGGCATGCTCTACACCTGCATCAACATCCCCTACGGTTCTCTTGCCCAGGTCATTACCTCCAGTGACAAGGAGCGCTCCTCTCTCTCGGTGTTCCGCTCCATCGGCTCCACCTTCGGCGCCATGCCCGCCATGGTGCTGGCCAGCATGTGCTACGTCAAGCTCGCCGACGGCAGCTCCCAGATGGACTACCACAAGGTCTTTGTCGGGGTCGTCGCCATTTCGGTACTCAGCGTTCTGGCCTATTTCCTCTGCTACGCCTGGACAAAGGAGCGCGTGGAGACCGCTCCCGAACCCGCCGAAAAGGGCCAGACCATGAAAGTCATCCGTGTCCTGCTCAAGAGCCGTCCCTTCATGGCCGTGAGCCTTGCCAGCATGCTTTTCCTTGCGGCCCAGATGTTCGGTCAGGGCTACAACACCTATCTCTTTGACCACTACTTCCACGCCACCGGCCTTACGATGCTGCCCACGGTGTTTCAGTATCTGCCGGTTGCGGTGATCATGTTCTTCGCCTCCCGGCTGGGCAACCGCTTCGGCCGCCGCGAGGTCTGCTCCTACGGCATTCTGCTTGCCGCCGTGTTTTATCTGATTCTCTTCGTTCTGGCTCTCTTCGGCATCACGAATGTCTGGCTCTACCTCGCCGCCTGCCTGATGTCCGGCATCGGCACCGCCTTCATCTTCCTGCTGGTCTGGGCTCTGGCCACCGATGCCATCGACTACAACAAAGTCACCTACGGTCTGAACGACGAGGCCACCAGCTATGCGTTCTATTCCTTCATGCGCAAGCTCGGCACCACCGTCGCCACAATCCTCATTAACGTCCCGCTGCTCCGCATCGGCTACAACGGCAGCACCCTGAACACCGAAGGTCTAACCGATGCCGCCCTGAAGAGCATGTACAACTCCTCCGTCATGATCCCGGCCGTCCTGTTCCTGTCGGTCTTCCTGCTGCTTCGCTTTATGTATCCTCTGGGCAAGAAGGAAATCGACGCCCTGCAGGTGGAGAAGGAAAAACTCATGAAGAAAGCCGGAAAGTAATCTTTAGAAAGAAGGAATACAATGAGCAACAAGAAACTTGGCTTCGGCCTCATGCGTCTGCCGCTGCTGGACCCGAACGACGACGGCAGCATCGACATGGAGCAGATGAAGCAGATGGTGGACAGCTTCCTGGAACAGGGCTTTACCTATTTTGACACCGCCTGGATGTACTGCGGCGGCAAGAGCGAGGAAGCGGCGAAGGAGGCCCTGATCTCCCGCCATCCGCGCGACAGCTTCACCCTTACCACCAAGCTCCCCTCCTACATGCTCAAGAAGGAAGAGGACCGCGAATGGCTCTTTCAGGAGCAGCTGCGCCGGACCGGCGCCGGATATTTCGACTACTACTGGCTTCACGATGTCAATTCGGAGTCCGTGAAGAACTTTGACCGGCTGCACTGCTGGGACTTCATTCAGGAAAAGAAGGCCCAGGGCCTGGTCCGTCACATCGGCTTTTCCTACCACGACGGTCCCGAACTGCTGGATCAGCTTCTGACCGCGCACCCCGAGGTTGAGTATGTCCAGCTGCAGCTGAACTATCTCGACTGGGACAGCCTCGGCGTCCAGAGCCGCAAGTGCTATGAGGTTGCGACGAAGCACGGTAAGCCCGTCATCGTCATGGAGCCCGTCAAGGGCGGCACCCTGGCAAAGGTCCCCGAGAAGCTGGAACAGATGTTCAAAAGCCGCGAGCCGGACATGTCCGTCCCCTCCTGGGCCATCCGCTTTGCCGCCAGCCTTGACAACGTCATGGTGGTTCTCAGCGGCATGAGCAACATGGAGCAGCTTCTGGACAACACCGGCTATATGAGGGACTTCCGGCCGCTGAACGAAGAAGAGCAGGGCCTGATGCGCGTCGCGGCCGACATCATCAACGACAACATCACCGTCCCCTGCACCGGATGCTCCTACTGCACGGTCAACTGTCCCCGGAACATCGCGATCCCGAAGTATTTTTCTCTCTACAACCTGGACCTCCAGGAGGCAAAGGAAAAAGACTGGACTCCCCAGGGCGGCTATTACGAGCGCCTCACCCTCGAGCACGGCAAGGCCTCCGACTGCATCAAATGCGGCCGCTGCGAGGCCATGTGTCCCCAGCATCTTCCGATCCGCAAACTGCTGGAGGATGTCGCCGCCCACTTTGAATAA
>CADAPN010000116.1 GCA_902789835.1 Oscillospiraceae bacterium
TGTCAGACTTTTTCAATGCCCCCTTAAGGGGGCGACCACAGGAGATAAGCCCTTATAGGGCTTGATCAAACCACCGGTTCAACCGGTGGTTTTGATTCGGACGGATCCTGCGGGAGGGATCAGGAGGCAGCAGAGACGGCAACACGCGCAGCGGGGCGGGTGAACACGTGGCAGAATACGGCGCCCAGGAGGGCGGCGGCTGCGCCGACCAGAAGGACCGAACGCACCGGCAGCGCATCGTAGAGCGGACCGCCGATGGCACTGGAGAGAATATTTCCAAGCGTCACCATGCCGAAGGCGAGGGCCTGTCCCTTGGCGGAATCCTTGGGGTCGATGTTTAAAATGACATACTGAACCATCGCCGGGGTGATCATGGCAAAGGAGACCAACTGCAGAACGTTGGCGGCATAAAGCCCGCCCATGCTGGGGGCGAGGGCAATGGCCAGAGCCTTGAGCACAAACATCCAGGAGGCAAAACGAACGGTGGAGGCGCAGCTGAAGCGGCGGAGCAGCCGGTCATACAGGAACATCATCGGGATTTCCATGACGGCGGTGAAGCCGCTGATCAGGCCCATGTCCGAGGTATCGCCGCGGACATTGCGCACGACATTGATCAGGTAGTTGTTTACCAGATTGTGGGTGAAGAAGAGCAGGGCGACGCCGGCAAGTACACCGAAGAAACGCCGGTTCTCCCGATAAAACTGCGGAAAGCTGCTGGAGGCGGATCTGTTCCGGCGGCCGAGGTTCGCATCACCTTCAACGTCCCGGATGCTGAAGCAGAGCAGAAGCAGGGCTGTAGCCTGCAGCGCGATGCAGATGAGAAACACCGTCGGCAGAACCTGGGGACCAATCTTCTCCAGAAGATTTCCGATCAGCACCGAGACCGGCGCGAAGGCGATGGACCCGGTCCCGCGGGCTGCGCCGTAGTTGATGTGACCGATGCGCAGGCCGAGGTCGACGCTGATCTCCGTATTCATGGGGTTCAGGGTGATTTCAACGCCGATCAGCAGCATGTTGAGCAGCGAGACGGCAAGACTTCTGCCGGGTAGCTGTCGAAGCAGCAGGACCAGAACCACCTGAAGCAAGAGCAGCATCCACTGGCAGCGGTAGACCGTGATCTTCTCCGAGCGGTCAATCAGCGCAGCCAGAAGCTGAGGAATCAGGAGGCCCAGAATGTAGCCGGCTGCGAGAACCTGGCCGAGCTGGGTGTTGCTGTAGCCACGAGCCTGAAGGTAGACGGCGGCATAGCTCACGATCCCGCAGAAACTGACCCAGTAGAGGCCCTGAATCAAAGCGTATTCCAGATTTACGATACGAAGTCGGCGGGAAGAATTATGCACCGAAATCACCTTTTTTTCATAAAATGCGGTGATTATTATATCCACTGTAAAGAACACGTCAAGTGGTATTTTTACACAATTTTACAGGCGGCAGTTAAAAAATGCGTACTTGCGGAAGCGCAGCGTCTCGGATATACTGAACGCAGCACACAGCAAACCTCAGGAGGAGTAAACGATGATCGACAGAAACACAAAAAAGACGCGCTTTTCGGATTTCCTGTCCGGAGAGTATGCGCGGGATTATATCAATCAGGAACTGCCCTACGACGAGCAGATCGAGCGGGCGACCGCACGGATCCGGGAGGCGGACTATGTTCTGCTCGGCGCCGGAGCCGGGATGAGCACGGCAGCGGGAGCGGAGTACGGAGGCAGATTCTTTGAAGAAAACTTTGCCGAGTTCCAGGCGATCTATGGCAAGGGACCGTATATGCAGGACATGTACTCGGCGGGCTTCTATCCCTTCCCGGATCAGGAGAGCAAATGGGGGCTGTGGTCACACCTGGCCCTGCTGGCCGGAGTCGATCTGGACGTGACGCCGCTGCACAAAACACTTCTGACAGCGCTTGAAGGGAAAAAACTGTTCCTGCTCAGCACCAATGCCGACCATCAGTTTGAAAAAGCGGGGCTGCCCACGGATCAGATTTTTCAGACGCAGGGCAGCTACAGGCTTATCCAGTGCAAGCGCGGCTGCCACCCCAAAACCTATGACGCGGAGGACCTGTTCCGGCAGATGGAACGGAAACGGGTAAATGGCAGGATCCCTCATGAGCTGGTGCCAAAATGCCCGGTCTGCGGCGGGGATATGGCAATGAACCTGCGCGTGGACGACTGCTTTGTGGAGGATGAGAACTGGCATGCTGCCGAAGCCCGATTCAGCCGCTTCCTCTCGGAATGCGAAGACGGAAAAACTGTCCTGCTGGAGCTGGGGGTGGGGTTCAACACTCCGACGATCATCCGCTTCCCATTTGAGAAGCTGGCACGTGAGCACGAGAACATCAGCCTGATCCGACTCAGCCGCAGCAAGGCCATGGTGCCCGCAAGCCTGGGTGACCGTGCCGTCGGCATCAACGCTGACATGGCGAAGAGCATCGAAGATATCGCAAAAAGCTTGCACTGAAAACGATTCCCGGAAAACTTTTTTCATTTATGTCACAAAACGCTCCGGCGGATCGTCCTTCTTCTCCATGATCAAAGTGTAAAAAGAACGCCGAGCCCTTCCAACGTGGAGAGGCTCGGTTTCCATTTGCCTTAATACAGCAGCTTTTGATAGATCCGAAGATTTTCGCCTCCGTGAACGCAGAAGACGATTCTCTCCATGCTGCCGGCTTTCAGATAGTCCCGCACGGTTTTCACCGCGATCCGGGCAGCCTCCTCTTTGGGGAAGCGGAAGACGCCGGTGGAAATGCAGCAGAAGGCCACAGTTTTAAGCCCCTTTTCCTCGGCCAGCCTCAGGCAGGAGCGGTAGCAGGAAGCCAGCAGCGCCCGGTCTTCTTCGGTAAGCGGCCCGCTGATGATGGGGCCGACGGTATGCAGGACGTGTTTTGCCGGGAGATTGTAGCCCCCGGTGATCTTCGCCTGGCCGGTAGGCTCCTCGTGTCCCTGCTGCCGCATGATCTCGGCGCATTCTTCCCGCAGCTGCAGACCCGCCGCCGAGTGGATGACGTTGTCGATGCAGTTATGCCCGGGACGAAAGCAGCCCAGAAGCTGGGAATTGGCCGCAGCCGGGTGATATCCCCCTGCCAGAGGACGATGCGCTCATCAGAGGGGATGGAGGGAAGCTCCGAGACGTGAACGACGCCCCTTGTCTCCCGCTCCGCTCCAAGCAGCGCATCCTGTTCCTCCAGGAAGCGCAGCGGCAGCGCCCGGGGTTCCCTTACGTTCATCAGGCAGCGCAGGAGATAACGCCGACTCTCTTCATCGGGCGGGATCCGCTTCGCCTCCCGACGGTACTGCGGCATTTCCTCCAACAGTATTTCGGTCAAATATGAAATCTGTTCCTTTCGTGTCATTCCTTGATTTTCACTCCCTGTTCTATCATTGCTTCCATTATATACTCAAATTGAAACATTATAAAGTACGCACAAAAAAATAACCGCGGAACCGCGTTAGGTGCGTTTGGCATTTTTCAAAGAATTTCTTGAAAGGCTGTAAGATTTTTCCAAAAACCGCGTTTATTAGGGTGAGACACAAAACAGAAAGGAGGGCAATGGATTTGGAGGACTCAAAAATCGTGGATCTCTACTGGTCAGACGAGCAGGACGCCGAGGAATGCGTGAACGACACATGGTTCAAAGCCTGGAACTCCATGCCGACCCACCGGCCTGCACTGCTTGCGCCATACCTCGCCAAACTGACCCGCTGGCTGTCACTGAGCCGGCTTCGGGAGAGAAACGCACTGCGCCGCGGGGGAGGGGAGACGACGCTGGTTCTTGAAGAGCTCGCGGAGGCTGTTCCGGATGATGCGGATCCGGAAAAAGAGGTGGAGCTGAAAGAACTCGGAGCGGCGCTGCGAAGATTTGTGGCAGGTCTTGACGATACGGAGGCTCAGATTTTTCTCGCCCGCTGCTGGTATATGACCGGGGTGAAAGAGATCGCAGAAAAGTACGGCATCACGCCCGGCAATGTCAGCACCACACTTCACCGCACGCGCAGGAAACTTCAGAAATTCTTGAAGGAGGAAGGATTATGCTGAACGAGGAAATGATCCTGTTTGCGCTCAATGACATGGACGATACCCTGCTGGAACGCACCCGTCGGGCCTTGGGCTTCAGGCTCGGAAGGAAGAAGCGCAGCGGCAGGAAACACCTTCGCATCGTATTGCTGGCGGCGGTGATCTCAACCCTGCTGGTTGGCGCCGCCTGGGCAGCCGGGCTGATCGGCCTTGGAAACATGCACGCCGGACAGCTTTTCGGTGTTTCCATGCTCAGTATGGAAGGCCTGAGCGACAGCGCAGAGGGCCAGGCCCTTCGGGAGTGGCTGGCCTACTATGAGGAGCATCGCGAAGATCCGTATGATGCGCAGGAGGCGATAGACCTCATGGACGAATACGGTCCTTACGGAGCCACGACGCAGGCCATGGCGGATGAAATAGACCGAATCTGCGGGAAGTACAGTCTGAACCGCCTTGGTACACTTTCTACTCCGCCGGACGAAAAGAGCTTCTATCAGGGGGCGGGGATCGGCAAGCTGACTGCCGGGAACGAAGCGTATGAAAACGATTACGGCGGGGGATATGTTTACTCCGGCGGTACCTTCCAGTACGACGGCACGCTGTTTCCGCGAGACGGAACATATTGCATTCCCTACCAGTTCCGCAATGCGGCAAAAGGGGTGCTGGGGTATGTGACCATCAACGCCGGAGATCCCAACGACTATACCGAATGGCAGTATAAAACCCGGGACGGGCAGACGCTTACCATTTCCGACTCCGCACACGGAGCGTTCCTCCTGCTTGACCGGGAAGACAGCTTTGTTGCCGTCTCCATCGCAAAATCCGGATGGGCGGATGCTTTTAACGACGGTATGCTTGACGGCCTGGGAGACAAATTCGTCTCCTTTGAGCTGAACCGTGAAGCGCTGGAAGCCATCGCGGACAGCTTTAACTGGGCCGCGCTGGACGATCCGGATCTGGGGATGGACGGTGAATTTACGTACCATCGGTACAGTGAATCCAACGCGATCGAGCAGCTTACGAACCCGGAGCTTGACCTCAGCATGATTCCCAAGAGCCAGGAATGGCTGAAGCCCGCCATCTCCGCCGTTTATGAGCAGCAGATCGCCCCGTACATCCGCGACTTCCGTCTGGTTGACTGGTGTATCGATATCAACAGCACCGATATCGGCTGGATCAGCTTCACCGGAACGCCGGTTAAACCGCTCAACTGGCGCACGGTACCAAGCGAAAAGGGCAATGTTTACTGCCGCAGCGTCTGCGTGACCACAGATGAGAACGGCCTTCCCTTGGCACTGGACAGCTTTGACATGCTTCCGATCCGGAAGCTCGACATGAGCAAAAATATCGGTACGGAGGAAAATCCGGACTGGATCTGGATCGCCAACGAGCGGAAGTCCATCGCTTCGGCGTCGCTTTATGTCCAGCAGACCGGAGAAACCTATACCATCTCCGATGCGGCTTCCCTTGAGGCGCTGACGCTTATGCTGAAGAAGAGCGATATCAATTCCTTCGATGAAGGGGATCCCCGCTTTAACCCCCTCTACCTGACCTATACCGACGGCAGCCGCGCCATGATCTTCACCGCCGCCAGCGGCGCCAACGCGTTCTGGCAGTACGGAATGTGGCAGGGGTATCAGTACGGCAGAACGATCTTCGACCTCTTCGGTGTCCCGCTGGAAGCCAAGGGCTATACGGAACATGAGGGAATTCTTACCGCGCATATGGAATCGCCGGATCAGAGCCTGCTGAAGTGGATCGAGGTGGACTACAGCGAGAACGGTGACTTCACAGAGCGGCGGATCATGTCGAATCAGCTTCGCCAGATGCGCTATGAGTACGATGACGCTCATCACTGCGTCCGGGAAACCTGGTGGGACGGCGGAGCTATGACCAACGAGATCACGAGCTCCTATGCAGGAGACGGCCGTATCCTCCACAGCGAGACGCACACCGGAAACATGTGGAGTATCGCGGACTATGAGTACGATGCGGAAGGCCGTCTGACCGCGGAGATCCATCGGGACAACGACGATGCCCCCGGAGCAACCGGCGGAAACATCTACTACAGCTATGACGCAGAAGGCAACTGCCGCCGCAAAATGGGCTGGGAAAAGTAGGGAAGTACAGCTTTCTGTCACGGCAGCGCAGCGCGGCATGCATTTGGTTTTCAACGCATATAGATATTAAGAGCGTCTCCTGACGGAGGCGCTCTATTTTCGGGCTGTTTGCACCCAGAGAAAAGCAGTGTCGGAGTAATCAGCGCCGACAAATGTCAGCTTGACAATCGTTTTATTTGGCGGCGAATTAGAAAAAATTGCGATTGACCGCCGAATTAATCCATGATGTACTGTCCAAAGCAAAATAAATCAGCGGTGAAGAGTGAAAGTAAAACCGTTTGCCGCTGAATAAAAGGAGAAAAACCATGGTCGGGAGAAAGAGTGAAATTAAAGAGTTGAACAGATTTTCTGGAGCGTCGGATTCCGGTGATGATTTTGATATCTGGAGTCCCCCTAAGATTGCTGAGGCGATCAAGCAATGAATCCGGCTACAAACACACGATATATCGTGTGAGAGTTTAATCGTGTGTTAATTTGAGAGGATAAAAAACGGCGGTACCGGAGTGATCCATTCCGATACCGCCTTGTAGTTTCAGTTTCAAAACACTTCCCAGTATCCTGCTTTGGTTGACCCGATCCTTTTGATTTTGCCCTCGCTTGAAAGCTTATCTAAAGCACGCTGGATTGTTCGTACAGTTCTTCCGGCCTTACCCGCCAGCATCTCTCTGGTTTGTGTGGGGTCTTCCTTTAGCAGCAAATACACCTTTGTCTCTGTGGGCACCGTAGAGGTCAAGCTCGGTTTGGTGACATTTATAGTGTCGCTTTCAGTGACAGGATGTGATTTAATGTCCCTGTAAAACGAAAACAAAAATCCATCATTCTCATACGTCGCCTCGACTTTGATATTGTCTTTATCACAGAGCGCATATACCTTCCTGAAGCCGCTTCCAAAGACTTCAACATCCTTACTCTTGTAAAGTGTGTTCAAAATAACTTTGTTTCTTGGCATGGATCGAATCCGCTGCCTGGCAAACATCTCAGGAGAAAAGCCAATTGGAAACGTACCAGGATTATAGATTTCGACTCTGGTCGGTGTGATGTCGATTTCGTTCTCACTGATTCCCCTATAATCCGCGTGCGCAAAAGAATTTACAATGATTTCGCGTATTGCCTCTATCGGTATTTCAGGTACTTCAACCCGTGATGTTCCATCTCCGGCTTCAACTCTCCAGTTAATATGTTCTTTGATATAGGAAAACCCTTTTCGAATCAGGTTGAAAATATTATCCTCAAACCTGCCAATATCAGAGAAATTGATGCGTTCATCCGTGACATAGACGGCCAGCTTCAAAACAGCGGGCTTCCTGTTCGAGAACAGATAATAACCGGCATTCGTAAGTCTTTCATTCTCATATAGTCCGAGCCCTGTAAGCAACTCCTCCGCGTCAAATTCTGCCATTGCCTCCAACCTTCCGCATGAGACGGCTCGTTTATAGAATTCCTCAAGAGTTGCCATGTCTACTGATTCAAGGCCATATACCGTCAGGTTGTTCTCCCAATAGGAAGACCTGTCTGTCTCTGCCATCATTCTCTTCAATTCGTCCGGAGTCATTTCTTCAGTACGGTCAAATACCCTTTTGAAATACCGCCCGAAAGAGGAATACGGTTTTTCTTTTCCGGAAAAATCTACGCGGATGACGTTTTTCCCCTCCAAAATTTCCTGCTTGATTTCCGGATAAATCATGGGTTTTATTGCTGTCTTGATCTTCTTAGCTACATCATCAAGCGAGGATGCACTGATTTGCTGACCGGTTACTTCTCCATTAGGAGAGACCCCAAAATAAAGAGTCCCATGTCCATGCTTATTAAGCATGCTCGCAATGTTATCCATTGCTTTATCGACTTCACCCGTGGTTTTCTTGAATTCCAGTGTCTCTGACTCTATTCCCAGATTCATCCCACAAGCTCCCTTCAAGATTTATGGGGACATTATATCATGTTTGTGGTGGTGTGTCACTATAAAGTTTCACTGTAAATGTCACTATAAAAACAGTAGATCGAGCGGTTCATCGAGAGCGTGAAGGACCTGCAGGACGTCCTCACAAGCTGCGCACCCATTCGCTTCCCTCACACGTTCGGAAAGCTCAGTCGCTCCGCTTCTCCTCCTTCTCCCATCAAAACAGGTTTTGATGGGATCCCTGAAACCGAGTTCGACGAGAGCCTGTGGGCCGGACTGGTGGACAGCATGACGGTGCACAGCAAGGACCGGATCGTGTTCCGGCTGACGTGCGGGATGGAGATTAAAGCGTAAACCCTTGCATGAGATGAACCATGCCCTTGTTATGTGGTGCTTTGCTAATCATGTTATGCTATACTGTAGCTGAGAAGTATCAATTCGCAGATATAAAAAATCTAACTATCGATGCAACCAAATCTTCAAAACGTCTTTTTCTATAGTATAACACTGTAGGAGGTATCGACTTGGAAGACAGCACAATTGTAGATTTATATTGGCAGCGCAGCGAACAGGCCATCCCTGAAACGGAACACAAATACGGCGTCTACTGCCACACCATTTCTATGCGTATCGTGAATAATCGCGAAGACGCGGAAGAGTGTGTCAACGATACATGGCTCGGCGCATGGAATTCCATGCCGGAGAATAAGCCGTCGTTTCTTGCTCCATATCTTGCGAAACTGACCCGCTGGCTGAGCCTCAGCAAAATGAAAACACAGAACCGACTCAAACGCGGAGGTGGAGAAATAACAATTGCCCTGGAAGAACTTGACAAAGAGTTGGGAGAAGGAACTGATCTTGCAGAGCAGATTGAGATGAAAGAGCTATCTGAATATTTAAATGATTTTCTCGAAGCCTTGCCGTTTGTTGAACGTAAAGTGTTTCTTGGCCGTTATTGGTATGCAGCATCTATCCGGGAAATAGCTGAGAAGAGCGGCTTCAGTGAAAGCAAGGTAAAGTCCATGCTTTTGCGTACCAGGCGCAAACTCAAGGCGGCACTGAAGGAGGAAGGCTTATGCTGAGTGAGAAGATCGTATTTGCCCTGAACAATGTGGATGATTTATATCTCGAAGAAGCAGAGGAGCTTCTGGACAAACCGATAGCAAGTCGACACGCCTTTAACAAAAGAACACTCCATGTGTTGTTAATTGCTGCTGTCCTCGCCGCGCTCCTGACTGCATGTGCGGTTGGTTACTCTATTCATCAGCGGCGTCAGCAGGAGCTCCGGGAAAGCTTGAAAATTGAAGAAAACCATGTGGCTGGTTATCAGGAATTTGAAAAGGCTCCAACACCAGAGGAAACCACCGTAGAGTCGGAAGGAAAAACACCTTCTGTCCAACTGATTTCTACATTCAGAAACGGAAGATTTGCGGATGTCTATTTCAGCATTGCTCCGATCACCAGAGAAGAAGCCTGGGATGCCATTGGATGGGAACAAAAGAACGCTATCTACGTCATTGCAAGCAATTTCAGAGAACTCGATGATGCTTATAGGAAGATCGGGAAAGGAACAGAGAAAGGACTGTACGGCAGATACCCGGTCCTGCCTCCGATTCAGGAAGATGAGTATCTCCGTACGCATGAAACCCGGGAGGAGTTGCTGGAAAAGTATTACGATGCTGACACGCAGAGTCTGATGCTCAAAACGAAACGATAGAAGAGTATTGGGCGCGCTATGATCCGGTATGTGTGCGTGATTATGGAACAATCCCGGTGGTGATTTCTTCAACAGAATTTCTTGTGGCCGATTTCAGTGGGAAAAGCATTCTTGTCCAAGCGCCTTCAACTGATAAGGTGCTTAATGTGCTCGGTGTCAAGATCTATGCGTCTGAGGTAGAATGGCAGGTTACACACGAAGATGTCGATCTGATCTATAATCTGCCGAGAGATGATGACGAAGCTTTTCGCAGAGGATATGAGCAGCTGCTGGAATGGCTGTCGGTCTATGACCAGGTACTGGATAGTTCTGCCCTGATCATGGAAGACGGCACACAGATCAAATTGAGTCCTTCGGAAAGTACACCCTATGAAAATGGAGTTGTAACGCTGTATTCTCATCTGTCTTCGACAATTGATCTGAGGAAGGTCAAAGCGATCCGTATCATAGACCAGGAAGTAAGTATTCCTAATCCCTATATTTAAGATTTCTTCAGGATCATTCAACAGGGTGTTCTACTTTTTCTCGGGTGACTTTTTCCAATAATTCTGTTATATACAGACTGAAAGGATGGTGCCAGCGATGGATTCTAAAGAAGTAGGTGCGCGTATCGCTGCTCAGAGAAAAGCAAAATGTCTCACTCAGAAACAAGTCGCGAATTCACTTCATATAACAGACAAAGCCGTAAGTAAGTGGGAATGTGGGAAAAACTTCCCGGATCTTACAGTGTTAGAAACATTAGCCTCTACCTTGGATACCACGCCTGCATATTTATTAGGTCTGAATGAAGACAATAGTGCTGAGGCCCTTTCGGCTGCAACAGAAATCTATCTGGAACAGCGGCGCCGTTGGCTGAAGGAGCTCAGAAACCGCGCATGGCTAAATCTTGTGTACTGCATTCTGGTTTTCGCGGGTTTGACTTGGGTTGGGCGGTACCTAAACGACAAAACACTCTACAGGCCTCCCTCAATACTCATTACTGGGATGTTTGGCCTGTTCAGTTGTTTAACAGGCTCTGCAATTTGGACACTTCGTAGTACAGGAAAACAGCTCAAAAACTCAATGAGCTAATGCCGTCACTCTGCCATAGCACGGTGCCTATTTTGCATAGAGGTGAGAACAGAAAACGACTATTTGGTTGTAACGATTACCAAGTTGGATTATGAAGAATACCTTCCAAATGGGACAGAACTTGTTTTTACAAACACAATTAGACGTATCAACGCCTCTTCCTTTTTTCGGAAGAGGCGCTCACTTTCTGCCCGGGTGCACAATTGTTTGCGGGGTTGCACCCAACGATTATGCGCCCAGGCTGTTTTTGAGTGAAGCCTGGGCGCAACGTGTGCCTGTATCAATTTGTCTCGAAAGGGGGAGCTGCCGATGACAGGTATGTTTAAGCTTGCGCAGAATATGAGCAAGCTGCGGTGTGTTTCTCTTAGACTGTAGAATCGGATTACAGGAAACGGTAGACGGTTTCCGCCCGGTAGATCTCGCCCGCATCGAAAATGCATTGCGGGAAATCGGGAAAGTGAATGCTGTCAGGGAAATACTCCGTTTCGAGACAGAGCGCGCAGCGGGGACCGTAATGAGCACCCTGCTTCCCGGCCTGTGAGGAAAGAAAGTTGGCGGTATAGAACTGTACCCCGGGGAGATCCGTGGAGACCTCCATGCGGCATCCGCTGCGTGGGTCCTCGACAAGGGCGATTCTCTTCAAGTTTCCGGGGTTCGCACCGGTGACGAAACAGTGGTCGTACCCCGCGGCAAAACGAAGCTGATCCCAATCTGTGTCAATCGCATCCCCGACGCGCCGGCCGGAGCGGAAGTCCATCGCGGTTCCGTCCACGGGGAGAATCCGTCCCGTGGGGAGACGCCCGGCGGAGATCTCCAGAAAGCGGTCACAGTCCAGCGTGACCTGATGGTCAAGGACGCTCCCGGCATCGTGCCCGGAGAGATTGAAGAAGCTGTGGTTGGTGAGGTTGATCAGGGTTTTTCTGTCGCTGACCCCCTCATAGCGGATATGGAGGCCGTTTTCATCGTCCAGGGTGTAGAATACGCTGATCTCCAGATTTCCGGGG
>CADAPN010000117.1 GCA_902789835.1 Oscillospiraceae bacterium
GAACTTCCAGAGCCCCGACGGCAAGACCTATACGGTTCAGGATTTCCGCAACATGTTCCCCTATGCACGTGTCGAGGGGGATGACACCGCCACTCTTACGGTAAAGAACGTGAGCACCGCCATGAACGGCTGGGCTGTCTACTGCGCTTTCTTCTGCGGTGATACCGAGACCGACACCACCCTGGCTTACCTCTATGTCAACGTTTACAATCCCACCACGGATTCCGCTCCCAAGTCTTACACCACCACCTACTACACCTACACGCTGCTGTACAGTGATGATTACGGTTATTACTACTACATTCCGGACTATGACGATGTGGTCCTTTATGCAGACGAGTACGGCACCTTCACCCCTGCTCACCCCGATGCTTACGACTACGACGATTATGACGACGTGGTTCTGTACGAAGACGAGTACGGCACCTTCACCCCTGCTCACCCCGACGCTTACGACTACGACGACTTCGATTACGTCGACTACGATTACGTCGACTACGATTATGCAAACGGGACCTGGGAAGACGAGTACGGCACCTTCACCCCTGCCCACCCCGACGCCGACGATTACGACGACTTTCTGTATGAAGACGAATTCGGCTACTTCATTCCCGCCCATCCGGACGCTGCCTAATCCGGCAAAAAAACTTCAAAAAGCAAAAAACTCAGGCTGGATCACCGCTAGAGGCGATTCAGCCTGAGTATGTTTGTGTGGAGTGAAAACAGGGAAGCATCCCCCAGGCAGTCCCTGGGCAGTCTTACTCTGCCGCCGGACCGATAGTTCCGCCGGGAAGGAACTCCACAGGGAAGATCAGCGGCACCTGTTTGCCGGATTTCGGGTGATCAATCTGCCGGATCAGGGTCTGCATCGCGGTCACACCGATCCGTTCACAGTCCTGACGGATGGTAGTGAGCTTCGGATCAAGCATCTGACCGATGCTGAGCCCGTCATAGCCCGCAAAGGAAATATCCTGCGGAATACGCAGCCCCAGCTCCCAGGCAGCGTCCCTTGCGCCAAGATAAGCAATGTCATCCGGCACCAGGATGCAGGTCGGCCTCTCCGGCAGCCTCAGCATCTCACCGACAATGCTCCTTGTCAGCTCAATGTTGTCGTACTCCCCTTCGCGAAGAAAGTCCCCAGGAACCGGCAGCTTGTAATAGTCCATGGTGTTCTGGAACTGGCGAATCCGTGTCCGGGTAACAACGGAGTTGTTGTGTCCGTGTACAAAAGCGATCCGACGGTGTCCCTTCGAGATGGCATATTCAATCAGGCGCTGTACGCCGGTCTCATTGTCCGAAATGACTGTCGGAACCCCTTTCAGGATGTGATCGATCGTGACACAGGGTATGCCGCTTACGGCAAGTTCCCGAATTCCCGGGGAAGAAAAATCAAAGCAAACCAGGCAGACACCTTCGAGGTCGGCGCCGCGGCAGAGTTCTGCGCAGTCAGTCCCTGTCGTGACAAGCTTGTGGTTGATAAACAGAATACAGAAGCCGTTCGCTTCCGCTTCCTTCTTGATGGCGTTCAGAATCGGAGCAAAGAAGGGATGCACCAGGCCTCTTCCACTCTCTTCCGCATAGAGAATACCGATTTTTCTGATTGCTGCGGCTGACATATTCAACCCCCTCCGTATCAACAGTAAACCGAATATCAATCAAGCAATGGCATCATATCATATTCCATATTCTTCTGTCAATTTCCAACCGGTCCACGAATAAGGGCTTATAAGACGACAATGCGATTCAACCGCATCACCCCGGTACGCGACGTTATGCCATAACAAAGAAAAATCGAAATCAGACTGGATCACCGATAACGTGATTCAGCCTGATTTCGATTTGTGTGGAGCATATACGGAAAGCCGTCCCCTGTGCACACCGGGTGTTTCCGTTTTTAACGCTATGTCAATACCCGATGTCTTTTACCACGAATTGCTGACCGCCCAGAATCTTTTTCTCCCTGCTTTTGCACTTGGGGCAACGTCCTTCATTCCTCATTACGTTGTACAGGGTTTGACACTCCTGACAGAGTGCCTGTCCTCTTACTACTTTGATTCGAAGTTCTGTTCCCGCGAAGATCGGGCGATTCTCCGTCACCACCGGAAAGTACTTCTCGAAAAACGCTGGCACATAACCGGTCAGCTCCCCGACCTCCAGCGTGATATAGCTGATGTGATCAAGTCCGTAGTCCTTTGCCGTTGTTTCAACCAACTCGACTGCCTTCGTCAGTACGCCAATCTCGTGCATCTCAGACATCCTTTTTCACAAGGCGGCGTCCGACGCGCTGGGCAGTCGTTTTGAGCACATGTCCAACCAGCTTTTCATACGGAACACCCCAGGCATCATATTCCTTGTGAAGATGGATCGCGTCAAACTTGCAGCGAGTGGTGCACAAACCGCATCCGATGCAGATATTGCTGTCCACCCATGCGGCGCCGCACTTCAGGCAGCGGGCTGCCTCTGCTTTTACCTGCTCCTCCGTGAAAGGCAGGCGCTCATCGCGGAACGTTTTTACCTTACTCTCATCTACACCATGTGTATTCCGTTTCGCGGAGTCATAACCGCTCAGAGGAATCAGCACATTGCTCTTGTCAATGTACTTGAAGTTATCTCTCCTGACACGGCCGAGCGTAAGGCTGTGTCCTTCGTGTACAAATCGATGGAGAGAATCTGCGCCTTCCTTCCCTGCGGCTATCGCATCGATCACGAACTTCGGGCCCGTGTAGATATCACCGCCGACAAAGATGTCCGGTTCGGCAGTCTGATAGGTCCAGCTGTCTGCTTCTGCATACCCCTTCTTGCCAAGCACAACCTTGCTGCCCTCCAGCAGGCTGCCCCAGTCAGCCGTCTGGCCGATCGCCCCCAGAACGGTGTCCACGTCCAGAATATCGAACTCTCCGGTGCCAACCGGTTTCCGACGGCCTTTCTCATCCGGCTCACCCAGTGCCATCCGCTCAACCTTCAGGCCGCAGACCCTGCCGTCCTGTCCAAGGATTTCCACCGGTGCATTGAGATAGCGGAAAACGACACCTTCCGCCTCCGCCTCCCGGACTTCCTCCTTGTCTGCGGGCATCTCCTCTGCCGTACGGCGGTAGACGATGCTCACTTCTTCAGCCCCCAAGCGTACTGCCGTGCGGCAAACATCCATGGCTACATTGCCGCCGCCAATGACGGCGACTTTCTTGCCGATCCCGCTCTCCTGATTCTGATTCACCTTGCGCAGGAAATCGATGCCTCCCTGTACACCCTCCAGCTCTTCACCCGGGATGTTCAGCTTAGAGGATTTCTGTGCGCCGATGGCCACATAGAAGCCCTTATATCCCTGCTCGCGCAGCTGCGGAATCGTCACGTCTTTCCCGACTTCCACACCGCAGCGGATCTCCACACCCAGCTGTCTCAGTACGTCGATTTCTGCTTCCACAACGTCCTTCTCAAGCCGGAAGGACGGAATACCGCTGACCATCATGCCACCGGGCTTCTGATCCTTCTCAAAAACGGTGACCGTGTGACCCAGCACCGCAAGATAGTAGGCACAGCTGAGGCCGGCAGGGCCGGAACCGATTACGGCGATCTTGTGACCATACCGGAAGAGCTTTTCGGGAACATAGCGGTTTTCTTCTTTCAGCTCCTGTCTTGCAACGAACTTTTTGACCTCATCGATGGCTACCGGCTGATCAAGGTCTCCACGGGTACATACCTGCTCACAGAATCTTGCGCAGACATCTCCGCAAACAGCCGGGAACGGATTTTCCTTTTTGATGAGCTCAAGGGCTTCCCTGAACTTGCCTTCACCGGCTTTTTTCAGATAGCCCTGAACTGCTATATGCGCAGGACAGTTGGTCTTGCACGGTGCGGTTCCGGTCTCCGGGATCACATTCTTCCGGTTGGTCAGAAAGTCCGGCTGCCAGTGCTCGGGTCCAAATACAACCTTATTATCCGGGATCTCTGTCTTTTTAATCTCAACAGGAGTTTTCTGGCAAAGCTTTGTTCCAAGCTTAACCGCATTCTGAGGACATACTTCCACGCAGCCGCCGCAGGCAACACAATTCGTTGGGTCGACCTCGGCAATATAATTGGATCGCACGAGACTCGGAGACTGGGTATACCAGCTTGTCTTCAGTGCCATACAGGTATCCCACTGGCAGTTGCAGATAAAGAGAGAAAAGTCCGGGCCGTCAATATTGGACAGCTGATGCACTGAACCGCGGCGCTCAGCCTCCAGGATGATGCTTTCGGCTTCTTCCCGGGTGATGCGGCGGGCCTTGCCGGCCCGGATGCAGCTCTCGGCATATTTGCCCAGATTGATGCAGCACTCGAATTCCAGGTCTGCGGTCCCCTCGCCAACCATACGGCGGAGTTTCCGGCATTCGCAGGGCGCAACGCCGATGCTGCCCCCCGCCTTGTCCAGCCAGTAGGAAATCTCTTCAAACTTCACACGCCGCGGCTCATTCGCTATAGCCTTCTCAACCGGAATCGTTCTCATCAGTGCAGAACCCATAGGCACTGCCCATGTAATCTTCTTCTGCAGATCCAGAATATAGTTCAGAAATGCGGGTGCCGTTTCCGGGTACTTGTCCGTACGCTCCTTTGTCATCACAGTGCTTTCCATATTGCCGGGGGCAAAGACGGGAAGCTGGACACGGTCTACACCGTCATCGTCACAGTTGTATTCCAGCAGTCCGATGTGTACCAGGTCATCTGCCATCTGCGCAGTATCCTCTATGCTCATACCCTCGCGTCTGGCCAGCTCATCGATGTAATAGGATTTCCGCAGCTTCATCTTCAGCGCGAAGTTTACCTGCTCGTCCGTCAGCTGACGATCATAGAAGATATACTCCCAGCTCTTCTCATTGGGAAGCGGGTTGAACATATTGATATGGCTGACCAGCTTAATGAGATTCTTGCGCGGCGTTTTGCTGCATTCTCTCCAGTATTCTTCCAGACATCTCTTTTCACCTTCGGTAAAAACATGTTCTGCCATCATAGTCCTCCTTATTTGTGATATCGTTGACATCTTCCTGCAGTATAACCGAATCAACAACAGAAGTCACGATACGCTATTGCAATTTTGTCTGAATATGATACAATCTTCTAAAACTGTATTATACGAGAGGTACAATGCTTTGGAAAGAACCGAACGGGATATTATCTTCGCTTTTAACAGGCTGCTTTCAAATATGCCGGCTGAAAAGATCACCACACAGATGATTGCAGATGAAGCGATGATTGGGCGCGCAACCTTCTACCGATATTTCAAAGACAAATATGATGTTCTGAACCGGAATTATAAAATTCTCCTCGACTCCTGCCTGCGGAATTGCAGCAATTATCGGGATCTTTTCTATGAACTCTATTGCTATGCACGTGACGAATGGTCGGGATTTCACAGGGCGTTTATGACCACCGGAGTAAACTCATTTGAAAACTATGTCTTCCAGTATTCCAGAGCAGTTGTTGAAGAGATTACCCGACAGAACAGAGATGGCGAAGGCTTTTCCAATTCCGAAAACATGCAGGTCGATGTATTCTGCTACGGTATTACATACATGTATCGGAAATGGACAATGAATCAATACACCCTTGATCCGGATACAGCTGCAGATTCCCTGTATGCCATCATGCCGGAAACGCTAAAATCATACTGGTACAAAGACTTGTACTGAGATCATTTCATAAAAAACAGGCTGGATCACCGATAAAGGCGATTCAGCCTTATTTTGTTTGTGTGGATAGAGTGAACACAGAGAATCGGCCTGTACTGCGGCCTGACTTCTGAGACAGCTCCTGCTGAAAGGTTTTGCGGTCAGTTCCGGAATCGTTAAACGCATTTTGCAATTCTGACGAAATTCGTATTGCAGGAATGGCAGATCCAAACTTCTGAATCTACCTTACCGTACTCATCGTATCCAACGTCGTCGTATGCGTATTGAACATCTGTTGAGCCGCAAACCGGACAGATCTGCTCACCATAGGAGCAGGGAAAGTCGGGTATATCGCCGCCGGATACCTGTACCAGTTGTTTTTCAGAGAGTTTGTTTTTGTTTTCGTTATCCATGATTTTATCTTCTCTCATGTGCAGAAGCTTATGGGTACCTTCACTGTGCAATGCTTTCTGACGGTCGGTATAGTAGTATACCTTCT
>CADAPN010000118.1 GCA_902789835.1 Oscillospiraceae bacterium
CGAGAGGAAGACCGTGACCGGGTCGGTGTCCGGCTCCTCTTCCTCCGTCAGCTCCGGCAGCTCATCCTCATACACAATCCCCGTGCGCCGCGGGGTCGGGAACTGCTTGTTGATCTTCTCCAGCTCCCCGATCAGGACATTCCTCAGACGGCGGCGGTTGTTGAGCGTTGCCTCGAGGTCGGCGATGTCTTTCTCGAGCGCGTCAATCTCCGAGGTGCGCTTGAGGATATACTCCCGGTTGATGTTCCGCAGACGGATCTCCGCCACGAACTCGGCCTGTTTCTCGTCAATGCCGAAGCCCACCATCAGGTTCGGCACCACGTCGGCCTCCAGTTCGGTGTTGCGGATGATCTCGATGGCTCGGTCGATGTCCAGAAGGATCCGCTGGAGCCCCTGGAGCAGGTGGAGCTTGTCCTTCTTCCCTGCCAGTTCGTGGTAGATCCGGCGGCGGACACACTCGGTCCGCCAGGCGATCCACTCGTCCAGGATCTCGCGCACGCCCATGACGCGGGGGTTGCCCGCTATGAGGATGTTGAAGTTGCACGGGAAGGCGTCCTGAAGGGGCGTGGACTTGAAGAGCTTCTGCATGAGGCGGTCGGGGTCCGCGCCGCGCTTGAGGTCAATGGCCAGGCGCAGGCCGGAGAGGTCCGTCTCGTCCCGCATGTCGTTGATCTCGCGGATTTTCCCCGCCTTGATGAGCTCGGCTACCTTGTCCAGAATCGCCTCACAGGTGGCGGTATAGGGAATCTCGGTAATCTCGATCATGTTCTCCTTCGGGAGATAGCGCCAGCGGGCCCGGACCTGGATGCTGCCGCGGCCGGTGCGGTAGACGTTCTCCAGTGCGGCGCGGTCATAGATCACCTCGGCCCCCGTCGGGAAGTCCGGCGCGGGCATCAGGCTCAGCAGGTCCGCGTCCCCGTCACGGAGAATCGCAATCGCGGCGGTGCAGACCTCGTTGAGGTTGAAGCCGCAGATCTGGCTTGCCATGCCGACGGCGATGCCGGAGTTGGCCGACACCAGGACATTCGGGAAGGCCGTGGGAAGAAGCGTGGGCTCCTGCATCGTGCCGTCGTAGTTGTCCACAAAGTCGACGGCGTCCTTGTCGATGTCCTCGAAGAGGGCGGTGCAGATCTTCGAGAGTTTGGCCTCGGTATAACGCGAGGCGGCATAGGACATGTCCCGGGAGTAGACCTTGCCGAAGTTTCCCTTCGAGTCCACGAAGGGCGTGAGCAGGGCCTGGTTCCCGGCGGAGAGGCGGACCATGGTCTCGTAGATCGCCGCATCGCCGTGGGGGTTGAGCTTCATGGTCTGGCCGACGATGTTGGCGCTCTTGGTGCGCGCGCCGGTCAGAAGTCCCATCTTGTACATGGTGTACAGAAGTTTCCGGTGGGAGGGCTTGAAGCCGTCGATCTCCGGGATGGCGCGGGAGACGATGACGCTCATGGCGTATGGCATGTAATTCTGTTCCAGGGTGTCGGTGATGGCCTGTTCGGTGGTCTCGCCGCGCAGTCCGAGGACATTCGGGTTCGCGACGATTCTTGGGCCAGCGTCGTTTGGGGACTTTTTCTTCTTCATTGAAAACTCCAATTGTTACGAGAGGTCCGCGGCGTCGAGGAAGCTCGCGCCGACTTCGGCGATGTGGGCCTTGCGCCCTTCCAGGTTGTCGCCCAGGAGCAGGTCGAAGACCTCCGCCATGCGCGCGGCATCTTCGGGCATAACCTTGATCAGGCGGCGGGTCTCGGGGTTCATGGTGGTGAGCCACATCATGTCCGGGTCGTTTTCGCCAAGGCCCTTGGAGCGCGAGATGGCGGCTTTGGCGTTTTTGAGTCCGGCGAGGATCTCGGCCTTCTCCTTCTCGGTATAGGCAAACCAGGTCTTGCCCTTGGCGTTGATCTCATACAGCGGGGACTCGGCAATGTAGACATAGCCCTCGCGGATCAGGGTCGGGACCAGGCGGTAGAGCATGGTCAGGATCAGGGTGCGGATCTGGTAACCGTCCACGTCGGCATCGGTGCAGATGATGATCTTGCTCCAGCGCAGGGCCGAGAGGTCGAAGCTCTGCAGGTCCTTCGTGTGCTTGTCCTTGACCTCCACGCCGCAACCCAGCACCTTCATCAGGTCGGTGATGACGTCGGACTTGAAGATGCGCACGTAGTCCGCCTTCAGGCAGTTGAGAATCTTGCCGCGCACCGGCATGATGCCCTGGAACTCGGCATCCCGGGAGAGCTTGCAGGCGCCCAGGGCCGAGTCGCCTTCCACGATGTAGATCTCGCGGTGCTCGGGGTCGCGGCTGCGGCAGTCGACAAACTTCTGGACCCGGTTGGCGATGTCGATGGTGCCGGAGAGCTTCTTCTTCATCCCCAGGCGGGCGCGCTCGGCCGTCTCGCGGCTGCGCTTGTTCACGAGGACCTGCTCGGCGATGCGGTCGGCCTCCGGCTTGTTCTCCAGGAAGTAGACCTCCAGCTGCTCCTTGAAGAACTCGGTCATGGCCTGCTGGATGAAGCGGTTGTTGATGGCCTTCTTCGTCTGGTTCTCATACGAGGTCTGGGTCGAGAAGCAGTTCGTCACCAGCACAAGGCAGTCCTGGACATCCTGGAAACGGATCGCGGACTCGTTCTTCTGGTAGCGGTTCGTGGTGCGCAGCAGGGCGTCGATTGAGGAGACAAAGGCGCTCTTCACCGCCTTGTCCGGCGCACCGCCGTTTTCCAGCCACGAGGAGTTGTGGTAGTACTCCAGGGCGTTCACCCGGTTCGAGAAGCAGAAGGCGCAGGAGATCTTCACCCGGTACTCGTCCTTGTCCTCGCGGTCCCGGCCGCGCCGCTCCGTCTGGATAAAGTGCGGCAGTGTGAGCGGATTCTCCCCGGCCAGCTCCGTCACGTAGTCCATAATGCCGTTGGGGTAGAGGAAGTCCTTCGTCTCAAAGCCGCCCTCGGGCTTCTCCAGACGGAGGCGGAAGGTGACCCCGGCGTTGGCAACCGCCTGGCGCTTCAGCACATCGTCGAAGTACTCCCGCGGGATATTGATATCCGTGAAGACATCCAGGTCCGGCAGCCAGCGGGTCACGGTACCAGTCTTTTTCCGGTCCGCCTCGGTCTTGCGCAGCTCCTTCCCCGGCTCGCCCACGACACTTCCTCTCTCAAAGCGAAGGTCGTAGCGGAAACCGTCGCGGCGCACCGTGACCTCCATATAGCGGGAGGCATACTGCGTCGCGCAGGCGCCAAGGCCGTTCAGGCCCAAGGCGAAGCCGTAATCCCCGGAGTCGTTGTTGTTATACTTGCCGCCGGCATAGAGCTCGCAGTAGACCAGCTCCCAGTTCCAGCGCTGTTCCCGGCTGTTCCAGTCCAGCGGGCAGCCGCGGCCGAAGTCCTCGACCTCGATGCTCTTGTCCTTGTAATAGGTCAGGATAATCAGGTCGCCGTAGCCCTCCCGCGCTTCGTCTATGGAGTTGGAGAGGATCTCGAAGACGGCATGTTCGCATCCGTCCAGCCCGTCCGAGCCGAAGATGACCCCGGGACGAAGCCGGACCCGATCCGCGCCCTGGAGCTGGGAAATACTGTCGTTGCCGTATTCCGCAGCGGGTTTTTCTTTTGTCGCTTTTGCTTTTGCCATATAACACCCTTTAGACAATGTGAAATGTGTATTGAGAAATATGAAATAAGAGAGCGCCTGAAAACGTATGCTTATCGCGTCCGCTTATTCCGATGATAAGCCTATTCTACCACTTTTTCTGTCCGTTTTTTCGGACTCAATCCGGTTCCGCGTGCAGCCCGCAAAAGAACGAAAGGTCAGAACAGAAGCTGATACAGCACCATCAAAGCCACGCCCGGAACGCCGCCGAGGCCGGCAATCACAAGGCGAAGATTCGTCGGTTCCATGGTAAAGCCGAAAAAGCGGCCTCCGACATAGTTCACCGCATAGAAAACCAGAATCCCGGTGGCGGCATGAAGTGCGAACTTCAGCAGCGCTTTGATCGGTTTTGCAAGGATCCTCACCACCACGACAACGGCCAGGATCAGGAAGGCCAGCATGCCGATATCAATGAGGATCGTGTTCCAATCCAGGTTTTGCAGGTTCATGGATTACCCCCGATACAATGTGGAATGTAAAAAGTGAAACGCGGAATGATGAAACATCAGGCCGGTCCATCATCAGAAGGGCCAGCTGGGAAGCCAGCCCAGCAGCTTGGTCGCCAGGGCGTTTTCAACGGTGATGCCGTTCAGCACCGGGAAAAACCAGGCGAAGAGCAGCACGGAGACTGCGGTGAACCAGACCGGATATCGGCGAAAGCGCCGGGGCGCCTGCTCCATCATGGAGAACACGTAACAAAGCGACGGCACAAGGAACAGCGCCGAGGCAAAATAGTGATACGCAAACGTCAGGCGCGTAATGAACATCCAGGGCACCAGCCCGGACAAGTAAGCGGTCAGCAGGAATGCCGCCTTCCGGTCGCGCCGTACAGCAGCCGTGTACACCAGGACCACAAGACTCAGGAGTCCGCCCCAGCAGATCATCGGGTTCACAAACGCGCCGAAGCTTACGCGCTTTCCGTTCGGCAGGTATTCAAGATAATACAGGATCGGCCGGATGTCCAGCATCCACTGATACCAGCGCGAGGAGTACGGATGCTCCGCCCGAATATTCGCATGGTACGAGAACATGAAGGACTGGTTATCGAGAACCAGCCTGGTATACGCCCGACTGAAGAGCGGCGCATGCTGGGAGATGCCGTAGGGCAAATAGCTCAGGTAATAGATCAGGCCCGGGATCAGGAGGAAGAACACGACACAGAGCGCCGCGTTGCCGAAAAAGGCGCGAAGCACAGTTCCGGCCGGGGCGCTCCCCTGCGGCGCCAGATGCCGCGGAGAAGAATCGACGGCTTCAGGAATGTCGCTTGGTTCATCAGGGCCGGTACAAAGAGCCGTCTTCTTCACGATCTCTGAGATCCAGTGTGCCAGCCAGAGAACCGCCAGTCCGGCCCCGGCATAGAGGCAGATCCACTTACAGGCGACACCGAGGCCGAACATCACGCCGCACCTGGCCAGGTCCCGCGTCTTCCCTTCCGCCAGCCACGCATACATCGCATCGTACATCAGCAGGATGAAAAGCACCGCATAGCTGTCCACCGTGGCGATCCGGGTCTGGACATAATGCAGGAAGCCGGATGCCAGAAGCGCGGTCCCCAGCACGCTTACGCGTCCCGTTCCGAACAGGCGCTTCAGGAAACGGTACATGGCCGGCAGCATCAGAATCCCGACCAGCGTGCCGGAAAAGCGCCAGCCGAAGGGGGTCATGCCAAAGAGCAGAATCCCAAGGGAAAGAATCTCCTTGCCGAGAGGCGGATGGGAGATCTCATACGGCCAGATGCCGTGAAGATGTTCCCAGGCGGTACGGGCGTGATAGATCTCGTCAAAATAGGAAGAGTTCAGAAAATCCGATGCGGGCGGAACCAGCGTTCCCTCGTCCGTCAGTTCCGGAATCGACGAAGCCGCGGGTACGGCGTTTCCCTCCGTGTCCAAGAGCGCAACCTCGCCCAGCCAGGGTGTTCCGCCTGTACAGTGGATCCGGAGGAAGTTCACCGGTCCGGCCAGGTTCAGCGGTACATACGCCCATTTCAGCACCGCGACATGGTCCTGGGTAAAGGTCGTCTGCGGGTACCAGCCTTCCGCATCATTGGAATATTCAATGCTGTAGCTCCCCTGCCCGACGCCCGGAAACAGCACCAGCCGGTCGGGCATACCGCTCTCCGAAAGCCGGAGAATCACGTCGCGCCCCTCCATCGGGACAAAGGTCTGCGGGGATCGGGTGCTGCCCAGATTCCAGAATGCACAGAGGGCATAGAGGAAGGTAATCAGCATGACAGCGAGCCGGTTCTGACGATCCGGCTCGTTTTTTTTGAGAGCGTGCGGCAGCTCACAGGTCTTCAGGTTCGGAAGCCCCGAAAAGAACAGGAGCAGCAGCACAAAGGTGAGAACTGCGAATGCGAAGGAAGGGATCAGCATAAAGCGTCCAGAAGCTCCTTGACCGAAGGCAGGATATAATCCGGCTGCCGCTCGGCAGCGCGGGCCATCTCCGGCGTCGTCTCACCGGAGAG
>CADAPN010000119.1 GCA_902789835.1 Oscillospiraceae bacterium
CCTGCTGCAGAAAGAGGAATTTGCTCTTAAGAAGATCGGTGAGGTGAAGACCTCGGACGCGAAGCTCTTTCTGATCAAGCTCCAACAGGACGGGAAAGGTTACTCGACTGTCAAGACTGTGCGCGGGGTCCTTCGACCGGCTTTCAAGATGGCAGTCGATGATGATTTGCTCAACAAGAACCCCTTCGGCTTTGAACTTGCCGGTGTGGTGGTAAACGACAGTGTAACCAGAGAAGCCATCACCCGGGACCAGATGAAGAAGTTCCTGAAATTCGTCCATGATGACAACTGCTACTGCAAATACTATGAGGTCGTTTATATCCTGTTCCATACCGGCATGCGCATATCGGAATTCTGCGGGCTGACGATCAGCGATATCGACTTTGAGCACCACCTGATCAATATTGATCACCAACTCCAGCGGAGCGCGGATATGACGCTGGTGATTCAGGAGACCAAGACCCACGCCGGAACTCGCAAACTCCCGATGACGGCGGACGTCGAGCAATGCTTCCGCGCCATCATCGAGGACCGGCCGACCCCCAGGATCGAGCGCATGGTCGACGGGCGCAGCGGCTTTCTGTTTCTGGACAAGGACTGCCTGCCGGAAGTGGCCATGCACTGGGAGCATCGGTTCAATCATATGGTCAAGCGCTACAACGATATCTATCGGGTCCAAATGCCCAACATCACCCCTCACGTCTGCCGCCATACCTACTGCAGCAATCAGGCCAAGGCGGGCATGAATCCGAAGACGCTCCAGTACCTGATGGGCCACAGCGATATCGGCGTCACGCTCAACACTTACACCCACCTGGGGTTGGAGGACGCCGCCGAGGAGCTTCGCCGCATGGAGGAAGCCGAGGCAGCCCGCAGGGAGCAGGAAAAGCTCGCCGGGAAGGAACAGCCCACGCAGAAATTGTTCAGAGCAGTTTAATCCCGAAAACCCACAAGGCACTCTGCTGCAGCAGAGTGCCGTTTTTAGTCGGGAGTTTTCTATTTGCTCAGAACGTTTTGCAGTGCCTCGGGATCATGGATTTTAATGGTTGGAGGATCATAAGATATGATTCCATCCACTTCCAGCTTTTTTAGTTCTCGGTGCAGTGAGGAACGTGAAACGTTCATGATCATTGCCCAATTGGATACAGACTCTGGTATCCTTATTGCATTATTGCCGGACTGCCTCGCTTGAATCAACAGATAAAATGCAGCTTTCTGTGCGATCCCGCTATAAGAGAGCAGCTCCAATCGTTGCTGTAGCATGTAGGTTGCGGTAGCGAGCTCTGCCATAAAGTTTTTCATGATACGTAAATCCTTCTGCAGGAGTAAAAGGATATCTTCCCTGCGAAACATCATAATCGTAGAGGGCTCAAGTGATACAACATCACAGGGATATTTTTGGCTCCTGGAAAACACAGCAGCAGGTCCGATCATTTCACCGGGATTCCGGACAGAGACGTTGACCTGGCTTCCGTTGGGGAATGGTTTTTGTGCCTGCGCGCGCCCCTCCAGAATCACGCCGATCCTGTTTGCATCCTCCATTAAGTGAAACACGGTCTCGTCCTTATCATAGCACTGAATGTGATGCGGCACAGCTTCCAGATCGTCGCGCAGCTCTTTTGTCGGGACACCTGAAAACAGCGTGCTTTTTTCAAGTACAGAGTAATCCATTGCTTTTCTCCTATCTGTTGTCTTACCTCTATTATACACGAAAAATTCTTTTTTGGTGTATCTGTAGATACAGATTTTTGATTATATCATTAGTATAATTGGATCAGAACAAGGGAGGAGGAAACCACAATGATTCGTAAGATTATCCACATAGATGAGGAAAAATGCAATGGTTGCGGCCTCTGCGCGGAGGCTTGCCACGAGGGCGCAATCGACATCGTAAACGGCAAGGCAAAGCTTATGCGGGAGAATTTCTGTGATGGGTTCGGCGATTGCCTGCCAAACTGCCCAACCGGAGCGATTTCATTTGAAGAACGGGAAGCACCGGAATATGACCACGAAGCCGTAAAAAAGGCACAGGAGGCTAAGAGAATGGAAGAGATGAAACATACGAGCCATGAGGGCGGCTGCCCCGGATCGAGGATGATGCAGTTTGCGCAGAATGAAGCGGAGAGTATCCCGGTAAGCGCCGGAAAGCCGGTTCCCCGCCTTGCACAGTGGCCCTGCCAGATCAAGCTGGTCCCGACAGAGGCTCCCTTCTTTGACGGAGCGAAGCTGCTGATTGCTGCTGACTGCACGGCTTACGCCTATGCCAACATGCATGAGGACTTCATGCGGGGCAAAGTCACGATCATCGGCTGTCCGAAGCTGGATGCAGTGGACTATACGGACAAGTTGACGGAGATCATCCGCAATAACGATATCAAGAGCGTGACCATCGTCCGCATGGAGGTCCCCTGCTGCGGAGGGCTCCAGCGGGCAGCGGAGAGCGCGCTCAGAAACAGCGGAAAATTCATCCCGTGGCAGGTCGTTACGATTTCCCGCGACGGCAGCATTATTGACTGAGGAGGATTCTTCATGGATTGGAAGGATAAGATCGGCACTTTCAGGCAGATCGACGTAAGAGGCATTCAGGGCAATTTCTTTCAGGGCATCAAGAAGCAGGCGATGCAGCTTCCAGCCGGAAATGGACTGGAGATCGTTCAGAGCTTCGACCCTATCCCCCTGTATGAGGTGATGGATGGGCTTGGCTTTGAGCATTACACCGAGAAAAAGGGCGACGCTGAGTTCCACGCTTACTTCTATCGCAACGAAGTGAAGCAGGAGGAAAAGGACATTCCAATGAGACCGGCGGCACTGACCAACATGCCGTTGATTGACGAGAAGCTTGGCAATATTGCCGTGAACTTCTGGGATCTGACGTGGAACGACGAGCACCGTCACCTGCCTTATGAAATCCGGCTGCTGCTTTCCCTGACCAATGCAGTTGGAGCAGGACGGATGCGTCAGGCAACAAGAGAGCTTGTGAAAGCTTACATCCATGGGTTGGACAGCGCGGCTCTGGACGACGTGTTCGAGCTGCTGGCGTGGAACCAGGGCATCGGTTATTTCAGCTCCGAGATCGGACCGTCCACTCTCTTTGCCGCCTACAAGACCATAAAAAATTTGGAGAAGCAGGGCAAGGAACGCAGCGAGATCTGCGAAACACTCAAGGAGAAGTTCGGCGAGAAGAATCCGGATGTGAAGGTGTGAGGAACATATGGAGATCACGAAAGAAACAAAACTGTCTGATCTGGTCAGCCAGTATCCTTGGCTGAAAGAAGAACTGTCCACGGTGAATGACAAGTTCAAAATGCTGAATACCCCGATGGGCAAGGTCATGATGGGTAAGGCGACCATCTCCGAGATGAGCAAAAAGTCCGGAATGGATGCGGATGCGATCATCGGAAAGATCCGCGAACTGATCGATACGCACCGGTAAGGTGGTGATCTTGTGAAGGAAAAAGTCGGAGAGGTTTTCTCCATTGCAACAGATAATGCGCCGGTTACAGGCTGCACGATTTCCAAAGAGATCCATGGCGGTGAGAACAGTATTATTTACTTCTCCCTTGCCCGAAACACTGATATCAGCGCGGAGATTTTTCCATACCATAAGCTGCTGATCGTCGCTGATGGGAGCCTGGAGGTCTACGGTCCGGATGGATATCGTAAGGCACTCGGTATTGGCGATTGCGTGTTGACGCCGACAGACGTACCGGTCGGGATGAGAACAGGCACCAGCGCAATCTACACAGAAATAGAAATCAGGAAGGACGATATTATGAATGAAGCAATCAAAGCAGGCGAAGTTTTCAAACTGGCAGAGCTTGTTCCCTATGTGGAAGGTAAGATCGTCAACATGGACGTAGTCCATAACGATCAGATGAAGTTCGTCGTGATGGCCTTTGACGAGGGTACCGGTCTTTCAGAGCATGCCGCTCCCGGCGAGGCCCTGATCTTCGCTCTGGATGGCGAAGGCATCATCGGATATGAAGGTACGGACCATCCTATTAAAGCCGGTGAAAACTTCCACTTCGCCAAAGCCGGGCTTCACTCCGTGAAGGCAACAAAACGGTTCAAAATGGCGTTGCTTTTGACGCTGGAATAAACAGAAAGAGAGGATAACTCGATGAAGTATTTTGTTAATGACGGTTGCATTGGCTGCGGCCTGTGCGCGGGAACCTGCCCCGACGTGTTCTCCATGAGTGACGATGGCGTTGCTGTTGCCATTGATTCAGTTGTGCCGGAGGGAGCTCTGGATACTGCCGCCGAGGCAAAGGAAAACTGCCCCGCCAGTGCCATCGAAGAAGCATAAGGGGATACCGCATGCAGCACGAATGCAGAATTACAGTTCTGGAGACGAAATGCTTTCCTGATCTGCAAGAGCAGTATCTGGCCGACCCCAAGTCCGGCCCATGCCCATTCTTCAAACCTGGTGATACATTCCTGCTCAAGCGTACACCGCAGCAGGACGATTTCTACCACCTGATGAATGGTAAGTTCTGCGGAGAGGCATGGGATGCAGTTAGCCGATATGTTTACACGGCTCTTCAGGGCGGCTCCATCATGAAGGGCTGGACCAACGATGACCGCATGATGATCGCCTGCTGCAACGACGGCACAAGGCCAGTCATCTTCAAGATTGAGCGCATCGACATTCCGGAAACCCTGGAGGAAGAAAGATGGTTGGCAAAGCAGGATTTCAAGAACTCGACTGAAGATGCCTATACCGGATAAATATGTTGACTTTCTGAAATGTGGTTCACAGAACGATTATTCTCAGTGCCCGTCATTCCCTGCGGTGACGGGCACTCTTTTGCTATTTCGGCAAATAGAATGATTTTTCATAAAACCCGCAAGGCGCTCTGCAAACTGCGGAGCGCCGATTTTTTATAGTGGAAAAATGAGGCTGTATGGTGTATAATAAAATACCTTTTTGAGAGCGCAGCGGAGATGGTCGGGTTTGGGAGGCAGACGAGAATGATTGAATTCAAAGAAGTCAAGCCCGAAAACAGAGATCTTCTATGGAATATCCATCAAAAGTATCTCTATGAGATGACAACCTACTATGATGATGAAATGGACGAATCCGGTAATTACCATTATGGGTACTTCGATGCCTATTTTACCGAGCCGGAGAGGAAGGCGCTGCTGATCTATGATCGTCAGGTTCTTGTCGGCTTTGCGATGATCAATCCGTACTCCTATATTCACGGACAGCCCGATCATGTGCTGGCCGAGTTCACCATCTTTCCTATGTATCGAAAGAAACACTTGGCGACAGAAGCCGCCGAGGGCATTTTCAGCAACTACGGCGGGAGATGGGAAATCAAATACAACGAGAAAAATGTCGCCGCGAAGCGTCTGTGGACTCAGGTGACGGCAAAATACAATCCCCGACAGTATCGCTACAGCGAGGATGAAACCGTCCTGTCCTTTTCAACTTGAGAGCGGATTCGGGCCTGACCTGACCTTGGGAGGAGAAAATGACTGATTTCAGCATAAACGAAATGCTTGAGATGCAGGAAGCATTGCAGGGACAATATAAAGACATATGGGAAGGGATATCCCCCGAGATTGGAAAGAACAAACTTCTGTGGATGATTGGAGAAATTGGCGAAGTCGTCGATATTGTTAAGAAACATGGTGGAGATGCGGCGAGTCAGGATCAGGAATTAAGAGCGCATCTCGTTGAAGAACTGGCAGATGTTCTTATGTATTACAATGATATTTTGCTTTGCTATGGGATATCGGCAGAAGAATTGAAAAAATCCTATATCAGTAAGTTCGAGAAAAACATGAAACGCTGGTAAATCCCGGTTTTATCTCCCAGCTTTCCCCTTCAACCGACGGTAGTAAGAACCCTCGATTTTTACTACCATTTGACTACCATTGACGGCATTGACTTGCCGCATTTTGCCGCATTTTGCTTTTTCCGTGACAGAGTCACAGATTATTAACAACTTTTTCTGCCCGGCAAATCGCGGTAAACTGCGGCAGAATACGGCTTTTCAGGAGGCTGATCGCATTTGACAAAGATACTTTTTGTGTGCCACGGCAATATGAAGAGATCGGCAACCCCATCTACCCGCCGATGCGTGTTCTTCTGGAAGCCCGCGGTCTGGACTGCTCCCGTCACCGGGCAAGGCGTGTGCGGCGCAGTGATTATGACGCCTATGACCTTATCATCGGCATGGATGAAGAGAACCGCTGGGACCTCAGCAGGCTGTTCCACGGCGATCCGGACGGAAAACTGCATAATCTGAACGAATATGCCGGACTCGGGGATCAGGACATCGCGGACCCCTGGTACACGCGTGATTTTTCCGGTTGTCTCGAGGAGATGGAGCGCGCCTGTTACGGGCTCTTTGAAGCGCTGACCGATGTGGTGTTTCTGGATTTCCGTCATTCGGCGGATATTCCCGCCCTCTATGAGGAGCTTCGGTCAAAAATGGCCTGGGAGCCCTGGTACGGCGAAAATCTGGATGCCCTTCATGACATCCTGACAGGACTGCCCCATCGCGGAAGTCATTTTGTTCTGATGCTCCCGGAGGAGGATGCCCCGGTTGAGGTCCGGCTCTATGCGGAGCGGATCCGCCGTGTTTTTCAGGACAGTGAAGAGGAGAACGCCGAATGAATCAGAAAAAGCATCCCATCGGGCGCTTTTTTGCCGTCCTCGGCATTACGCTGCTCTGTCTTCTGATCTCTCTGCTGGGGGTTATCTGGGTCCTGGAACGCGGTCCCTCCCCAACGGTCACCGGCATGTTTACCCGATCCGTCCGGGAAACCAGCGCCATCCGCTGGATCAGCAATATTTTTCTTACAGAGGAAGAGCTGAACGAATATAAAAGCGTCAGCACCGAAGATCTTGAAACCGAAAGCGTCAACACCTCTCTCATTCATATTGAGAAGGCGGCTGAAAAACGGGAATCCGGTTCCGATCAAACAGAATCCGTCAAGCTCATCGACATCGCTGAAGGCACCTGCAAAGGCAAGCTTCTGATCGTTTCGGATCCGAAGCAGGTCATTCTCGGGACATCGGACGAGTTTGTCAAGCAGCCGGGACTTCAGCTGACCGACATGGTGGCAAAATATGACGGTCTTGCCGGCATCAACGCCGGCGGCTTCAATGATGAAAACGGCACCGGCAGCGGCGGAATTCCCCAGGGAATTGTCATCGTCAACGGCAAAGTCATCTTCGGCAACGACCTCACTCCATACCATCTGGTCGGGCTGGACCGGGACGGCATTCTGCATGTCGGCTCCATGAACGGACGCGAAGCGGTGGAAAACGGAATTCAATGGGCGGTCAGCTTTGTCACGCATGACGGTCTTGCCTCTTCCCTCATCATCAACGGAGAAATCCAGCACCAGAATCTCGGCGGCGGGGTCAATCCCCGTACGGCATTGGGCCAGCGGGACGACGGAGCGCTGCTTCTGCTGGTTCTGGACGGCCGCAGCATCAACACGCTGGGCGCGACAATGGAAGATGTGGTCAACATCATGCTGGAATACGGCGCCGTAAACGCGGGCAATCTGGACGGCGGCTCCTCGTCGGTCATGGTTTATGACGGTGAGATCGTCAATCACTGCGCCTCTGTCACCGGTCCCAGACGGATTCCCACCGGCTTTATCGTCCTGAAAGAAGGTGTGACCTATGGCTGAGCACAACGGTTCGAAGAACCCTGCCTGGGGACGTTTTCTTATCGTTTGGGCGCTGGTCCTGCTGCTGCTTGGCGGGGCAGGCTGTTACCTGCTCTATCAGTATCTGGGCGTTTATGAGGTCACAAGACCCGATCCGGTGATGGACGACTTCATTCAAAACACCGAGCTGGACAAGATCATCGACATGGCAAAGGAGAACATCCCCTTTCAGCTGACGGAGTTTGAAGATCCCCTTGAGCTGTATAACTCCTATGTGGAGGCCATCGATCTAAGCCGTGCCCTCACCTACCGTGCGAACTCAGAGAAAAGCGAAGCGGAGCATCTTGTATACGATGTGCGGTCCGGGCCGAATCTGATCTGCGAAGTATTTTTGGAACCGGACGGCGACTCCCCCGGCTTCGGCCGGAACTACTGGTCGGTCTCCGGCGTACAGGCCGCCAAGATCACGGATCTTCTCCCTTCGGTCACTGCCCGGGTGGAGACTGTATCCGGAACGGAACTTGCCCTTAACGGCGTCCCTCTCACCGCGGATCACCTGGCCGGTGAGCCGAAAGAGATCGATGACCTGGTACGCTACGAGGCCGAGATGGAGAATCCTCCGAAATTTCTCACTTATGAGGTCGCGCCTCTCTACGGAGAGATCACGCTTACGGATGCCCGCGGAAACTCTGTCGCTCCGGACGGTGAAGTACAAGACGGTCTGGTGGTCTATCACACCTTTGAAGGAAAACAGGATCTTACGATCACCGCGCCGGAAGACCTGCCGCTCTTTATTAACGGCGTCCAGGTCTCACCGGACGAGGCCTTCACCTCCACCCTCGGCGTCTTTCAGGGACTGGAGCTCTATACCGGCGATGCAAACTGCATGACAAACACCTATCGGATTGAAGGGCTCTACCTCACGCCGACGGTGACCGCCATCGACGCGGACGGTTCGGAAGTGACCCCCGTCGCCACCGGTGAAACCCTGACCTTCTTCCATCGCGGCGAGCCGGAGACGGAAGCGCAAATGCGTTCCGTTGCCGAGAGCTTCTTTAACGCGTATATGGACTACTCCGCGCATGCGTTTGAGTACACGCGCTATTCCAATCTGCTCAACCGCATCCTGCCCCAGAGCGACCTGTACGAGTATGTCTTCCGTTCCCAGGAGGCGATGTACTGGGCCTCCGGTACCCAGACGGAGTACAACGATCTGCGCTATGAAAACTTCCACATGGTAAGTCCGTACTGCTTTGTCTGTACCGTTATTTACAGCGCGGACATGACGGCGAAGAACTGGTATGAACAGTACAGCTACAAGCTGGAGAATGCCTACGAGCTCGCTTTTGTCAGCACCAACGGCCGCTGGCTTGCGGCCGGAATGAACGTCATTACCGGCGCCTGATATAGGACAGAGAACCAATCGAGTAGGAGGGGCTGAGTAAGCCCCGACCTCTCACACCACCGTGCGTACCGTTCGGTACACGGCGGTTCAACCGCATAAGTGCAGAGACTC
>CADAPN010000120.1 GCA_902789835.1 Oscillospiraceae bacterium
GACGTTATAGTATTTTCTCTTCGCCACATCAATGTTGATCCGGTCAAAATAATCCAGTATCTCTGCCATTTGTTCTCCCGCCTGCTCTGTAATCTTTTCCGATTGTTTCATTCTGTCGGTATTATAGCAGATTCTCTTCCGAACTGCAACCGGATTGCTCGCCCTTTGGCGGCACCGCATAAAGGGGCAGATTTTGCACGCTTCTATCTCGGCGAAGAAAACAGTGGAAAAATATGCCCCAGTGCTGTATAATATCTTTGCAATTCAAGCAATTATTATATGGAGGTATCTTATGAATCTTCTCAGTCTCCTGCTCAAGTCCCTTCTGACGGATTCCAGTATTTCCGCTCTGGCGAAAAAGACCGGTCTCAACGCATCCTCTCTCAAGAAGCTCATTCCCCTGGCGATTCCCCTGCTGCTCAAGTTTCTGACCAAGAACGCTTCCAATGAGTCCGGTGCGCTCTCTCTGCTCGGTGCCCTTTCACAGCACACCAATCAGAAGGCCCTCTCTGACCAGATTGACGAAGCCGATACCGAAGACGGCGGCAAGATCATCAACCACATCTTCGGCAGCGAGTCCGAAGACCTGATGAGCGGACTTTCCGCTGCGACCAATTCGGTTTCTTCCGCTCCCAAAGTGGATCTGAGCGACGGCCTTGATCTCTCCGATCTCATGGGCATGTTTGTCGGCACCCAGCAGGCCCAGCAGGCACAGAATCAGCCTTCCGGCGGCGGCCTGCTTTCCGGGCTTCTGGGTGGAAACAATGCGGGCCTCGGCGGCCTGTTCGGCTCTCTGTTCGGTTCTTCCGCACCCCAGGCCAGCCAGGAAAACGAATTCAACGGCACCCAGCTTCTCAGCCTGCTTTCTTCCATGAGACGCTGATCCTTCTCTGCCCCGCAAAAAGCGAAGCAGTCCGAAATTGGACTGCTTCGCTTTTTTAACTGATAGACTTATGAGAGGCTAAGCGGATATCGGGCGGCAAGCTTTCGGAAGCTCTCCTCGCTGATCCCGTGCTCCATCGCACAAGCTTCGCGTTCCGCGGTTTCATCATCGATCCCCGCGTTCATCAGCATCTGCTTCAGGTAGTTGTGCTTCTCCAATGTGAGCTCCGCAAGTGCACGGCCTTCCTCGGTAAAATGAATCATCTTGTCAGAGTCCATTGTGATGAGTCCGGCTTCAATCAGCTTTCCGACCGCGACACTGACCGACGGCTTGGTCACATCCAGGGTCTCTGCGATGTTAATAGACCGGCAGTGTCCCCGCTCCTGGGTAATCATCAGGATCGCTTCCAGGTAGTCGTCCCTTGCTTCATTCCGGAAATTTCTCAAGTTCATGTACACACCCTCTTCACAAGAATTATGGTTTCAGGTTAGAATATTCTACCATGAACCGGTTTTTTTTGCAAGTGCCGCGGAATGGACTTCAGTCTGTCGGATTGTACTGCATCAGTTCCCTGCCGTGCGTTTTCAGCCACTTTCTCGCGTCTCGATAGTCCGGTAGCGCACGCTCCACTTCCGCCCAGAATGCTTCGGAATGGTTCATCTGCTTCCGGTGGCAGAGCTCGTGCACCACGACGTAGTCGCGCACCTCTTCCGGCGCCAGCATCAGCAGGCAGTTGAAGTTCAGGTTGCCCTTTGACGAGCAGCTTCCCCACTTGGTTTTCTGATGCCGGATGCTGATCCGGCCGTAGCTCACCCCGATCCGGGGTGCAAAATACGCCGCGCGCCCCGTCAGATCCTCTTTGGCCAGGGAGACCATCCGGGATAGTTCCTCCTCGGTCAGCGGCCGGATCTGTTTTTTCTGTTCCGCGGCGTAGGCGAGTTTTCTCTGCTGCTTCTCAATCCAGCTAAGATGTTCTTCGACGAAACGCCGGATTTCCCGTTCTCGTACGTACATCGGCACTCGGACGACAATCTCTCCGCTCTCTCTTACCTGGAGCGCCATGGTTTTGCGCCTGCTTCGAATGACGGCAACGTTCATCAGGAATATACGTCGTTGGTGTCGACCAGGACAATTGTGATGTCCAGGCTCTCTCCGTCGCGCCAGATGGTCAGCGTCATGCCGTCCCCGACTTCCAGCGTATCCTTGATCCGGCTGATCTCCTCGGTTGTTTTGACCGCCGTGCCGTTTACCGCGGTGATAATATCGCCGGGTACGATGCCCTTTTCCTTCGCATCCGATCCGTCGCTGACCGCCGAGACATAAAGGCCCTCGGGAAGCTCGTAATGCTCCATCGCGGTCTGCGGAATCTCTCCCACCGTAATTCCGATGGCAGGGCGTCCCTTCACTTCCCCGTCTTTCAGCAGGGCGTTTGCAACCTTGCAAACGGTGGAGGACGGAATTGCAAAGCCGATTCCCTCGATGCTGGAGTAACTGGACATCATCTTCATATTGGTAATGCCGACAACCTGTCCGCTGAGGTTAAACAGCGCCCCGCCGGAGTTTCCTTCATTGATGGCGGTGTTTGTCTGAAGCAAGGTCATGCTGCGCCCGTTGTAGGTCATTCCGCGCTCGATGGCGGAGATGATCCCGTCGGTCAGCGTGTTGCGGAAGTCTTCTCCCAGAGGATTTCCGATGGCCGCGACCCGGTCACCGACCCGAAGTGTCGTGCTCTCGCCCATCTCGGCTGCCGTCAGCCCTTCCGCCTCGATTTTCAGCAGCGCAATATCACTGATGCTGTCCGCGCCGATCAGCTTCGCTTCATATTCGCTTCCGTCGTCCAGCGTCACCACGGCACGGTCACAGTCTTCCAGCACATGGGTATTGGTCAGGATCAGTCCGTCCTCCCGGATCACGACGCCGGATCCCCAGAAGAAGCCGATATTCTTTCCTTTATATGCGGAGATCGAGACGATGGAAGGGGCGCATTTTTCGTACAGTTCCTGAAGGCTCAGCTCCTCATCCGGCGCCTCCTGCATGGCGAAGGTCGCCGTGGGCCGGTCTTCCAGTCGCGGGATATTCACCTCGGCCTCGCTGCTCTCCACGTCTTCATAGAACCGGTCGAAGAAGTCCGCCGGGCTGTCCGGCATTTCCGTGTCATCATCGGAGGGATCGGAAAAAGGCGCGGCCGGAATCGCTCCGTCATCGTCGATCTGTCGAAATGCCAGCGACGACCCGACGATTACCGCAATGAGAATCATCGCAAGGCCTGCAATCCGTCCCGGTGTCAGGCCTCCGGATCTCTTTTTCCGGCGTTTCCTCTCCGCCGCCTCCGGAAGCTCTTCGATGCGCTCCAGGGGCAGTTCCGTCCCCTGTTCATCAGAGACAAGCGGAGCATACCAGCTCTGTGTGTTGTACCAGCTTTGATTCATGTTTTTTCTCTTCCCTGCTTTGTATTCTCTGCCAGCGTAAGTGTGAACACGAACTCCGTCATTCCGTCTTCGCTGCGCACGGCGATGTCCTCGTCATGCGCGTTGATGATGGTTTTTACCAGATAAAGCCCCAGGCCGACGCCTTCCTTGTCCAGACTGCGGGAACGGTCGGACTTGTGGAAACGGTCAAAGATGTAGGGCAGGTCATCGGCGGGAATCGTCTCGCCGTAGTCCTTAATGGAGACATAGGCCTTGCCCATATCCTTGTAGAGCCGCACAATCAGGCAGCTCCCCGGGTCGGCGAACTTGATCGCGTTGTCCAGCAGATTGTAAATCACCTGGGTGATCGCGTCTTTGTCGGCAATGACCATCAGATGGCTGTCCGGCAGCTGCGGATCCACATCCAGGTTCTTCTTGGTTGCCCTGCTTTCAAAGCTCAGCATCGTCTGAAGAATCAGCTCCGTCAGGTCAAACACGGTCCGCCGGGAGGCATCCGCCGCTTTCGCCTTTGCCCTGGAGACATCAAGCATGTCGCGTACCAGCCTCGACAGGCGCCTCGTCTCATCCCGAATGGAGATCAGGTACTTGCGTTCCTGTTCCGGCGGGATCGTCCCGTCCAGAATGCCGTCGGCAAAGCCGGCAATGGTCGTCATCGGCGTTCGGAGCTCGTGCGAAATATTCGCGATAAATTCACTTCTGCGCTTTTCCGCCTGCTCCAGAGAATCCGCCATTTTGTTGAATGAGTCGATCAGCGCCCCCATCTCATCCGTGGTATCCACGGTCTGCTTCACACGAACGGAGAAATCACCCCTGGCAAATTTCCGGGAGGCGGAGGCAATTTCATCCAGCGGCCTCGCCATGCGCTTGCTGTATACCATCACCATCAGCATCGCAAGCAGGGAGACGACGGAGAACGCCACAATCGCCCAGCTCAGATAGGTCGTCCACGCGCCCAGCATATTGGAGATCTGTGAGCTGATAAAGCAGTATCCCAGCAGTGTTCCGTTGGTCTCCGCGGAAATGGGTTTTCCGACCACATAGCGCTTTTCCGGATAAATCCCGTCCAGTGTCGTCAGCCGGTCAAAGCTGCCCAGCTCCATCTGCTGGATCACTTCGTCGGGAATCTGCTTACCGATATGTTCACAGTGCGGACGCTTGTCGGAGCATGTGATAATCATGCCGTTTTCATCCGTGATGAAGATGTGGTTTCCCGTCGAACCGGAGATTGAACTGATTACCATACTCATGGTCCAGTCGGAAAGCGAATTGCCCCTGGCGATGGCCGATGCCGTATGCGCGACCTCTGCCGCGGCGGACATCATACCGCGCCGGTAATCCTCGATCAGATAGGTTCTGCCGATCCCGATAAAGCTCACCGCAAGCAACAGAAAACTGAACGCGAGCAGCAGCGCGGTGGTGGCAAAGTTTTTAATAAAAATGCTCTTCAAAACAAGTTCACGCCTCAGCTCATAATGTTTAACACATTATATCGAATCCTGCTGTTATTTCAATGACATGTTTGTGAATTCCGGAATAACGCCGCCTGTTCCGGCGCTCGGAATTCACTCTGCCGGAACCCGGTTAACGAAGACAGGCAAAAAAGAAAAGCCCGGCACTCCGGCCGGGCTTAAAAATTCGATTACCAGAGATCGACGCTGCCGGTCTCTTCTCCGCGTACCCAGTACGCCTTATTCTGATCGACTCTGACATAGATCTTGTCAACCGCGCCAACCTTCGCGAGAATTGCATCCGCGGTGATTTCGCCGCCGAGCTCGGACTGGATGATAACTTCTGCAGCTTTCTTTGCAGCCGGCTTCTTTGCGGCGGGCTTCTTCTCTGCAGGCTTCTTCTCCGCAGTCTTTTTCTCTGCCGGCTTCTTTGCGGCGGGCTTCTTCGCGGGAGCCTTGACTTCCTTTACGGCCTCAACGGCCTTCTCAGCGACAGGCTTCTCAGCAACGGTTTTGGTTTCGACGGGCTTTTTGGCCTCGGTTTTCGCATCAGCAACAGCAACCGCTTTCTTCGGTGACATTTATACATTCCTCCTATATTTAGGTTTCGTTCAGAATTATAACATCATCATATAGAAAAGTATATGGTACTTTTATACAAAAACTACCATATTCATTCTTCTTTGTATGCCCGATCGCGGTCAAGATTGGGAAAAAGCAGTCAGAAGTTCGGAGTGGAACTTCATGTAATGGTCCTTTTTGGCTCTCTCAAGGCTATAGACGCCGGGGAGATGGATGGTCGTTCGGCAAACCTCGCAGTAGAATGCAGACACGTATTTCTCCCGTTTCACTCCGCCGGAGGCTGCCTCCAGCTGATCTTCGTTCAGCTTTTCCATTGTCTTTTCTCCTTTCAAAGCAGGCTCAGCTGCTCATCGCCTTTGTCCTCCAGGGTCAGCGCCACCGGTGCCTTCGGGACCGTGCGGGCCCGGTACCGGGAGGGATCCTTCAGGTTCGCATCCTCCAGAAGCATGATCCCCGTCAGCTCCTTCCGCCCCCGAAGGCTTGCCACCGAGACCCCCTGGGTATTGCGCGTGGGTTTCAGGGCCAGAAGCGAAGAGTTCACCACCAGGGCGCGGCCGTCATTTGTCAAAATGAACAAATCCGCGGCTTCCGTCAGATGCAGCAGGCCCACCAGAGGGCTCTTGTCGGAATAGGCGCCCACCAGCTTCTTGCGGTTGCCCTTTGTCCGGTAGGACTCCAGGGGGATGTGCGCGAGCTTTCCGTTTGCGAAGGCCAGGATCAGGCTGCCCTGGTAGTCGCCGGGATCCACCATGTCGAGGACCGACTCCCCGTCGTCCATCTTCAGCAGCGTGGGCAGGAAGCTTCCCAGGACCGAGGCTTTGGTCGGCTCGATGTCCGCCAGGCGCAGACGGTAGACCTGCTGGCGGTCGGTGAAGAAGAGAAGCTCGCGGTTGTTCGCGCTCTCCAGACTGCGGCGGAGACTGTCGCCCTCCTTGTACTTCTGCTCCGAGGACATGCGAAGGGACTGGGGCGTGATCTTCTTGAAGTAGCCCTCTTTCGAGAGGAAGACCGTGACCGGGTCGGTGTCCGGCTCCTCTTCCTCCGTCAGCTCCGGCAGCTCATCCTCATACACAATCCCCGTGCGCCGCGGGGTCGG
>CADAPN010000121.1 GCA_902789835.1 Oscillospiraceae bacterium
GACGATGTGGATATTCCCGTTATTTCCGAGCCTATCATCACACAAACAACCTATGAACGCAGAAAAACGGCGTGACCTTCGGGTCACACCGTTCTCTGCAACAAAATAGTTACTTGTCACTATTAAGCCTTCTCTTCTGTGCCTTTTGCTGTTTTGATGTGTTTTTCCTGATGCGGATTTCGGCCGTGTTCCGCCGCGGCGGAGCCGGGCCTTCGCCCGGAATCAGTCTGCCAGGGTGACCGTCTCGATCTCGCAGAGGACCTGCTTGGGCAGTTCCTTCGCCGCGACACAGGAGCGGGCCGGCTTGCTGACAAAGTACTTCGCATAAACGGCGTTGAACGCAGCAAAGTCCTTCATATCCGCGAGGAAGCAGGTCGTCTTTACGACCTTGGAGAAGTCGGTCCCGGCCGCTTCCAGGATCGCGCCGACGTTCTTGCAACACTGCTCGGCCTGGGCCTCGATGTCGGTGCCGACGATCTCGCCGGTGGCGGGGTTCAGAGCGATCTGACCGGAGGTGAAGAGAAGTCCGTTCACGCAGTAGGCCTGGGAATAGGGTCCGATGGCGGCGGGCGCTTTGTCTGTGGAAATAATCTTCATAATTCTGAGTACGCTTCCTTTCTTGTTTTGGTATTGTGTCCTTACTCTAACATGAAACACCGGATCTGTAAACTGAAAACTTGTCATTACCGGCATTTACGGGCATAAAAAAAGCCGCCCTTTCCGGCGGTCTTCCAGCACATATCGAAATCTGCACAAAAAAGAAGTAAGCCCTGACTGCAGCTT
Source organism: Oscillospiraceae bacterium (assembly GCA_902789835.1). The sequence continues at coordinate 784 of CADAPN010000121.1, forward strand.
CAATCGCTCAACACAATCAGGGCCTACTTCTCTGAATTCTTAATATCTAACATCTTTTAACCTCTCTTTCGGAATCCTCTCTCTAACGTTTCAACTGCGCGTCACGCAAATCTCATAGGTGAGATATCCTCTTTGTCGGAGCGTTCCCTGATATGATCCTCAGCGGCACTCACCCGGTCCCACTTTCCGGGGAGCTTGGAGTTTTTCCTCCTTCATTTTCTGGCTTTATCATACAGGAAAATTCCGAGAAAAGCAAGATCGCATTCTGTACAAAAATCGCAACTTCATTTTGTGCGTTTCGCCAAGATTTGGCTGTTTTATATGAATTTTTTGAACTTTTTTCCTTCATTTTGCCTCTTCTGAGCACAATCTTGACCGATTCGATCTTTTATAGTAAACTGTCTTCAGCACACTGCTGTGACAGAATGTTTGGAGATGATATCATTGAGAATTGTGGTAAAGGTCGGTACCTCTACCCTCACCCATGCCACCGGACGGATGGACATCCGCCATGTGGAAACCCTGTGCAAGGTCCTGAGCGATATAAAGAATGCCGGACACGAGATCGTTCTGGTATCTTCCGGCGCCATCGGTATGGGCGTCGGAAAGCTGAACCTCACGCAGCGTCCTTCCGATATGCCCACCAAGCAGGCCGCCGCGGCAGTCGGCCAGTGCGAGCTCATGTATGTCTATGACAAGCTGTTCGCCTCTTACAACCACACCGTCGCCCAGATTCTTCTGACCGGCGAGGACCTTCGGGACGACACGCGGCATCAGAATTTTGCCAACACCCTGCAGCGGCTTCTGGAGCTGGGCGCCCTGCCGGTCATCAACGAGAACGACACCGTCTCCACGGATGAGATTGCCGTCGGCGACAACGACACCCTCGGTGCCCTGGTCGCCGTGAGCGTGAAGGCAGACCTTCTGATCGTTCTCTCCGACATCGACGGGCTCTATACCGCCGATCCCCGCCATGACCCGGCGGCCAGGCTGATCCCGGAAGTACGGGAGATCACCCCGGAGATGGACGCCGGTGCCGGCGGCGGCGGAACCGCGCTCTCCACCGGCGGGATGCATACCAAGCTGATCGCCGCCCGCATCTGCATGGATGCCGGCTCGGACATGATTATTCTCAACGGCTCGAAACCCGCCCTTCTCTATGACGTGCTGGACGGGCAGGCCATCGGAACACGTTTTATCGGGAGGAAACGCACATGAGAAAAACACATGATATTCTGCTGGAAACCAGAGCCGCGCTGCCGACGCTGACCGCATCGAGTGAGCGCAAGAACGCCGCTCTTCTGGCGATCGCCGAACGGCTTCTCTCGGAGCAGGAGGAGATTCTCGCCGCGAACCGTGAAGACCTTGACGCCTCACGCGACAAGTACGGCGAGGTCATGCTTGACCGGCTCACCTTGACGCCGGAGCGCATCGCCGGCATGGCCCAGGGCGTCCGCGAGGTCGCCGCGCTGCCCGATCCGGAGGGCAAGGTGCTCCGCCGTGTGGAGCGTCCCAACGGGCTCGTGATCGAGAAGACCTCCGTCCCCCTCGGTGTCATCGCCATCATCTATGAAAGTCGGCCGAACGTCACCTCCGACGCGGCCGTCCTCGCGCTAAAGTCCGGCAACGCCGTTATTCTGCGCGGCGGGCGCGAAGCCTTCCGCTCCAATGCGGCGATTGTCCGCGCCATTCATCACGGGCTGGAGGATGCCGGCCTTCCCGCCGCCCTGGTGGGCTTTGTGGAGGACACCGACCATGCCAGTGCCGAAGAGCTCATGACCGCCGTCGGTCTGATCGACCTTCTGATCCCCCGCGGCGGAGCCGGTCTGATCCGCCGCTGCACCGAGCAGGCCAAGGTCCCCTGCATCCAGACCGGCACCGGCATCTGCCACATCTTTGTCGACGCCTCCGCCGACCAGGCCAAAGCGCTGGATATCATTGAAAACGCCAAGACCAGCCGTCCCTCCGTCTGCAACGCGGAAGAGGTTCTCCTGGTTCATCGGGAGATCGCCCCTGTCTTTCTCCCGAAGCTTCAGCGGCGCCTGGTCACGGACCGCGAAGCGCGCGGTCTGGTACCGGTGGAACTGAGGCTTGATCAGCGGGCCGCGGCCCTGATTCCGGGAACGCCCGCAGGAGAGACGGACTTTGATCGGGAATTTCTCGATTATATTCTGGCCGTCGCCGTGGTGGACAGCACCGACGACGCCATCGCGCACATCGCCCGCCATTCCACCGGCCACAGCGACGCCATCCTCACCCGGGATGATGAGAGCGCCGCAAAGTTCACCGCTCTGGTCGACTCGGCCGCGGTCTACGTGAATGCCTCCACCCGCTTCACCGACGGCGGAGAGTTCGGGCTCGGATGCGAAATGGGCATCTCCACCCAGAAGCTCCACGCCCGCGGACCGATGGGCCTGGAAGAGCTCAACACCTATAAATATGTCATCCGCGGAAACGGACAGACCCGCTGAGTCTCCCCTCTTTCCGTATCTCGAGCCGCCACGGGCAAATTCTCCGTGGCGGCATTAAAATAATGACAAATTTGATCGATGAAATGCCGCCGGGCATGTGTAAAAATACAAAATTGCAGCAGAATATCCATTGTCTCTTGCATTTCTCTTTTTCGCGTGTTATAGTACGTTCACAATTCAATACCAAAGATGCTTTCGGGATCCTGTCGGAAACCGGAAGCGGAGGAACTCTGGAGATCTCGTTGAATCGGGAGCCGAAGGTGCAAGGCGAAAGCCGAATCTCTCAGGCAAATGGACAGAGCGGAAATCTTGCCATGCAGCCGTTTTCAGGTTGCTGTTGAGATGGTTTTCCGGAGTTGCTCGTATGAGCAGCTCTTTTTTTATTCGGTTTGAATTGAATTTTGGGAAAAGGACGGAACAGAACAAGATGAGCAACTTTGTCTCCACCATTGAGAGCGTCAACGGAGCGCTCAACAGCTTTGCCTGGGGTCCCCTGATGCTTCTCCTGCTGGTCGGCACCGGCATCTACCTTACGGTCAGGGTCAATTGGCTGCAGGTCACCCACTTCGGCCGGATTCTCAAGAACACCGTCGGCACGCTGTTCAAGAAGCAGGATTCCAAGGATCACGGCGCCAACATCTCTCCCTTCCAGGCCGTGACCACAGCGCTGGCCGGCACCGTCGGCACCGGAAACATCGCGGGCGTCACCGGCGCCATCTTTACCGGCGGCGCGGGCGCTGTCTTCTGGATGTGGGTTGCCGCTTTCTTCGGCATGATCACGAAATATGCCGAGATTCTTCTCGCCATGAAGTACCGCATTAAGGACGAAAACGGTGTCTATCACGGCGGTCCCATGTATTATATTGAAAACGGCATCGGAAAGAGCTGGAAGTGGCTCGCCGTCATCTTCTGCCTGCTCGGCGGCTTCGCCTCTTTCGGCATCGGCAACATCGCCCAGAGCAGCGAGATTTCCGGCGCGCTCACCGACCTGTTCAAGCTTCCGCCTCTCGCTTCGGGTATCCTGATTGCCGTGGTCGTGGCCCTCGTCACCCTCGGCGGCATCAAGCGCATCGGCAAGGTCACTTCCCTGCTGGTTCCTTTCATGTCGGTCTTCTACATTGTCGCCGGCATCATCCTGATCCTCATGCGCATCACACATATCCCTGCCGTCTTCGGACAGATTTTTGCGGGCGCCTTCTCCTTCAAAAGCGTCGGCGGCGGCCTTTTCGGCTACACCATCATGATGGCCATGAAGCAGGGCTTTGCCCGCGGCGTCTTCTCCAACGAGGCCGGTCTCGGCTCCGCCCCCATTGCTCACGCTGCTTCCTCTACCGAGGAGCCCTGCGAGCAAGCCATCTGGGGCGTGTTTGAGGTCTTCATCGACACCATCGTCATCTGCTCCATCACGGGCTTTGCCGTGCTGCTCTCCGGCATTCTGGATGTGGAAGGCGGTCTCTCCGCCTTCGCCTCCAAGGGCGCGGCAGCCGCGGCGGCCTTCAACACCATTCTCCCCGGCACCCTCGGCGGCAAGATCATTGAGCTCAGCCTTCTTTTCTTCGCCCTTTCCACGATTCTCTCCTGGGCCTACTACGGTGAGAACTGCTGGGGCTACCTCACGAAGAACAACAAAGTCTTCATCCTCGCCTACAAGATCATCTTCTCCCTGGTCTGCATCGTCGGCGCCATGGGCTCCGGTACCCTGATGTGGGACATTGCCGACACGCTGAACGGTCTCATGGCCATCCCCAACCTCATTGCCCTGCTGATGCTCTCCGGCGTTGTCGCGAAGGTCACCAAAGACTATTTCGCCAAGAACATGCTCAAGAAGTAAGCGTTCTGTTTTCGGTTCTTGCTGCGGCGTTCTTCCTCTCTCGCCGCGGCAAGACTCGCCGTGAACTTCTCAGCTCCCGCATGCAAAGATCCGCATCGGATTCGGTCTGTGCGGATCTTTGTCTTATTTCTCTCGATTTCCTCTTGCACTTTTCTTTGAATTCGGCTAAACTGTCTGCCGTAAAAAGAAACATTCAGAGGTGACATGAAATGAAACTTGCCAATATTAAAACCGTCAGCGGGATCCATCTCGCCACCGAGACCGCACGTGGTATCGTCGATCTTACGGCGGCCGGCTGTCCCCTCTCGCTTCAGGACCTGATCTGCGGTGCCGACCGCAGTGCGGTCGTCCGCCTCGCCGCGGATGAAAGCCTTCCCGTCGTGGAAGCACCCGTATTTGAAAATGTTGTGAACCCCATCGGAAAGCTTCTCTGTGTCGGCTTCAACTACAAGTCCCACACCCTCGCCACCGGCTTTGAGCTGCCGAAGTATCCGAATCTCTTTTCCAAGTTCGATAACGCCCTGGTCCCGCACGAGGCCGAGGTTGAGCTTCCCCCCTGGGAAGTCAGCTACGACTATGAAGCCGAGCTCGTCATCGTCATGGGCAAGACGGCCTGGGGCGTCAGCGAGGACGAGGCCATGAACTGTGTATTCGGTTACACCTGCGGCAACGATCTGAGCTGCCGTGACAGCCAGATGCGCAGCGGCCAGTGGCTCATCGGCAAGACCATGCCCGGCTTCGGCCCCTGCGGCCCCTTCATCGTGACCGCCGACAGCTTCGATCCCTTCTCCCCGAAGCAGATTCGCAGCTATGTCAACGGCCAGCTACGCCAGGACGGTCTCACCACCCAGATGATCTTCAACTGCGCCCAGATCATCAGCTACGCCTCCAAGTATGTCCGTCTCGAGCCGGGCGACCTGATCTTCACCGGCACCCCCAGCGGTGTCGCCCTGGAGAAGAAGGACGCCGATGTCAAGAAGTGGCTCAAGGCCGGCGATGTCGTCGACATTGAGATTGAAGACATCGGCACCCTCCGCAACACCATGAAATAAATGATTCTCTCTTTTCGGGAGAGAATATAACAACACAGGACCGTCGGTGCATCGCTTTGATGCCTGGCGGTCCTGTTTTTGTTAACGGTCATTTTTCCTTCGAAGCAGGCGTTTGAGCAGAGGCAGGAGCCCCAGCTTTCGGGCGATTTCCACCGCGAGTCCCTGGCATCGGGCCCGAAGGGCACGGAGGGGATAAATCGCATTCCAGAATCGGACATAGCACCGATAGTCCCGGTCGGTCACGGAATACTTCTTCCCCTTTCGCTGAAACGCCGTCAGCACGCCGAGGACAGCGCTGTCCGGGACGGTCTCCAGGGCATAGGTGTTGTCACCCCGGATCAGGTAATGGTCGCTCTTTACCCCGATCACCCGGTGCAGCACATAGCTTGTTCCCCGGCGGTACAGCGCCACGTCGTATTTCTTTAAACGAGAAGAGGGAACCTCGATCACCACGAGGTCTCTGTTCTGCCGCAGCATGGGCTCCATGCTCACGCCGCGTGTTCGGTATACCAGTCTTCCATCCTCTTGAAGCAGCTTCTCAAAGGTCATATAAGTCTCTCCAGGTATTTTTTCGACAGCAGCACTTTCACAGCTCTCTGTC
>CADAPN010000122.1 GCA_902789835.1 Oscillospiraceae bacterium
TTCAGTTCTTCAAAGCGCTCGATCCCCTCCGGCACGGTCTTGAAAAGCTCCGTCGCCGTCTTGTTCAGCACCGGAAGCTCATAGGCAAAGGAGCTGTCAAACTGATAATCCGCCTTGTCCTTGAACGGTGCGATATACTTGTGCTCTCCCCGCATCACATTAGCCCACATGGAGATCGTCGTTGCAGGGTCGGTTCCGCGGAACTTAAAGTCCCTCACCGTGCGCCGCACCAGGCGGAACCAGCTTCTGTCGAACACCTTCGTCCCCTGAAACGTCACGTCGCTTCTGGCCGAAATATAGAGCTTGAAGGCTTCCGGATGGACGTCTGTGATCATGCTGTTGAGCGCGTGGATGCCTTCGAAAACCACCATTTCGTCCTTTTTCAGCTTGATGGATTTGGACGGTTCCTGGATCCGCATCCGGCGGGAGAATTCGTACTTTGGGACATAGATTCTCTTCCCCTGGGAAAGCTCGGTAAAATGCCGGTTCATCAGGTCCAGGTCCAGGCAGAGCGGAGACTCCAGATCCATTTCTCCGTCGGGCGTTCTGGGCACCGTCTCCGGCAGGATCGTGTTGTAGTAGTCATCCATCGCGACATAGTGCGTTTTGACCCCGCGCTCTTCCAGCGCCTCGGAGATCTTCATCGCCGTGGTGGTTTTGCCGGACCCGGACGGTCCCGAGAGCAGAATGATCGGGCTGTTTTTCCGGTTCTCCAGAATGCTTTCCGCCGCCGTTTCGATCTTCTTTGCATACAGCGCGTCCGCTTCCTCGATCAGTCCCTTCGGGTCTGAAATCGTCCTGTAGTTGATATCCTCCAGTCTATATGCCATCTCTTTCTCCTCCTTCTGTCACGGCCGCCTTTCCCGGCAGGTTCCGGTAAAAGGCGCCGATTTTTTCCTTCTCTTCACAGATCCGCCCGATGCTCTCGATATATTCCGTGGGGTACTTCGGCGCCACCAGACGGTCGTTGCGTCCGCCGTCGCGGCGAATCAGCTTGGTGGAGCCGCCCGCCCCCGCGGCGAGAATACTGCACAGCTCCTCCATGATGCAGATGTTGTAGAGGTTCTCATACCCCGGCCGGGTCCATCCGATGTTCTCGAAGCCCCCGGACATGTTCTTCTGCCGGTAGAGGTAGTACGGGCTGTAACCCGCCTGTCGAAGCCGGTCATTTGCATAGTCGAGCATGGCCTCCACCGCCTCGTCGGAGGGGAGCGTCCCCTCTCCGAAATGCAGCCTCGCCCCGCGTTTGATGCTGAGGGTATGGATGGTGATGTTCTCCGGGTTCAGGTCCAGGACCGTGTCCACCGTCCGGCGGAAGCTCTCCTCCGTGTCTGTCGGAAGGCCGGCGATCAGGTCCATGTTCACCGCGAAGCCCCCGGTCTCCCGAACCTGCCGCAGTGCCCGGACGATATCCTGTGCGCTGTGCTTTCTTCCGATCGCCTCCAGCACCTCATCTGACATCGTCTGCGGGTTGACGCTCACCCGGTCTACCCCGTGTTTTCGCAGCGTGTGAAGCTTGCCGACCGTAATGGTGTCCGGACGTCCGGCCTCCACGGTGCATTCCCTCAGCGCCGAGAGATCAAACTCCGTCTCGATCTTCGTCAGGAGCCGGTCCAGCTGCCCTTCATCCAGGGTCGTCGGGGTTCCGCCGCCCATGTAGATCGACACGACACGGAGGCCGTTTCTTCGTATCTGTTCCGCCACCGCATGCAGTTCCAGTTCCAGCGTCTCCAGGAAAGCCGGAATCTGCTTCATGCTCTTTTCCACGGACTGGCTGACAAAGCTGCAGTAGGCGCAGCGTGTCGGGCAGAACGGGATCCCCACGTAGAGGCACACGTCCCCCGCTTCCAGCAGGCGGTCCGCCCGGACGGTGGCTTTTGAGGTGTCGAGGCAGAGCAGCGCCCGGTCATGGGCGACGTCGTATTCCGCCTCAAAGCGCTTCAATGCCTCCTTCTCCGGTATCCCGCGCTCAAGCATCGGGCTCATCAGTTTCCCCGGCCGCACGCCGGTCAGCGCTCCCCAGACCGGCTTCTTCCGTCCGGAGCGCAGCACCGCACGGTAAATCGCGAGCTTCACGATCTGCTGGCAGAGGCTGTCCGTCTGAATCCGGTCGGTCAGGCGTGTGTTCTGCACAGCCGCACGGCCGTACCGGCTCTGTTCGCCGTCACAGTACAGGCAGCTTGCCGTGGTCATCCGCTTCCCCTCATGGAGGCGGATCTCCATTCTCCGGCCTTCCGGCTTTCCCTCCGGGTATTCCGGTCTCTCGCCCGGGAACAGGGTCATCAGCATCTGTTCCGCGGCGTATTGATATTGATGTCCGTAAAAATATAGTTTCATAATTCTGATTATACCAGAGCTTCCCCGGAATGACAATGCGTAAAACCATCGGATTTGCGCCGTATTTTCATATATTTTGTTAAAAAAGCCAGTAGAAATTTAGCATTTTTTCATGTATAATAGTGTAACCAGCGAGTTTGCGAGTTTTTGGCCACTGTGTGAAGAGAGGAATACATGTTTGATATTGGTGAAAAAATAATCTACGGTGAGAATGGAGTCTGTACAGTCCAAAGAATCGCGCCCCTCGAAATGAGCGGGGCATCCAAAGAAAAACTATATTACTACCTGACCCCCCTGGTGGGTTCCGGGACTTACTTTGCGCCGGTGGATTCAAGCGCTTTTATGCGCCCCATTATCAGCCGGGACGAAGCAGACGCCCTGATTGATTCCATCCCCGGAATCGCCCCCGCCATCTGCAACGACAGCCGCTTCAACCATGTGGATGCGTTCTATCGCGAGCTCTTCAAGCTCCACACCAATGAAGCGCTGGTTTCGGTGATCAAGGGGCTCCGCTGCCGTATGGCGACGAAAAAGACCCGCAGCAGCCGCGCCGAAGCGACCATGAAGCGTGCAAAGGATATTCTCCATGGTGAGCTCTCCGTTGCGCTGGACATCGAATTTGATCAGGTAGAAAGCTACATTCGGGAGCGTCTCGGCGAGACCTGATTCCGTCCCCCGAAAAAAGACCGCATCCGTGATCTCCGCAGCCCTGACGGGCTTCGGGGAACCATGGATGCGGTTTTTTTATTCCTACCAACTTTTGTTATATTCAATAAACTGAAGGATTTATGTCCGCGTGCTCTTCCTCACAGCTCCAGTCGGCCAACCGGTCTTGCCACACGGCAGAACTTATGCTCCCCGCGAAGATTCTCCGCGCAGGCTTCCGCCGCGGCCTCATCGCTGAAGACGCCGAAGACGGCAGAGCCGGTTCCGGTCATTACGGCCCCAAGCGCGCCGTGATCCAGCAGCACGTGCTTGATCTCCGTCTCGCTGCGCATCCGGCGGTCCTCTACTTCCTCGAAGACGTTGAACATCCGCATGGAGATCTCCTTCAGGTTCCCGCTTTCCAGCGCGCTCAGCATTCCCGCGGTGTCCGGGTGGGTACGCAGTCCCGTCTGGTCCAGTTTTCGGAAGAGCTCCGGCGTGGAGATGGAAAACCCGGGTTTGCAGACGACAATCGCGCAGTCCGGCATCGGCGTGAGATCCTCCAGGACTTCTCCCCTGCCCCGGGCAAGCGCGGTTCCGCCCGCGACACAGAACGCCACATCCGATCCGACCTGCTCGCCCAGCTTTTCCAGTTCTCTGCGGCTCATCCGGTTTCCGTACAGGCGGTTCATTCCCCGCAGCACGGCCGCCGCATCCGCCGATCCGCCGGCCATTCCCGCACCGACCGGGATGCTCTTGTCCATCCGGATCAGGATGCCGTCTTTCGCCTCCCCGACGGCATCGAGGAAAGTCCCCGCCGCGCGTACGGCGAGGTTCCGCTCATCCGTCGGGACATAACGGAAGTTGGACGCGGCCCGGATTCCTTTTTCACCGGTCTGCTCCAGCACGATGCTGTCCGAGATCGACACCGTCTGCATCACCATCAGCATATCGTGATAGCCGTCGTCCCGCTTCGCTGTCACGTCCAGCGTCAGATTCAGTTTTGCATAAGCGTATTCCTGTACTTTCATTTCTGTCTCCGCAGCCCTTCATAAGGATCCTTCGGCTGCTCCGGATCAAACAGATACACGCGCAGCTCGTACGGTCTCGCCGTGAACCCGTTGGAGACCACCTGGTTCATCTCGTAGTTGGCGAACACCAGATGCCCGTTCTCCAGGCTGATGCCCACCGGGGCGTCAAAGCGCTTCTGCTCCTTTGAGAAGAAGCAGATGACCAGCAGCTTTTTGTCAACATAGTTCCGTTCATAGACGTAGAAGTCTTTGCTCTTCTTGTCGTGCTCGATGTAGTCCCCGTAGAGCGCAACCTTGTTCGCCTTCCGGAACGCGATCAGCCTCCGGTAGAAATTCAGCAGCGAATCGGGGTCGTTCTCCTGCGATGCGACATTGACCTCACGGTAGTTTTCATTCACCGGGAACCAGGGCTCTCCTTCGGTGAATCCGGCGTTCTTCTCCGCGTTCCACTGGACCGGCGTTCTCGAGTTCTCCCGGCTGCCCTTGTTCACCAGCTTCAGGATCGTGGTCTGCGGCAGCAGCCCCTGCACCAGCCGGATGCTGTTGTGGGTCATGACATCCTGGAACTGGTCCAGGCTCTTCATGCGGATGTTGGTCATGCCGATTTCCTGCCCCTGGTAGATAAACGGCGTGCCGCGCTGCAGCATGTACATCGCGGCGAGCATTTTACCGCTCTCCACCCGATAGGCTTCGCTTCCGTAACGGCTGATGATCCGCGGATGATCGTGATTCTCTATATACAGCGCGTTCCAGGCCTTGCCCTGCAGCTTCTCCTGCCAGTCGGAAAAGGCCCTCTTCATCTTCCGCAGGTCGAACTTCGTCTGGATCATATCCGTCATGAAGCAGTCCGCTTCCATGTGCGAGAACGCGATCATCTCGTCCAGCACCTGCTCCGGTCCCTCCGTGACATAGCTCAGCGCGATATCCGCCGTGGTCAGGGGACTCTCTCCCACCGTGAAACAGTCGTAGTGGTCCAGCACATCATGCTTGAATTCTTTCAGGTATTTGTGCGTCTCCGGCTGATTGGAGTAATAGCGGTGTCCGTTTGCAATGGGCAGCTTCGGGTGGGCGTCCGGAAGCCCCGGCGCTTTTCCGATGTAAGTGATCACATCCTCACGGAAGCCGTCCACGCCCATGTCGAGCCAGAACCGCATGATCCGCTTGACCTCTTCCCGGACCTTCGGGTTGGCCATATTCAGATCGGGCTGCTTTTTGGCAAACAGGTGCAAATAATACTCGTCCAGGAACTCGTCATACTCCCATGCACCGCCTTCAAACATGCTGGTCCAGTTGTTCGGCGGATAGCGCTTGCCCCGGCTGACCCGGCCGTGGCGCCAGATATAGTAGTCGTGATAGGGATTGTTGTGTGCTCTTCTGCTCTCCTTGAACCAGGGATGCTCGTCCGAGGTATGGTTCACCACCAGATCCATGAAAACCCGCATTCCCATTCCGTGGGCGCGCTCGAGCACCTCGCGGAAGGTATCCAGGGTTCCGTAATCCCGGTGAATGTTCATATAGTCCGAAATATCATAGCCGAAATCCGCATTCGGAGACGGGTAGATCGGGGAAAACCAGATCGCGTCCACGCCAAGGCTCTTGATATAGTCCAGCTTCTTCAGAACGCCGAAAAGGTCACCGATGCCGTCGCCGTTTCCGTCACAGAAGCTGCGCACCCAGATCTGGTAAACCGTCATTTCCTTGTACCACTGTGTTTTCGCCAATCGAACCACCACCTTCCATCCGACTTTTTTTATTAGTGTATCACAAAACATATCGCTTCTGCAATGGACATGAAAGAAAAAAAGAAATAAAAAAAGGATTGACAGCAGGGCATAAACTGTGGTATCATCTTCAAGCTGAAAAGCTTTGGCCGTGCGGGTGTAGTTCAATGGTAGAACACCAGCCTTCCAAGCTGGATACGTGGGTTCGATT